>JAYTUE010000048.1:0-36065 GCA_043744715.1 Verrucomicrobiota bacterium | reverse complement strand
AACGGCTGGCATGGGCCAAGTTTGCTGGCGGGATCCGAAGGGTCAAAAGAAAAGCCGGCCCGTCTTTCGACGGACCGGCTTGCAGTAAGGCAGGCTCCGAAAATTCAGGACCGCACGCGGCGCGAGCCCACGACCAGCGCAAAGACGCCAAGTCCGAGCAGGGCGACCGTTCCGGGCTCGGGCACGGGAACGACCGTGTTCACAAACTGCAGGCTCCAGCTGTTGAGCGTGCTCGTGCTTCCGGCGGAGGTGTCGGAGATGAAGAGGTTCCAGTTGCCCGACGGGTCCGCATCGGTGAACGAACCAAGCATGGCGGGACGCGGGGCATCGTCGAATAGCTGCGGCGCGCTGGTGGGAGAGATCGTGCGGCCATCCGGCTGCCACGTTCCGGTCAACTGCAAGGTCAGTGCGCCTTTCGTCGTTTGATAGCCATGGATATCTGCGGCCGCGCTGTCGGCGAACGTCACATTGAAGCCCGCGTCTCTGTAGCCGAACGGATTGAATGAACCGACACCGACGCGGTTCAACAGGATCGCCTGGCCGCCATCCTTCTGGATGTAGGCGTAAAGATCCCCGTTGAAGTTGCCTGAAATGTTGAGTCCGACCCGGATCTCTTGAACCGCCGGAATCGACGGGAGGCTGACGGCTCCCACCTTTACCAGCCCGCTCAGGTTGTTGTCGGGGATGACCTGACCGACATTGAAATTGAACGTGTTGGTGACGGTCTCCGCGCTACCGGAAGCGGCGGACAACGCCGCCACAGCAACAGCCATCAAGCGGACTCGTTTTTGAGAAATTTTCATATTGTGGCCATCAATGTAGTCAGATCTGTCTGAAATCTAGCCAATGCCATAGGGTTGTCGAGGTCCGATAATATTTTTCTGGAGGCAGTGGATCCTCGGGATCGAGGGAAGTAATGAGGTTCCTCGCTGTTTTCAGTGGGTAGCGGGTAAGGTGGCCGGCGGTGAAGTAAAGCATGGTGATGAGGTTCTTGGTCGAGCGGAAGCCGCGGGCCTTGCGCTTGACGGCGGAGAAGACGCTGTTGAGGCCTTCGAGGAAGGCGTTGGTCGTCGTGTTGGTGCTGGAATTGAAAAAGACCGCCGACATCCGATACCACCGACCAGCGTAGGTCGTATTCGTGGCGACGGTCGAACTGTTCAAAATGGGATAGCTGTTCGCCGCGGTCAGCTCGGTCTGCCGGTGCTGGTGATCGAGTTGCAGGTTCGCGTTGGCCGCGATTGTGTTCAGTCGGATTGTCGTGAAGTAGACGCTCCCGAAGCTGGTCAGCGAACACGGCACTTCATTGGTCGTGTTCAGGAACCCGAAGCTCAGCGACAGGGGCGGTCGGCCAAGCACGGGGCAAGGTTGGTCGCACATCAAAGAACCGGCTGTAATTGGAAAACGGGCGGATTTGGCCTTGAATAGGGACTGTCCCGCACGAGTTGCTCTTGCGAGGCCGATTGGCTACTCATTCAGCCTGTGATTCTGCCTGATCTGACCGACTCCACCCTTGTCCTGCTGGGCCACGGTTCGACCCTGAACGGGGATTCCGATGCGCCGACCTACCAGCACGCCGCAGAGCTGAGGCGACGAGGCCTCTTCGGGCAGGTTTTGGAATCCTTCTGGAAGCAGGAACCGGCCTTCTGCGCCGTCCTGCGCGGAGCCTTCGGCAAACGCGTCTTCTGCGTTCCCCTCTTCATCAGCGAAGGCTACTTCACCGAGCAGGTCATCCCGCGTGAACTCGGCCTCTGCGAAAAAGGAGCCGTAATCCAAGCCCCCATCGTCCGCGAACTCGGCGGCCGGCAGGTCTACTACTGCGGCCCCGTCGGCACGCACGACAGCATGACCCGCGTGCTCGTGTCGCGCGCCCGGGAGACGACCGAGAAGCATCCGTTTCCCCGCTCACCAAAACCGGCCGACACGACCCTCTTCATCGCCGGCCACGGCACCGGCAACAGCGAGAATTCACGCAAGGCCATCGAGCACCAGGTGGAACTCATCCGCCAACAGGGCGTTTACGCCGACGTGCAGGCGGCGTTCATGGAGGAGGACCCCAAGATCGGCGAATGCTACGCCCGCGCGAAGACGAGGAACATCGTCATGGTCCCCTTCTTCATCGCCGACGGACTGCACTCCTTCGAGGACATCCCCGTGATGCTGGGCGAACCCGAAGCCGTGGTGCAGAAGCGGTTCAAGGAAGGCCAACCCACCTGGCGCAACCCGACGGAGAAGAACGGCAAACTCGTCTGGTATACCCCCAGCATCGGCAACGAACCGCTCGTGGCGGACGTGATCTTGGAAAGGGTGGCGGAGGCGGTTGATTCTCTCGCCCGATAAGTCGCCAGCGTTCTACGCTCCAGCCCTGCCGAAAAGTTTTCCATCGCTGGAAGCATTTCTTGGTTTGCTCGCCCCGCGACACATCTTCTGCAAGATGAAGCTGTTCCTATCTCGGGAGCACATGTGAACAACATTTCCCCTCGTTCCGGCCGGGTTCCTTGACGCCACAATTCTTTGTATGGTTACTTCCGCCCCAGCACTACAGAGTGTGTAGTCAGCCAAACCATGCGTTGCCCCAAATGCACCTGTCAGGAGGACAAAGTGATCGACAGCCGATCCTCCCGGGAAGGCGCGGTCATCCGGCGTCGACGCGAATGCACGGGCTGCAACCACCGCTTCACCACCTATGAGGAGGTCGAGCAGGAAGGCCTGTTCGTCATCAAACGCGACGGCCGGCGCGAGGAGTTCTCCCGCGACAAGCTCCTCCTCGGCATCCAGCGCGCCTGCCAGAAACGCCCGGTCAGCCCCGAGGCCATCGAGACGGTCGTCGACCGCATCATTTCCGAGATCACCGAGAAGTATGATTCCGAAGTGCCCGGCGTCGTCATCGGCGAGCGGGTCATGGAGGAACTACGGCACATCGACGAGGTGGCCTACATCCGGTTCGCCAGCGTCTACCGGCGGTTCCAGGAAGCGACCGACTTCGTCCAGGCCATCCAGAAAATGGAGGGCGCCCCGTGATCCGACTGCGCGAAGATTGCCTCATCTTCCGCACCGCCGACGGCCTGACGATCCCCTGCACGGCGGAAGAGGTCACTGTCGAGATCATGGGAGATGTGGTCGGCGCGATCGATCCCGAGGTCGTGCGCAGCGCGGCGGCGGCGGTCCTGCATTACTTCAAGTCGGAACTCGGCCGGGAAGAAGTCTCCGTCAGCGAATTCTCCCAGGCGCTGGAACGCGTCCTCCGGGGCTTCGGCTTCCAGATCTCCTACTCGGAAAAATCCGATGGTTCGGCTGAAGGCGCTGGTTCCGATTCCACTGAAGCCAAGCAGGCCCGCAAAATCGCGGAGGCGGACCTCGTGGAACTCGCCGCCGACTTCGGTCCCGCCTGCGAACTCTTCTTCTTCCAGAAACTCCGTGAAAACCTGAAGGCGAAACTCGCGTCCGCCCCCGATGTCGTCCGGTTTTCCGGGCTGCGGGGCTGCGCCAAGCAGATGACCGGTTCCCGGCGCTGGAGCCATCGTTGTGAGGAGGCGAGCGACCGCATCGTCGGCTTCCTCCGGGAATCCTTCACGCGGGACAACGGTGGCCACCGGTGCGCGCTGGTCGTTTCCTGAAGAAGAACGGAAGCAGTCCAAGGGGGCCGGGCTTCCAGTCGGCCCCGTGCTGACAAGGGTTTCCGGATTGCCCGGCATTCTGATCCGCCCGCGCTGTTTGATTTCAGACCGGCAGCGCCATGGGCAGGCAGGATGCACTGCCCTACCTTGCCGAGGCCGCTTCACGGCTCGTCCTTCAACTGCAAGAGTCCGGCTCAGGACGGGATGAACCTATTGGCCAGGGGTCCAGCCGGCTTGTGGCTGGTGAATCTCCAGGCGTTTCTCAAGGGACGGGAATTCGAAATGGACCAAGGGCCCGCTCTTCTGGGCCGGCAGTTTTTCCATGCGTTGCCGAAGCCGCCTCTGGCAACGTCGTTCCAGATGCCTGCGTTGTATCGCACCTTCGTCCGTCCGTTCCTCTTCCGCCGGGACTCGGAGGAGATCCACAATCTCACCTTGGGCGCGATCGGCTTCGCCAGCCGGACCGGCCTTTTCCCCAATGCCTTCGCTTCGCTCTTCCAGCCTGCGGACCTTCCCGTCGATCTTTTCGGCTTCCGCTTCGCCAATCCCGTCGGCCTCGCGGCGGGCATGGACAAGCAGGCCGCCGCGCTGCCGATGTGGCCGAAGTTCGGCTTCGGCTTCACCGAGCTGGGCGGCGTGACCCTGCACGCGCAGCCGGGCAATCCCGCGCCGCGCATGTTCCGCATCGTGCCGGACGAGGCGCTGATCAACCGCATGGGCTTCAACAACGGCGGCGCCGAAGCCATGGCCGTGAGGTTGGCGGGCTGGCGCGCTTCCGGCCTGTGGCCGCTGGGTCATCCGGTCGGCATCAACCTCGGCAAATCGAAGATCACACCGCTGGAAACGGCGGCCGAAGACTACGCCGGCTCGTTCCGTCTGCTGCGTTCGCTGGCGGACTTCTTCGTGGTGAATGTGAGTTCGCCCAACACGCCGAACCTCCGCCAGCTCCAGGACAAGGCGGCCCTCGACGAGATCCTCGCGGCGCTCCAATCGATCAACGGCTCCGGCGGACCCGCGCGGCCGATCCTGGTGAAGGTGGCGCCGGATCTGACGTTCGAGGCGCTCGACGAAATTGTCGGCCTGGTTGGGCCGAGGAACCTCGCGGGCATCGTCGCGACGAACACGACCATCGCCCGGCCGAACACCGGCGATCCGCGCCGCGACCGCATCTACGCCGAGATGGGCGGGCTCAGCGGCAGGCCGCTTACCCGGCGCAGCACCGAGGTCATCCGGCATCTGCACAAGCAGACCGGAGGAAAGGTCCCGATCATCGGCGTGGGCGGCATCTTCAACGCGCACGATGCGTGGGAGAAGATCACGGCCGGGGCCTCGCTCGTGCAGATCTACACGGGACTCGTCTACGAAGGACCTGGGATCGTCCGCGCCGTCGTCAACGGCCTGCGGGAACGGATGGAGAAGGAAGGTTTCGCGAACATCGCCGACGCAGTGGGAACGGCGTCGGCAAGGTAGGGCAGCGCATCTTGCCTGCCCACGGCGCTGCCGGCCTGAAATCAAACAGTGCGGGCGGATCAGAATGCCGGGCAATCCGGGAACTCTTGTCAGCACGGGGCAGGCTGGAAGCCCGCCCTACCTTGCACCGCAGCCCTAGGATTCAGAGCGGCAGGATCTCGACGATCTCGGCGAGCGGTTGGCCGGCGGGATTGCTCAACGTGTTGCGGCGGGCGTAGAGACGGGTGCCTTCCTCAGCGGCCAAGAGCGGTCCGATGAAGCTGTCGGCCACGATGTGGAAGAATCCATTCGGCCGGCTGGTGAACGGCACTTTTTGTTCGGCCAAGACACGACCTAGTGGAACCTTCCCGCCGAGAATCAGTTTGCGCGGTTCCGACTCGAAACGGTCCAAATGGATCCGAATCGCACCGAACTCGACGGGCTTGCCGCTCTTCTCCAAGCGCAGCAGGACCTCGCGCAGGTAGATGTCGCCATCGACGCAGCTGGAGAGGACTTCCAGCTTCAAGCGGTCGCCGTGGAACTTCTCCAGTGTCGATGTCATGTCGCTGAGATGGACGAGCAAGGAGCGGTAGGGCTCGGGCATCTTCGCGCCGTCGATGGCGGACAATTCCGGCAAGGCGCGCCCGGCGACCGCGTAGAACTCGTCCAGCGGGAAGGCCAGCGATTGGAGCGTCATGGAGTGAGCTTCACGCATAGCGCCCAGTCCTGTGCTCCGGCTTAAAGAATTCCTGCAACAGCCGGTCGACCTGGAGCAGGCCGTCGCGGGTGAGGCCAATCGTGTCGCCGGCTTCCACGAGGAAGCCCTGCTCTTTGATCCACGCCAAGGGCGCGGCGAATTGCACGCGCGGATCGGTCCCGAACTTCTGGATGAAGGCCGCTGCGCTGACGCTGCCGAGCTTGAGCTGGAGCATGAACTCGCGCAGGAACCGTTCGTCGTCGGGCAACACGTAGGCCCGGTAGGTCGGGAGCTGGCCGGCGTTGACCGCGTCCACGTAGGGCTGGAAGTCGTGGTGGTTCTGGTAGT
The DNA here is from genome assembly GCA_043744715.1 of Verrucomicrobiota bacterium. Classification (GTDB taxonomy): domain Bacteria; phylum Verrucomicrobiota; class Verrucomicrobiia; order Limisphaerales; family CANJSG01; genus CANJSG01. Next base: position 29,957 of record JAYTUE010000048.1, on the reverse strand, counting down.
GAATGCCGTTCAGGTGCCCGAAGCTGGCCACGCCGATGCTAAGGAGATCGGCCCCGCTGAAGAGCCCCTGGCGATACTCGAACTTCACCTTGGCCGGGTCCTTCACCACGGTGGTCGTGCTGGTGACGGTGTAGCCGACCTTCTCGAACTCGGCGTAGGCGTAGTCCACCCAGCGGCGTTTGGTTTCCCAGTCGGCCACGGGCGCGACGAGTTTGCCATCGGCCTTCATCTGTTTGTAGATGCCCGTGTTGTAGGGCACTTCCATCTGGTAGATCGTCACGGAATCGGGCTGGAGCACGACGGCCTTGGCCACGGTTTCCTTCCACAACTCCTCCGTCTCCTCGACCATGCCGGCGATGAGGTCGATGTTGATCTGCGGGAAACCGATCTCGCGGGCGAAGGCGTAGGCGCGCTGCACTTCCTTGGAGCGATGCGCGCGGCCGTTGATCTCCAGGATGTGGTCGTCGAAGTGTTCGATGCCGAGGCTCAGGCGGGTGACGCCCATCTCGCGGATGGCGCGGAGCTTGTGGTCGGTGAGCGTGCCGGGCTCGGCCTCGAAGGTGATCTCCGTGGCCTCGTCCCAGGAGAGCTGGCGCTTCATGCCCTCGGTGAGGAAGCGGAGCTGATCGGGCGAAAGATAGCTGGGGGTGCCACCACCGAAGTAGATGAAGCGCGGCTTGCGTCCGCCAATGACGGGCTTGTCCGCGTAGAAGGCGAGATCCTTCAACAGCGTGTCGATGTAGCCCTTGATGTCGTCGGCGTTCTTGTCGGTATAGACGCGGAAATAGCAGAAGTGGCAGCGCTTCCGGCAAAATGGGATGTGGGTGTAGAGCCCCAGCGGCACGCCCGGCGCGGGTGCGCGGTCCAACGCGGCGTGGAAGTCCGGGATCGCCTCGGCCTTCCAGAAGGCGAACGGCGGGTAGTTCGCGACGAAGTAGTTCCCGGCGGTCGTCTCCTTCTGGATGGGCGGACCGGCGGTTTTCGGCGGCGGGGCGATGGTGATGGTGTTCATACGTCAGTCTTCCTCGAAAAAGTCGGAGTCGATTTTCTTGATGTGAAACGTCCGATCAACCGCGACTCCCAAGTCGTGATCGATCATCAGCTCGGCCAGAGTCTGACCGTCGATGAGCGAGATCTTCTTGTCGGTCTTCCCAAGCGGTGCCTTGGCATCCTTGGTGAACGTGCTCGTGATGATTAGGACACCCTTCTTGGCCCCGGCTTGATCCAATGCTCCCAAGAACTCGCGAATGATCTTTGATCCGACCGGGTAGTCCCAGCGCTTGGCCTGAACATAGATCACATCCAGCCCGAGCTTATCCTCCTTGATCAGACCATCGACTCCCCCGTCGCCGGAGCCGCCCAGATGCTCTGTTGCGTCGGGAATCAGGCTTCCGTAGCCGAGCCGTTGCATGAGCTGGAGAACGAGGCGCTCAAAGAAGATGGGAGGTTTGCTCTTCACCAAAGTCAGCAGCTCTGCCGCCAAGGCTTTCCTCAGTTCGTCATAGTTTTTCTCGAGCGCTTCCAGCGGGGGCGTTATCGTTTCCTCGTCGGAATCCGCTGGTGCGTCGCCCTCCTTCTTTCTCCTTCGCGCGATCTCAAACTCCGGAAACTGATGGAGGGTTTTTAGATCAATCCTCTTTGGGTTGGTTTTGAGAACATCCAGACCGCGCGGAGTGATTTGGATCTGCGCTCGGGCCGGACGGGTGATCAATCCCGCAAAATTGAAGTGCGTGCCCACCCAGGCGATGCGGTTGGCCCATTTGGTTTGAATCCCGCTGGGAAGCCGTTCTTGCAGATCGGCATCAGTAATCCCCATCGCCTTGGCCGCAGCGTCGGAGACTTCCCTGATGGGGCGTGATTTGCCGTCAGCCAATACCTGAAGCACCGGCAGCATCATCGATTGAAAGTTAGGGACTGGCATAGGTAGTTAGGATGTGGCCCTTTTCCGCAACCCGGAGGGTTGCCATCTATTAGCCGGGGGTTGAGGAACGGAGCGACGACACCCCCGGTCCGTCGTCCCGGCGGACCGCACCGCGACGCGGTGCCATCGGGCGGCTTTCGCCAAAACCGCGTCCGTCCGGTTTTCCGGCGTTGATGGCACCGGCTTCGCGGTGCGTTCGTCCTGCGGACGCGCCACCGGGGGTGTCGCTGCGCTCAACCCCCGGCTAATCGCTGACATCGCTTCGCGATGTTCCGCTAGGATGGATTGGGGCGTCTTCATACCAGATACCTCGGGTCGTAGGTGACGCCGTGTTTCTCCAGCAGGGTTTGCAGCTCTTCCACGTAGTCGCGCGGGGCGTGGTGCTTCTCCTGGTCGCGGATGTAGTCGCGCACCTTGTCCCGGCCGGAGGCGCTGACGGTGAAGGCGGCATAGCCGTCCTGCCACGCGAACTCCCAGTCATGCCGTTCGGCGATCCATTTGGACGACGCCTTCTTCAACTCCCGCATGAAGTCGGCCAGGCAATGGGTCGCCTTCAGGCCGAAGAGCAGATGAACATGGCCGGCCATCCCGCCGACAATCTGGCTGATGCCGCCCAGCGCGTTGACGGTTCCTCCGAGATAGTTGTGGAGCTCTGGCCGCCAGTCGGTGCGGAGGAGCGGGCGACGGTCCTTCGTCGAGAACACCACATGGAAGTGGAGGCTGAGGAAGGTGGAGGGCATGAGGTCAGATTGGTGCTGGCATCGCTTTGCGATGCGAGAGGCCGCGGACAGCAGACCGGGGGTATCGTTGCTCCGCTCTTCGCCCCCCGGCTAATGGCTGGCAAGCCTCCGGCTTGCGGCTAAGACGAGCTCTGGCCGGAACAATGAAGCCTTCAACTGCCAAGCGCCTCGCCTGCTCGGCGATGCCTCCGGGGAACTTCGGGTTCAGCTTTCCGTCGGACTTGAGGACGCGCCACCAGGGGGTGATGCGCTTCTTGCCGGCGGCTTCGTCCTCCATGGCGGCGTGCGCGGCTATCCAAGAAAAGATGCCTGTGGTGATGGGATAAGTGGTTTCGGTGCCGTGCTTCCTGGCGAGGGCGGTGCGGCCTTTGCGGATGGTGCGGATCACCGCGTCCACTTCGCGCGGCGCGGGGATGATCATAGTGCGCCCGCCCCAGCGTTTGGCGGCGGCTGCCTCCAGCTTGATGACTTTCGGCAGGCCTTTGTCATCGGCCAGCTTCTCGCGCCAGGTTTTGCGTTTGGTGGGCATGGGTTTCAGACACGGATTTCACGGATGAACACGGATCGCCGGGCCAGCCCTATTGGGGACAAATCCGTGGCAATTCGCGAAATCCGCGTCCTCATTTCTTCACCCCAAAGCAGTAGACGGTGCCGTCTTCGGAGCCGATGACGAACTTGCCCGCGGCCACGGCGGGCGAGCTGCTGATGGGTTGGCCGACTTCGTAGTTCCAAACCTCTTCGCCGCTCTTCAGCGAGACGAGGTAGACGCGGCCATCGGCCGATCCGACGACGACCTTGTCGCCCGCGACGACGGGGGAGCCGTCGATCTTTCCGCGGGTGCCGAACGTCCAGAGCTGTTCGCCGGTGGCCTTACTGACGCAGTGGAGACGCTTGTCGCGTCCGCCGAAGATGACCTTGTCCCCCGCGATAGACGGCGAACCGACGTAGGGGAAAGCCCGCTGTTTGTAGCGCCAGACGACGTTGGTCTTCACGAGGTCGATGCAGAGGAACTCGTTCTCGTAGTGGCCGAAGTAGGCCTTGCCGTCGCTGATGGCGACGCTGCCGGGCACATAGGCGCCGGCATCGGCCTCGGCGATCTTGAGGCCGTTGGTCACGGACAGGACGTGAAGGAGAGCGTCGCATCCGCCGAAGACGGTGCGGCCTTCCCAGACGGCGGGAGTGCCGTTGATGTAGTTGCCGGTCTCGTAGGACCAGTTGGTCTTCCCGGTGGCGAGGTCGAGGGAGTGGAGACGGTTGTCATAGCCGCCGAAGAGGACGGCGAGCCCGCCGTTGATGGCGACGATGTTGGCCCCGCCGATGACCTTGTCGTCGGTGGCGTGGTGCCAGAGCTTCTCACCGGTGTCGGCTTTGACCGAAAAGACGTTCGTGCCGGTTGAACCGAAGACGACGGAGTTCCCATGGACCGCCGGCGGCGCCTCCACGCCCGCATCGGCCTTGAAGGCCCAGACCTTTTTCCCGTCCGCCAAGCCGATCGCGTAGACGTTGCCGTCGTCGGATCCGATGAAGACGCGGCCTTGGCTGATGACGGGGGAGGACTTGATGGGACCGCCGGTCTTGAAGCTCCAGAGAAGTTCCGGTTTGGCAGGCAGGGAAGTGTCCGCGACGCCCGACATGGCGGCATCCCCCCGATAGAACGGCCAGTCAACGGCACCGGGCTTGGCTGCACCCTGGGCTTCCGATGAAGCCGTCACAAAGAGGGCTCCGGAGAGGATGGTGAGGACGATGACGCGCATGGCAGGCAGGATTTAGATTTCGGTCAGGAATGTGGGCGCAGTGAACTAGTTAAGCAACCGACATCATACCTACACGTATCATTTTCACAACAGCCGGGTAGACTTTGTGACCAGATTGTAAACAAGTGCCCCTTGCCCCAAAAGACCGCGCAGCTACCATCCGCTCCTCGGTTGGACAGCCACCCCTGTCCGTTTTCCGCGCAGAACCCGTATGCGAAAAACCATATCAAAAAACTCCCTGTTTGGCGCCTTCACCCTGATCGAACTCCTCGTGGTCATCGCCATCATCGCCATCCTGGCGGGCATGCTCTTACCGGCCTTGAGCAAGGCCAAGGAACGAGCCAAGACGATCAACTGCATCTCGAACCTCCGGCAGTGGGGCCTGGCCCAGACGATCTATGCGACGGACAATCAAGACTACATCCCGCGCGACGGCATGTCGGCGGCGAACGGGACGTGGGGAACGTCACAAACCACCAACATCAACGGCCAGGATATTTCGACAGGCGATCCACGGGATCCTTTTGCCTGGTTCAACAAGCTGCCCGGTCTCGTTGGAGAAAGGACGCTCCAGCAGTATTGGAGCGATCGTCGCCCGGGTAAGGACATCCGCACCGTGATGCCGTTTCCCGGCGGACTGGGAAAGATCTGGCATTGCACCGCCGCGCAGATGGGCGAACCCGACTTCGCGGTCCTGAGCGGCGGAGGCCAGAGCGGGATGTTCAGCTACGTGATGAACATCGACCTCAAGATCACTGACGATGTGCCCTACAGCAACCGGAGGGCCTACCCGGACATGCCAAAAATCGCCCAGCTCAAGAAGCCGTCGGCCACCGTCCTCATGTTCGACACGCTCTTCGCCCCGAACGAGCGCAAGCCGATCAACACCTTCAACTCCGTCAACCCTGCCCAGCGTTATACCCAGTTTGCCTTCCGCCATAAGGCCGGCGGCAACGTGGTCTTCGTCGACGGGCACGCGGCCGGTTTCCAGCGCAGCTATGTGACCAACGGCATGGGCAGTGGAGCCATCGGTGAACCCCACCGGCCGGACCTGATCTGGAACCCCTATTTCCGCGCCGCCTTCCCCTGACCCTTTCCACGCCTGCAAAAATAATAAGATCAAAGACCCATGCTCAAACGATACCTCCTCCCCGCCCTGATGCTGTTGACGATTGTATTCCAGTCGAAGGCCGCGTTGCTCTTCTCCGACAACTTCACCTACGCCGACGGCCCGATCACCAACGTCTCCATCAGCGCCACGGCGACCAACTGGGTCAGCCACAGTGGAGGCGGGGCGAACAACGAGGTGCTCGTCGTCAATGGCAGGGCGCTTGTGACAGGGGCCCGCACGGAAGACGTCAGCCGTTCGCTGGGAGCCACGCAGACCGTCGTGTTCGCGCGCTTCACGGTCAACGCCACGAACCTGCCTAACGCCGCAGGTTCCTACTTCGCCCACTTCCGCGACACGGGGAACAACTTCCGATCACGGGTTGTGGCGCAGACCAATGGCGCGGCGCCGGGAGCGTATCGTCTTGGGATCAGCGCGGCCGGCAACACTTCGGCGGCCGTGTTCGGCCAGGATTTGTTGCTGACCAACAACTATTCGGTCGTCATGGCCTGGGACGGGCAGAACGGAAACGTGGCCTACCTGTGGGTCAATCCTTCATCGGACCAGGATCTCCCGGTCAGCGAAGCCGGCACCGGCATCATCGTCACGAACTTCTCCTTTCGGCAGACCACCGGGATTGGAGCGTTCTTCATCGATGACCTCGCGGTCGGCACGACCTTCGCCGATGTCGCGCCTCCCCTCGTCACCACCAAAATCCTTCGCCCGCCGGTCGGGTTCGCCGGCAACATCGGCGACAGCAACGCCCTCTCGGTGGTTGCGGATGGTTCAGGAGCCCTAACCTACGCATGGAAGCGCGGTGGCACCTCGGTCGGCGGAAATACCAACGTGCTCATCTTCCCCATTTTGACCGAAGGAGATACGGGCAACTACACGGTGACCGTGACTGGCGTGGGGGCCCCGGTCGCGAGCGGTGGAGTCACCGTGACGGTGGACACCAACATCACGCCCGTTTCGATCACCGCCTCGCCCGCGAGCGCCAACGTCGCCCTCGGAACGACCGTGAGCTTCGTCGTCGGCGCCGCCGGCTCCAACCCGAAGGGCTACCAGTGGTATTACAACAGCAACGCCATCACCGGAGCCACTGCGGCCACCCTGGGACTGACCGCCGTGAGCAATGCCAACGCCGGATTCTACCATGCGGTCGCGACCAACTTGGGCGGCCTCGCCACCAGCGCCGTTGCCCGGTTGACCGTCCGGGGACTGATCGTGACGAACATCGCCTACCTCCGCACCCTGCAGGACGCGACCTACCTGCCAACCGACACGACGAATCTCTACACGGCCCAAGGCGTTGTCACCTCATGGGCGACCAACCTGACCACCTTCGGCAACGTGCAGGTTTACATGCAGGACACCAACGCCGGCATCGCCGTCTTTTTCAGCGGTTCCACCAACGTTCCCAAGGCAGGCGACCTGATCCGCGTCACGGGTCCGCTGGGAACCTTCAACAGCCTCCACGAATTCAACATGACGACGAACAATCCGTTCCACTCCATCGCCGTCCTTTCGTCCAGCAATGCCCTGCCGACTCCTAAGATCATCGAGTTCACCCTCACCAACGACCTCGCCTCCGTAGAGGCGCTGGAAGCCAGCCTCGTCACCGTCACCAACGTCCGCATCGGTGCGAGCGGTGTATTCGGCTCGGGAGTGAACTACTTCCTGACCAATTCCCTCGGCCAGCTCCTGCAGCTTCGCATCGACGCGCGCGCCGGCGACATCATCGGCAAACCCATCCCGACCAACGCCGTGTCGATCACGGGACTCCTCTCCCAGAACCTCCTCACGACGGCCGTGGACCGCAAAGCCGGCTTCCAGATCCTCCCCACCCGCTACTCGGACATCGTGACGCATCCGCCCTACTCGATCCAGGCCTCCAAAGGCGCGGGCAGCACGCTGGTGCTCACCTGGGCCGCTCAATCGTCCGCCACCTACTCGGTGCTCGGCGCGGCGACCGTGACCAACTCCTTCACCAACATCGTCTCGGGCCTGAGTTTCCCGTCAGGCAACGGCACCTACACCGTGCCAACCAGCGATGCCGCCGGATTCTACCGCGTCGTCACGCCCTGACACCACCGGCCATTCCAATCAACGAAGCGCGGACGGCAACGTCCGCGCTTTTTCTTTGCACCCGATGCCCCGTAGTCTCGCGCCCATGACCGAAGTAAAACCGGGGCAACCCGCCGTCTTCCTCGACCGCGATGGCACCCTCATCCTGGACAAGGACTACCTCCACAAACCGGAGGAGGTGGAATACTTCCCCGGCGCCCTCGAAGCGATGAAGCGGCTCCAGGACGCCGGGTTCGTGCTCGTCATGGTCACCAACCAGTCCGGCGTCGGTCGCGGCTACTTCACCATGGCCGACGTGGAGAACGTCCACGCCAAGATCCGCGCCGACCTCGCCGTGCTCGGCGTGACGCTGGCCGCCGTCTACACCGCGCCCGAAGCGCCCGATCAGCCCAGCCGTGGCCGCAAACCCTCGCCCGCATTCCTCTTCGACGCCCGAGACGCCTTCGGCCTCGGCCTCGCCCGCAGCTACATGGTCGGCGACAAACTCATCGACCTCGAAGCCGGCTGGAACGCCGGCGTGAAACGCAGCCTCCTCGTCCGCACCGGCTACGGCGCCAACGTGGAACAGAAGGATGCCGCCCAGCTCAAGAACGCCGTCGTGGTCGATGGCTTCGCCCAAGCGGCGGAGTGGATGGTTGAGGACTTCAACCACAGATGAACACAGATTCTGCCAAGAGAGCCGGGCCGTGCGTTTCTTCATCTGTGTTGATCTGTGTCCATCTATGGTTCTCCCTTCCTGCTGTCCTCCGCTGACATGAAAATCCTCGGCATCATCCCCGCCCGCTACGCCTCCACCAGGTTCCCGGCCAAGCCGCTCCATCTCATCGCCGGCAAGCCGCTCGTCCAGCACGTCGTCGAACGCTGCCAGCTCGCAAAGTCGTTGAGCGAGGTCATCGTCGCCACGGACGACGAACGCATCGCCGAGGTCGCCCGCAAGTTCTGCCGCGTGGAGATGACCCGCGCCGACCATCCCAGCGGCTCGGACCGCATCGCCGAGGTCGCAGCCCGGGTGGGCTGCGACGCCGTGGTCAACATCCAGGGCGACGAGCCGTTGATGGACCCCACGGTGATCGACGCCGTGGCCGGGGCGTTGGACCGCTTCGAGATGTCCACCGCCGCCACGCCCGTCCGGTCGGTCGAGGAATACGACAGCCCGAACGTGGTGAAGGTGGTCGTCGGCACCAATGGGCGCGCGCTCTACTTCTCCCGCCGGACGATTCCCTACCTGCGTGACTTCGCGACCCAGCCTTCGGCCGAGCAGCTCGCCGCCTTCCCCTTCCTGAAGCATCTCGGGATCTACGGCTTTCGCCGCCAGACGCTGCTGGACCTGGTGAAGCATCCCGTCTCCCCGCTGGAGCACGCCGAGAAGCTCGAGCAACTCCGCGCATTGGAACACGGCGTGGCCATCGGCGTCGTCACCGTGGACTACGACAGCGTCGGTGTGGACGTGCCGGCGGATGTTGAGCGCGTCGAACGGCTGCTGCGCGCCGGACAATGACGAAGCCGCGTAGGCCGGGCGTCCGCGCCCGGCGAGAATGAGATCGATGTTCGATGTTCGATGTTTCCCGCTGAAGCACCCACTCGCCGGGCGCGGACGCCCGGCCTACGCGGCTTCGGCTTCAGGGCTTTCCTGTCGGAACGCATTTTCCTCTTGGCGTTCCCTCGCCCGTGCCGGGAAGCTGTCAGCCCATGAAATATATCTTCGTCACGGGCGGCGTGGTCAGTTCCCTCGGCAAGGGACTGACGGCGGCCGCTCTGGGGACTCTTCTGGAGAACCGCGGCCTCAAGGTGACGCTCCAGAAGTTTGATCCCTACCTGAACGTCGATCCTGGGACGATGAGCCCCTACCAGCATGGCGAGGTCTACGTGCTCGACGACGGGGCCGAGACCGACCTCGACCTCGGCCACTACGAGCGCTTCACCTCCACGAAGCTCACCCGGCTCAACAACCTCACCAGCGGCCAAGTCTACCAGACCGTCCTCGAGAAGGAGCGCCGCGGCGACTACCTCGGCAAGACCGTGCAGGTCATCCCGCATGTGACCGACGAGATCCAGCGCCGCATCCATGCCGTCGGTGAGAACACGAAGACGGACGTCGTCATCACCGAAATCGGCGGCACCACCGGCGACATCGAGGGCCTGCCCTTCCTGGAGGCCATCCGCGAGTTCGCCCTCGATGCCGGGCCGCACAACGTCCTCTTCATCCATGTCACCTACGTGCCTTTCATCAAGGCTGCCGGCGAACTCAAGACCAAGCCCACCCAGCAGTCCGTCGCCAAGCTCCGCGAGATCGGCATCCTGCCGCAGATCATCGCCTGCCGTTGCGAATACCCGCTCCAGAAGGAGGTGCGCGAAAAGGTCTCCCTCTACTGCAACGTCCCCGTCGAGGCCGTGATCGAGGTGAAGGACGTGGACCATTCCATCTACGAGCTTCCCCTCATGCTCCAGCGCGAACGGTTCGACGACCTCGTTTGCCGACTGCTGCACCTCACCACCCCCGTGGCGAACATGGCGCATTGGCAGGAGATCATCCGCAAGCTCATCGCCCCGCAGCATCGCGTGCGCGTCGGCGTCGTCGGCAAATACATCGAGCTGCAGGACGCCTACAAGTCCGTGTATGAGGCCATCATCCATGGCGGCATCGCCAACGACTGCGGCGTGGAGATCGTGAAGCTCGACGCCGAGGACATCGAGCGCCAGGGCGCTGAGAAGATGCTCAAGGGCCTGGGCGGAATCATCGTTCCCGGGGGCTTCGGCGAACGCGGCATCGAGGGCAAGATCCTCGCCGCGCAATACGCCCGTGAACACAAGGTGCCCTACCTCGGCCTCTGCCTCGGCATGCAGATCGCCACGATCGAATTCGCCCGCAACGTCCTCAAACTCGCGGGCGCGCACTCCACCGAGTTCAACCCCGCTTCGCCCCATCCCGTCATCGCGTTGCAGGAGGACCAGAGGGGCGTGGACAAGAAGGGCGGCACCATGCGGCTCGGCGCGCAGGCTTGCCAGCTCGCGGCGGGCAGTCACGCGATGAACCTCTACGGCGCCTTCGTCATCCACGAACGCCATCGCCACCGCTACGAGTTCAACAACGCCTACCGCGAGCAGTTCCAGGCGGCCGGCTTCGACCTCAGCGGCGTGACGCCCGACGGCAAGCTGGTCGAGATCGTCGAGATCAAGGAGCACCCGTTCTACATCGCGTCCCAGTTCCACCCGGAGTTCCAGAGCAAGCCGAACCACGCGCACCCGCTCTTCACCGGATTCATCGCCGCGGCCCACAAGTTCCTCCACGGCGTGACCCTGTAAGATTCCTGAAACCGGGCGGACCCGTTCGGGGTTGTCATTCCGCAACGATGAAACTCCAGAGTCTCTTTTTCACCGCAATCAGCGGCGTCGCCCTGCTTTGCTCCGGCTGCATCAGCCATGACGAGACGATCGTGAAGGATGCGGAGCGCGTGCCCGTCAGCTTCGAGAACGACACGGCCGGGCGGCTCTTCTACGAGACGCTGAGCAGGACGAACTTCCGCCGGGGCCGGCAGGAGGACAGCACCAAGGTGCAGATCCCGATCGTCTTCGAACACAAGGTCCGGACGGTCACCGGCGAGGGCGCCGCGTTCAACGAAGCCGTCGGCCGTTGCGACACGAACCGCGACGGGAAGATCACCGAGACGGAGGCCAAGATCTTCGCCGACCAATACGACAAGAAGCGGAAGTAGGATGGCACTGCTGGGCCTGAAGCCATGGGCGACTGGGCGGGATCGGTCCGCATGTTCCGGCTGGCCAGATGCCGTGGCTCGTTCTTAATCGCTGACAAGAGCCAAGGGACTGGGCACTGAAGAATGGCTGCCCACTTTGGCTTAAGACCAATGTTCAGATGACACGGCATAATCCGCTATAATTTCATGGGCAGAACCGGCGAACCGGGCTATTTGGCAGTAGGACGTTGCACCGCTTCCGCCTTCCGTTGTGGCAGGGACACCGCGGAGCCGTGCATCCGAACCATGCGCTGAAGCTGACAAGCTCTGGGAGACCAAGCTATATTGTAAGCATGCTGAGTCGCTTGCAGCTTAGCTTCATTCGGTAGGCCACATTCGCACGCTATGACAACTATGACGCGCATTGCCCCGACGATGAGAAGCGCGATGCTTTCTGCGTTTGTGCAGCAGAGCGTCATCATGGTTTTGGCGGGCATGATTCTCGACGGTGGGGCTGTTGCTCAGAGTTGTTTTTACGCGTTCGCGGCTTTTTGGGTTGGTGTCGGCGTCATTCTCTGGCGTCGCGCGCCAGCGCCCACCAAGGTTGATTTAGTGATTGTTCGAGGGGGCTTTATCGTCCTGTGTGTCCTCTCATTCTTTCTCACACAAGGGATTTGGCATTTGAGAGGATATTGACCATGTGCTAACCATGCATTGCAGCGCCTATGAGGGTAGTCAAGAGGGTGGTGGTTGGTCCGGAATGTTTAGTGTGGTGGGGGATTGGTCGCGCGGAGTGTTAACGGAGTGGAGGAGCAGGCACACGGCCACACGCGCGCGGCAGGGGTGGGGTTCCGCTGACGACGGACCAACCGGCTTCCGGCAGAACATTTCGCCCGGATTGATGCCGATGAACCGGCGTCAGTCGTAACGCAGCGCCTGGATGGGATCGAGGCGGGAGGCCTTCACGGCCGGGATGAAACCGGCGAGGATTCCCAGGCCGGCGCTGAAGCAGAAGGCCATCAACAGAGCCGCCGCCGTGACATGGGGCGTGGTCTGGCTGGGCGTGAGCTGGGCGAGGATCTCCACAAACCCGTAAGAAGCAACGACCCCGACAATTCCTCCGAGGACGGAGATGACCACGCTTTCGATGAGCACTTGGAGGAAGACGGCGAGGGTGGTCGCCCCGATGGCCTTGCGGATGCCGATTTCCCGGATCCGTTCGGTGATGCTGGCGAGCATGATGTTCATGATGCCGATGCCGCCGACGAGGAGCGCGATGCCGGAGATGATGCCGCCGCTGCGCCGCGCGCTTTTGATCCGGGTATTGATGTCCTCCACCGCGCGCTCCTGCGTGGAGAACCCGAAGTCCTCGACGCCGTTGTGGGTGATCATCATGACGTTCTTGGCCTGCTGCAACGCGGCGTCGATCTTGTCGAGGCTCGCAACCTTCACGTCGATGTCGGTCAGTTGCTCGCCCGCCGCGCTTTCGCGGACGCTGGCGGCGCGGACCCGGAGCATCATCGTGTTGAGCGGGATGTAGGCGGTGTTGTTCTTCATCCAGAAGATGCCGCCACGACGGCCGCCGCCCCAGCCCCGGACGCGTTGGACGCCGCCCTGGGCGATGGCTTCCTTGCGCCGGCGTTCCATCTCCTCGCGCATCTTCCTGTCCTGCTCGCCCTCGTAGTGCTGGAACATGCCGACGATGGTGAAGGACTGGCCGTTGAGGCTGATGACCTCGCCGATCGGGATCACGGGTTCGCCGCCGGTCTGATCGGGTGATCCGAAGAGGGCATCGCGGATGCCGGTGCCGATGACGATGACCGGGTTGGCCAACTCCTCGTCGAGGTCGTTGAAGAACCGGCCGTGCTCCAGGACGTGGAGGTTCATGTCGAGCACCGCAGGCCACACTCCCGCCAGCTCCGCCGGAGTCGTGGTCTTGTCACCGCGCGTCAGATAGGCCCGCCGAAGGGACATTTCCGGTGAGATGAGGCGAAGCAGCGGTGCGCTGGCCTTCAACGCCCGGACATCGCGGATCGTGCGACCAGGCGCCTGGTCGGCGAGGTGCTTTTGCTCCGCCGGGATTTCGCGTTCCTCGGTCAGAACTTTGTCGAGGCCGCCCATGGCGATGAGCGATTCCTTCATCGCGTTCTCCATGCCCTTGGTCACGGCGGACATGGCGACGAGCGAGCTGACGCCGAGGACGATGCCGAGCATGGTCAGGATGGAGCGGAACTTGTTCGCCCAGATTTCCTTGAGCCCGACGAGCATGGCGTTGAAGAGGAGCATGGGCGTCTATTCGTAGCGCAGCGCCTGCATGGGCTCCAGCCGGCTGGCTTTCCAGGCGGGATAAAGGCCGGCGAGGATTCCGATCATGACGCTCGCGCCGAACCCGACGGCGAGTGCGGTCACCGTGACCACGGGCGTGTTGTCCGTCGGGGACATGAGGATGAGAACCTCGACCAGGGCCACGCTGGCGAACAGGCCCGCCACGCCGCCGATGAGGGCGATGAAAGTGCTCTCGACCAGGATCTGGATGAAGATGTCGGGTCCGGTCGCGCCGACGGCCTTGCGCAGGCCGACTTCGCGGACCCGCTCGGTGATGCTGGCCAGCATGATGTTCATGATGCCGATGCCGCCGACGAGGAGGCTGATCGCGGCGATGAGGCCACCGCTCAGGCGCTGGTTCTGGATGTTGACCTTGATCTGGTCGGCCCAGTCTTCCTGGGTCATGAAGCTGAAGTCCTCGATGCCCTTGTGGGTGCTCATGAGGATGTTCCTGAGCTGGGCGAGGGCCTTGTCGAGGTAGTCGATGCTGTCGATGCGGACGCTGATCGAGGACAGGCGGTAGTCGGGAACGCCGTTCGTGCCGGTGGCGGAACGGAACTTCATCATGGCCGTGTTGAGCGGCATGAGGATGGTGTGGTTCTTGATGTAGTAGACGAAGGAGGAGCCGCCGCGTCCCCCGAAGCTGCCGCGTCCGGATTTCTGTTCCTTGAGCTCGGGGTTCTGTTCCAGGTATTCGCGCTTCTTCCTGTCCTGCTCGCTCTCGTAGTGCTCGAACATCCCGATGATCGTGAACGGCTGGTTGTTGAGGTAGATGACATCGCCCAGAGGGATGACCGGGCGGCCTGTCTCCCCGGGCTTGCCGAAGAGCTCGTCGCGGAGGCCGGTGCCGATCACGCAGACGGAGCGGCCTTCCTCGTCGTCGATGTCGTTGAACATCCGGCCGTGCTCGACGGTGTGCTGGCCGATCTCGAGATAGTTGGGCCAGGTCCCGAAGAGCATGAACGGGTAGGTGGTCTTGCCCTGGCGGCTGACGGCGACGCCTCGGAGACGGACTTCGGGGGTGATGAGGTTGACGTAGGTGGCGTTGTTCTGGATGGCCTTAATGTCGTCCATCGTGCTGCCGACGGCCTGGTCCGCGAGGTGCGCCTGCTCCGCCGGGATGTCCTGGTCCTGGATGCGGACGCGCTCGAGGCCGCCGATCTGGATGAGGGCCTCCTTCATCCCGTTTTCCATGCCCTTCACGAGCGCGGACATGGCCACCAACGACGCCACGCCGAGGATGATGCCCATCATGGTGAGGAGTGACCGGGACTTGTGGGCCCAGATTTCCTTCAGACCGACCGATATGGCGTTCCAGAGATCCATTTAGTTTAACCGCAGAAAAGGCAGACTAAGCAGAAGAAGGCTTTGTCCTGACGATGCGTTCGTATTCCAAACCCGGATAGTGTCCGAAATTGACGAGCAACGCGACGACTAGGCCGGTTGCCTTAAGGTAGTTATGAACTTGGGCGCGGTGTTCATCCGCGAGTTCCTTGACGGCTTTGACTTCGATAACGACCTGGCCAAAACAGAGAAAATCGGGGTTGTAGGTTTGGTCCAGCTTTCGTCCCTTGTAGCTGAGTTCGAGCTTGGGTTCGTGGACAGAAGGAATCCCCTGAATGTCGAACTCGTGCCGAAGGCAGCCATGGTAGACGGGTTCAAGAAAGCCACAGCCTTTCTCGCGATAGACCTCGAAGCACGCTCCGAGAACCTTGTAGGTCTCGTCCTTGAGCGGAAATTCTTTGGTCTTCTCTGGTTCCATTCTGCTTGTTCCGCGTCTTCTGCGGTCAATGTTTCAAACCCGCCAGCTTCGGGTCGACGTGGTCGGAGATCTTGCCGTTGCGGATCTCGATGCGGCGGGGCGTGACGGCGGCGATCTCGGGATTGTGCGTGACGAGGGCGATGGTGCGGCCCTCTTTGCTGAGGGAGCGGAAGAGCTCGAGGATCGCCTCGCCGGTGTGGGTGTCGAGGTTGCCCGTCGGTTCGTCGGCGAAGATGATGCGCGGGCTGTTCACCAGCGCCCGGGCGATGGCGACGCGCTGTTGCTGGCCGCCGGAGAGCTGCATGGGCCGATGGCCCTTGCGGTCCTCCAGCTTGACCATCTTGAGCGCCTCCATGGCGCGTTCGCGGCGTTCGCGGCCGGAGACGCCGCTGTAGATCATGGGCAGCTCGACATTCTGCAGGACGTTGAGCTTCGGCAGCAGGTTGAAGAACTGGAAGACGAACCCGATCTTGCGGTTGCGGATGCCGGCAAGCGCCCTCGGGCTGGCCTCGTGGATGTTCAGGCCATCGAGGGTCATCGTGCCCTTCGACGGCTGGTCGAGGCAGCCGAGGATGTGCATCAGGGTGGACTTGCCGGAACCGGACGGCCCGATGATGGAGATGAATTCGCCGCCCTCGATGTCGAGGGACACGTCGTCGAGCGCGCGGATCTCCTCGCCGCCGAGGTGGTAGATCTTGCTGACGTTGCGGAGTTCAACGAGGGCCATGGCGTGGATTCCTGGCTTCGCCGCTCAATGGCCGGCACGCGGGCCGCCGGTGGAAGAAGAACGGTTCGTGCCGCCACCGGACGTGCCGGGCCTGCCTGATCCGCCATGTGCCCCGGTAGCCTTGCCGCCCTGCGTCTTCGCATCGGGCCCCTCCAGTGAAACTTCCTCCCCACCTGCGAGGCCCTTGACCACTTCGGCGAAGAAGAAGTCGGAGACGCCGATCTGGACGACGGTGCGCTCCAGGGAGCCGTCCTCCTTCTTCACATACACGAAGCGTTCGCCCTGTTCGGAGAAGACGGCGGAAAGCGGCACGGAAACGACGTTCCCGGCGGAGGCGACGGGGATGGAGATGTTCGCCGTCATGCCCGGGCGGACGCGCTTGTCCGGGGCCTTGAGCTGGATGCGGCAGGCGAATCCCTTGATGCCGTTCTTGATCGTGGCCTGCGGCGCGAGGCGGTCGACCGCCCCCTTGATCTCGAGGCCGGGCACGGAGTCTATCTTGATCTCGACCTCCTGGTTGATGAAGAGGCGTGTGACATCGACCTGGTTGACGTGGGCGTTGATGACCATCTCCTGGAGGTTCGCGATGGTGAGGACTTCGGTGCCGCTGTTGAAGCCTCCCGAACCCGAGACCGCCTGCCCGACGGAGACGGGACGGGTCAGGATCGTGCAGTCGAAGGGGGCCTGGATCTTGGTCTTGGTCAGACGCTCGTCGACCTGGGTCAGGGCGGTGTTGGCGCGGAAGAGGGAGTTCTGCGCGAGGTCGACCTGGTTCTTGGCCTTCTCGTGTTCGGTCCGCGATTCCTCGAAGACCTCCTGCGAGATGAGCTTGCCGTCGAAGAGCTCCTGGGCGCGGTCGAAGTTGCGCTTGGCCTGGTCGCGGTTCACCTGCGCCCCCTTGAGGCTGAGCTTGGCCCCGTCGATCTCGGTTACTCGCTGCGAGCGCTCGGTCTGGAGATCCTTGTCGTCGAGCGTGAAGAGGATCTGGTTTTTCTTCACCGCGTCGCCGATGTCGACCGGCAGGGAGTCGATCTTGCCGTTGACCTCCGGCCGCACGGAAACCTGCTCGGCCGGGCCAATGTCGCCGGCGACGTTGACGAAGAACTTGATGTCGCGCTTCTCGGCCACGGCCGTAGTCGCCCGGACATTGACCGCCGAGGCGGCCTGGGGTTCCGGGCCAAACTTCTTCCACGCAAAGACGCCGCCGACGGCCAGCGCAACGACGACCAGGAGAACGATCAGGAAATTCTTCATTCGAACGAACCAGCAGAGTATTTAATCATACGCATACGTGCAAAGGCCCATTTTGGACGACGAGGCCTCCTTGGGCCTTCAGAAGCGTTTGCATGGAGGGAGACGGCGCGGAGGGACTTGGGATTAGCAGCCCGTCAAAGAACGCCCGGCCGGGGGACCGGGCCTACAAAACGAGGGTGATCCCCGAAGCTTTTTGTAGGCCGCGTGGCCTCACGCGGCGGACGGGCTTGGGGAAAGCTTCGCATCGACGATCCGAAGCCAGCAGGTGAACCAGAAGGTCGAGCCCTGGCCCTCTTCGCTGGTGAACCCGATCTCGCCTCCGAGCAGTTCGGTGATTCGCTTGCACAGGACGAGGCCGACTCCCGCTCCGCCATGGCGCCGGGTCCGGGAGCCGTCGGCCTGGCTGAAGGGCTTGAAGATCCGGTCGTGCACCTCGAGCGGGATGCCGATGCCGGTGTCGCTCACGGCGAAACGGATCAACGCCCGGCTCTTCTCCAGCTTCAGGGGCGCCACCGCCACGGAGATCTCGCCCTTGGCGGTGAACTTGATCCCGTTCGCGATGAGGTGTTTCAAGACCTGCACGACCCTCTTCGCATCGCCGTGGAGCGCCGCCGGGATTTCCGGGGAAAGATGGAGCCGCAGGCCAAGCCCCCGGCTCCGCGCCTCGTTGCGGAACTTGTCCCGCAACACAGCCATGGACTCGACGAGGTCGAAGCCCTGCTCCTCGGCCTTCACCGTTTCGGCGTCGAGGTTGGCGTAGTCGAGGACGTTGTTGATGAGCTCAAGAAGTTCACGGGCGCTGGCGGCGACTCCCTGGACCGATTTCTTCTGGTCCTTGTTCAGGGGCGTGTCGTAGAGGGCCTCGTTGAATCCGACGATGCCGTTCATCGGCGTGCGGAGCTCGTGGCTCATGATCATCAGGAACTCGCTCTTGGCCCGGCCCGCCGCGTTGGCCGCGTCGAGGGCCTTTGCCAGTTCGAGGTTCTTCGATTCGAGGGTCTGCTGCGCGAACTGGATCTGCCCGGCCATCCGGTTGAACTCCAGCGCCAGATCCCCGAGCTCGTCGTTCCTACCCTGCGAGATGCGGTGTCCGAACTGGCCCGAACCGTAGAGGCGGGCGGTCGCGCAGAGTTCGTTGATCGGCCGGGTAAGCCGGCGCGCGCCGGCCCAGCTGGCGACGAGCGCGGCCAAGGCCGTCCACAGGGCGCCGGGGACCAGCGACAGCATCGCCGCACGCGTTTCGCTGTGATAGTGGTTCACCGAACGGTCCGCCTGGACGATGGCCACGACCTGGTTGCTCCGGTTGAAGATCGGGGCCGCCGCCGAGATCCAGACGCCTTCCTCGTCGGCATAAAGCCCCGACGAGGCCGGACTGCCGGAAAGCGCTTGGACGTTGTGCCTGCGGGAGGGGTAGGTGTTGCCGACGTAGAACCGACCCGCCTGGTTCGTGTCCGTCATGACCACGAACTCGAGCAGGTTCGACATGCCCGGCTCATCCACGGGCCGCATGATGTAGATGGGGCTCACTCCCGGCTTGGCCGTGAGCTTGTTGGCTTTCTTGATCGACAACAGGCTGGACCGGATCTGATTGAACTCGTCCTCGTTCACGATCCCGCCTTTGAGGTCGGACCGCACCACGTTGACCAGGTCTCCGTCGATCAAAGGGGCGGCGGTGTTGACGACGGCGAGGAGCTCCGCCGCCATGCTCTTCTCGATGTATTCGCTCTTGTTCCGGTAGGCGACGAACGCGGCGATGCCCAGGGACAAAACGATCAGGAGAGCCCCAAAGCCCAGCAGCCGGATGAAGAACCCTATTCGCTTCATTTTTTTATCGCCGAGCGGACCCGTTCCGAAGGCCTGTCATTCAGGCCGGACCCCGGGAAAATGGTTCCGCATACGGGACAGAGATCGTCCTGATTCCATGCCGGCTTGAGCCCGCCGGCGCCCTGAATTCCACTCGCCCAAACCAGCGGCCTGTCGGCCCGTCACTTCAACAAGGCTTCCGCGTGTTTGCGCGCCGCATCGGACTGGCCGCCGAGCATCCGGGCCAGCTCGGTCACGCGCTCAAGCCGGTCCAGCAAGGTGATCTCCGAGATCGTGCGGCCTTCCTTCACGGACTTGACGACGACGTAATGCGCGTCGGCGCTGGCGGCGACGGCGGGCAGATGGGTGATGCAGAGGACCTGCCGCTGCGCCGCGATCTGCCGCATCTTCTGCCCGACGACCGAAGCGGTTTCTCCTCCGACGTTGGCATCCACCTCGTCGAACACGAGGACGGGGATGGAATCCTCCGCCGCCAGCACGGTCTTCAAGGCCAACATCACCCGCGCCATCTCCCCGGACGAGGCGATCGCCCGCAAGGGACGGGGCGGCTCGCCGGGATTGGGCGCGAACTGGAACTCGATCGAATCCAATCCGCTGGCCGGAACGGGTCCGTTGTCGGGCAAGGCCGACGAAGCAAGCGCGACGTCGAAGTGGCTTTGTTTGAAGCCGAGGTCCTGGAGCTGGTCCATCGCGGCTTTTGCCAGCCTGGGAACGATCTTCTTCCGTTCGCCTGAAAGTTTGGCTCCGAGCGTCGTCAGCCCGTCGCGCAGCTTCTTCCGTTCGGAATTCAACCCAGCCACGAGCGCGTCGCGCTGTTCGAGCTGTTCGAGCTTGATGCGGGCTTCTTCCCCGAAGGCGATGATGTCGTCGACGGTCGATCCGTATTTGCGCTTCAGGGTGTGGACGAGATTGAGCCGCTCTTCCAGGGCCGTGAGCCGCTCCGGATCGAGCTGGACGCCGTCGGCGTATCCGCGCAGATCGCTCTGCACGTCGCGGACGGCCTGCACGGCCTGCTCGTGGAGCGAGAGGATGCAGCCGCCGGCGGGGTCGATGCGTTTGAGCTCCTGGAGCTGGCGGCCGACGGCTCCAAGCTGCGTCATGATGGAGGCCTCATCCTCGCCGATGAGCCCCAGCCCGGTCTGGCAAAGCTGGAGGATCTTCGCGGCGTTGCTGGTGCGGTTGTGTTCCTCGGTCAACGCCTCCTCTTCGCCGGGCTGCAGGCGCGCGCCCTGGATCTCGTGGACCTGGAAACGAAGCAGATCGACCTGCTGGGCGTAGGTCTTTTCATCGACGATCAGTCCGGCCTTCTCGGCTTCGACGGCGGAGAGTCTGGCCACGAGCGCGGCAAACTCGCCACGAAGCGCGTCGAGCGATCCAAAGGCGTCGAGGATCTCAAGCTGCCGCGCCGGATGGAGCAGCGACTGGTGGTCGTGGGGGCCGTGCATGTCGACCAACGCCTCGCCGAGCTGGGCCAGCACACCGAGCGTCGTGGGCGAGCCGTTGACGAACTGGCGGTTCGTGCCCGCGGCGGTGAAGGTGCGTTTAAGGACGAGCTGGCCGCCTTCCGCAGGCTCAAGGCCGTTCTCTTCGAGGAAGGACTTCAGGGGAAAGCGGAGCCTTGAAACGTCGAGCACCGCCTCGACGGAACAGGCGTCGGCTCCGGAACGGATCAGCGTGCGGTCGGCGCGTTGGCCGAGCACCAGGTTGAGGCCGCCGATGATGACGGACTTGCCGGCGCCGGTTTCGCCGGTGATGGCGTTGTAGCCGGGCTGGAGGTCCAGCGTCAGATCGGCGACGAGGGCGAGATTCTTGATGCGGAGCGTGGTGAGCATCGGCGACCGCGGAGTTTTGGTGGAGACCGCCCAAGATGCAAGCGGACGGCGGACGCAGGGGAGAACGCCGCTGCGGCATTGCCCGACATTCCTTTTGCTCCGATGCTCCACCCGACATGGCGTTCTCGTTCCTATTCCTCGGCAGCGGCACCTCGCAGGGAGTGCCGATGATCGGCGTGGACTACCCGGAATCCTTCCTCGCCAATCCGAAGAACCACCGCACCCGGCCCTCGATCTACGTGGAGACGGATGCCATCCGCTTCGTCATCGACACGACGCCCGAGTTCCGGCTCCAGGTTCTCCGGGAAAAGATCCGCCACATCGACGCCGTCCTGTTCACCCACGGGCACGCCGACCACGTCATGGGCCTCGACGACTGCCGGCGTTTCTGCGACCTGCGGGACGGCCAACCGCTCCCCGTCTACGCCAATGAGCCGACGATGAACGATCTCCGGCGCGTTTTCCGTTATGCCTTCGAGGATCGCCCGGTGCCGAAAGGCTACTTCCATCCGGATCCCCGCATCGTCGACGGGCCCTTCCTGCTGGGCGACCTGGAAGTGGTGCCGATGTTGTTGCCTCATGGCCGGATCAAGACGGTCGGCTATCTTTTCAAACAGAACGGCGTGAAACGGCTGGCCTACATGAGCGACTGCAAGGAAGTGACCGACGAAGCCGTCGGTCTCACCCAGGGCGTCCAGGTGGCCGTGCTCGATGCTCTGCGTTTCGCGCCGCATCCCACGCACATGTGCCTCGACGAGGCGCTCACGGCCGCGCGTCGGATCCGCGCGGACCAGACCTACTTCACCCACCTGACGCACGACTACGACCACGACATCGCCCAGGCCGAACTTCCCGAAACGGTGACGTTCGCCCACGACGGCCTTCGCGTGCAGATTTCCCCGTGACCGTGAAACCGAATCCCCGCATGTCGGTCGTCCTCGCCGGGCCAAGAGGTGTTGCATCCACGAAGGACACGAAGAACACCAAGTCCGGGTGCAATTCAGGAGACTGGTTAGGCATCACTACACCATGAGCACAAAATGGGGCGGCCTATTGTTCGGTTTAGGTTTGGTAGCGATCGCCAACATCGGAGCGTTTTGGATTGGCAGATCGTTCAGGTTTGGATTGGCGGTTTTGGTTGTTTCAGCGTTCGTTGTCACATGGCTGTGGGTTCGCCATCGTAAGACGCAGCTGGTTCGTCATTTGGCGGACGCTGACAGAGAGACACAAGACGCCGTTCTTGCAGGGCTTGATGTTGATGATCGCAGAGAGATTTTACGGAGACTTGGACGTGATGCCTAATGATGCGCCGCATCTAACCCGGCCATCGCGTCGCGGTTGTAATCGAACGCCCGCGAGGGTCGGGGCGTTGGGCTTGGGTCGATGGACTGCACGAACCATCCTCCTCGCCCTCACCGCCCTGGTCCTGCCGGGGCACGCCGCGACCCCGGGCGAATCCATGGTCATCGTCTACAACCGGAACGTGAAGGAGTCGAAGGAGATCGCCGAACACTACGCCGAACGCCGGGGCGTGCCGAAGAGGCAGATCATTGGGCTGTCGCTGCCGACCGGCGAGGACATCTCGCGCGCCGACTACCGCCGGGATCTTGAGCGTCCGCTCTGGCGGTTCTTCGAGAGCGAGAAGCTCTTCACCATCCGCCGCCAGTCGGTCAACAACACCAACCTCAGCCAGGTCCAGTCGTTCTGGAACGTGGTCCAGTCCCCCATCCGCTACGTCGTCCTTTCCTACGGCGTGCCGTTGCGGATCCAGAACGATCCGTCCATCGAGGAAGCCATCGCCCCGCAGATCAACGAAGCCCTCCGCAAGAACACCGCCGCCGTGGAAAACGAGCTCGCGACCCTGCCGCTCTTGGACCTGAAGCTCCCCATCGTCGGCTGGATGAACAACCAGCTCTACCGCGCGACGAACGGCGCCGTGTTCCATCCCACGAACGGCATCCTCATGGTCGCCCGCCTCGACGGCCCTTCACCCGCCATCGCCCGCAGCCTGGTGGACAAGGCCATCGCCGCAGAGACCAACGGGCTCTGGGGCCGGGTCTACATCGACTCGCGCAGCATCCGCGACGGGGCCTACAAGATGGGCGACGACTGGATGCGCTTCGCCGCCACCGTCTCCAAGGAGCTCGGCTTCGAGACCATCCACGACGAAAGGCCTGAGACCTTCCCCGTGTCGTTTCCGATGAGCGCGATTGCGTTTTATGCGGGCTGGTATGACGCCGGAGTGTCCGGTCCCTTCACCCGCGCCGTCGTCGAGTTCGTGCCCGGCGCGTTCGCCTACCATCTCCATTCCGGCAGCGCCGTGACGGTGCGTGATCCGCGCCGCAACTGGGTCGCGCCGCTGCTGGCCGCCGGAGCCACCTGCACGATGGGTTCGGTGGACGAGCCGTATCTCTCCGGCACGCCGGATGTCGGCGTCTTCTTCGCCAACTTTTTCGGGCGCGGCATGACCTTCGGCGAGGCCGCCTACTCGTCGATGCTGCAGTATTCTTGGATGACCGCCGTCGTCGGCGACCCGCTTTACCGGCCATTCCGCGAGGACGCCATGCAGCAGATCCAGGAAACCATCCGGGACAAGAAACCCGGCGCCGAATGGGCCGTGCTCCGCCTCGTCAACCGCGTCTCCGATTCCGGAAAGCCGCTCATCGAAGTGACCGCCATGCTCGAGGCCAATCCCTTCCTCGCGAACAGCGCCGTGCTCCTGGAGAAACTCGGCGACCTCTACCAGCAGCTCGGCAAACCCTCGTCGTCGATCGACGCGTGGCAGCGGGCCTTGAAGCAGAACCCCAGCCTCCAGCAGACCATCCGGCTGAAGCTCGGGCTTGTGGCCAAACTCACCGAAGCCGCCCGCACCGACGAGGCCGTCGACACCTACGCCGACTTCCTCAAGAGCTTCCCCGACTACGTCGACCGCCTCGGCGTCCTTCGCACCGCCCAGCCGCTCGCCGACAAAGCGGGCAAGAAGGACCTCGCCTCAGCCTGGCAGAAGGAAATCGACAAACTCGCGCCCCCGCCTCCGCCCGCCCCGGCGACCAATGCTGTGCCAGCTGCGCCGGGGAAGAAGAAGTAGTAGTCTGCCCCGTAAGCCTGAAGTTCTGGGCGGTTCACTGCTGGGCAACGGAAAACCTGTTCAGGTTGTTGTCCATGTTGAAACTCGTTTGAGGCCATTCCTTCAAGGTGGATCAACCAGCTTGAGCGTGAGAGTGTCCCGCTGACATGTTGCCGGACTTCACCGCCTTCCAGTGGACGCTCGCCGTCATTGCCGCCATCGGCATCGGCGTGTCGAAGAGCGGGCTGCCGGGCATCTCCCTGCTCCACGTCGTCATCTTCGCCAACCTCTTCCCCGGTCTCGCCTCCACCGGGGTCGTGCTGCCCATGCTCATCGCCGGCGACATCGGGGCCGTCGTCCTGTTCCGCCGGCACGCGCAGTGGCCCCACGTCCTCCGCACCTTGCCGCCGGCCGTGGTGGGCGTCGTGATCGGCTGGGCCATCATGGGCTGGGCGCAGCATGCGCAGATTCCGGCGGCCAAGTTCAATCCCGTCATCGGCGGCATCGTGCTGATGCTCGCGCTGGTCCAGCTCGGCCGCTACTTCCGGCCGGACCTCTTTGCCGGATTGCCGCACACGCGCGGCTTCGCGTGGACGATCGGCCTCGTCGCCGGGATCACCACCATGCTGGCCAATGCCGCCGGTCCCGTCATGGCGTTGTATCTCCTCGCGGTGGCTTTGCCGAAGGACGCGTTCGTCGGCACAAGCGCGTGGTTTTTCCTGCTGATCAATCTGATCAAGGTCCCCTTCAGCGCGCAGCTCGGCCTCATCTCCGTGCCGACGCTCGCCTTCAACGCCCTGCTCGTCCCGGTCATCGTCTGCGGGCTGTTCCTCGGGCGGACCGTGGTGGCACGCATCCCGCAGAAGGTCTTCGACACGCTCGTGCTGGTCTTCGCCGCCATCGCGGCGGCGAAGTTATTGGGAGCGTTCTAGCTGGAAGGTCGGCGTGGGCGAACGCAGCCGAAGAAAAGTAGGGCGGGCTTCCAGCCTGCCCAGCGAAGTCATGCGGAGGACGGTTAGCAGCCCGTCAAAGAACACCCGGTCAGGGGACCGGGCCTACAAGACCAAGGTGATTCCCGTGGTTTTTTGTAGGCCGCGTGCCCTCACGCGGCTGGGCGGGGGCTTGTTTGACGGGGGCACCGTCGCTCAGCGTGTCGGAACCGAACTGGCGGAACCCACGGGCCTGATCTCCGGATGATTGATCCTGCCGCCGAGGTTCGCGGCCCGGGCCATGAGGAGCGTCGTTGCCAAACCCAGCACGAAGACAATGGCCAGGCTCCAGGCCGGTGTCGGACGGCCTTTGCGGCCAAGGAACACGGCCACCGCCGACGCAAGGCCGAGGAGGAAGACGGCGGTCGTCGCCTGATCCGCCGATTGTTCGTGGGCCTCGACGTATTCGCCGGCCGGCCGCAGGCGGTCCGCCCCTTCTTCCGCCGCAAAGTCGCCGGTAAACTTCAGCGCGATGGAGAGCGCGGCGAATCCGATGAACCACCAGAGCGACGTGCGGATCAGGTCGCGGCTCTTCTTCCGGCATCCCCAGGCGAGGAGCAGCAGGAGGAACGGCGTGCCCAGCACGGGGATGTGGTTCAGCGCGAGATGAAGATGGGTCCAGCTCATGCGGGTGACGATTGCGCACTGCCGGAAAATTGCCAGCCGTTCGGTTGGCCGCCGGAAGGAATCACGGAAGCGCGACCAGGACAATCCCCCCGCACTCGCGGCACTGGGTCGCCGCGGAGGTGAACTGGGTTTCGCATCGCGGGCAAACCTTGGCATGTGATGGATCGGTGCGCGGGCCCGGTTTCAACAGGCCGTCACCGGCAAGACCCTGGGCGGTCAGGAATCGTTCCACGGCTTCGCGTTGGAGCCCGCGAAAGGAATCGACGATCTTGTTTGCCGAAACATCGGCCGGCCCGGCCGGCAGGAGGGGATGGTTCAGGTCATGCCACCACCCGCGCGCCAGCAGCGTGAACGATTCCTTGTCCAACAGATGCGCGGCAACCGCGAGGGGATGGAAGCCCTCCAGCAACGACCGCGACAGGATGGCAGGAGCCCTCATGGCCACGAGAGGAGCCAACAGGCAGAGAAGCGTCAGGCGGAACCGGTCCTCGTCCGCTTTGGGATAGAGGCCGCGGTGGACTTTGCGGAGCTTGGCCGTGATCAGCGCGGTCTGGAGCAGGAGCACCGGAAGGATGAACCACAGCGCCGGCATCCAGCCGAATCGCCAGACGGTCAGCGGGCAGAGGATGAGGAAGAAGACGGTCAGGACGAGAGACGCGGTGCGGAGGAACGAGGTCGATTGATCGAAGTCCGCCAGTGTTTTCCGGAGCCCCATGGGATCAAGCCGCTCCTCGACGAACGCGCGGATCAGGGAGGGCCGCTTTCCGTCGCCGGCGACGGAAAGCTGGCGGAGCAGCTTCGCCAGCTCGTGCGCCTGATGGACGGAGTCGCCTTCAAAGAACACGTCGCCGTTCAGCCGCAGCTTCCTTTCGTCGGCGTGGATGTCCTTCAGCATGGCCCAGCCGATGGACCGGCCCGAGCGTTGCAGTGTCGTGGTGCCTGGCAGGACCTCCGTCTGGAACGCGGCGACCCCTTCGGCGGAGATCGCGAGCGGCAGGGGCTTGGCGGCGAAGACGACGGTGAACGGGGGCAGCGGGCTGACGAGGACGAATCCGCCCCGGCGGTTGCCGACGGTGGCCCCGGGTTGGACCCAGCCAAAGCGCCGGCGAAGATCCCTCCGGAAAAGAAGCGTCCCGTGGGAGAGCCACAGGACGCCTTCGAGCAAATGCAAGATGACCAGCGCGAGCAGGAGCGATTCCTTGTCGCTCATGGTCAGCCGTCGGAACGCTTGGAGCCGGTGCCGAAGGAGAAGAGCTTCTTGATGCCGACCGCGACGGCCACGACGCCGGCGATGATCAGCTTGAAGAATTTTTTGAAGAACACGCCAAGCGTGGCGAAAGCCCCGAGCTTGTAGCCGACCGCCGCCGCGCCGCCGAGGACGAGGGCGCCGAGGCCGTATTCCGCGATCTTGTCGCCGGACTTGAACTCGGAGTAGGACTCGCCGGACTTGTAGGCGAAGTTCTTCAGCACCTCGCGGAAGCCCGGAAGCGACTTGTCCACGGACTCCAGGTCATCGATGAGCGTGACCTCGGTGACACCGTTGCGGCCGAGGACGCGGACGTTGTAGTTCACGAATCTGCTCCCCCGGCTTTCGGCGAGGACGGACCACTCCAGGTTCTTGGTCTCGTCGTTGAAGTTGGGCTTCACATGCCAGCCGACGATGGAGATGGGCGCCTGGCCGTTCTCCTTGCGGTATTCGTTCCCCTGTTCGTTGCCGGCCTTGATCGACTTCAGGAGCTTGTCGGCATCGAGCTTGTCCTTCTCGTCGTCCTTCACGTAGCCGACGTCGTCGAACTCGAAGATGACCCACCAGCCTTCCGTCTTGTTCTCGATGACGCCGAGCTCCTTGCCCGTGGAACGATTCCCCGACAGCACGAGCAGGCGGGCGGCATCGGCCGAGTCAAGGAAGCGGAAGCCTTTGGGAACCTCGATCAGCGCCCGGCCCTTCAGGTCGCCCTTGGTGGGCCCGGCCTTCCACGCGAGCTTGTCGGCCGGGTTCTCGCGTTTGGCCTTTTCACCCGTGGCGTCGGAGCCTTCCGCCGCGCGCATCGGAGTGGCCGCCAGGAGCACGCCGGCGATGCAGAGAACGAAGCCGGGGACCGGCAGACGGAATGGGAATAACCTCATGGCGGACGGTTAAACACGGACGCTCGCGGCCGGTCAAGCGACGTTTCCGCGGAGCGGCCCGGGCTCCGGATTCCAACATCGTCGTTCCACCCGGCTTCAAACCAGCCCCGCTACTGGCAGGACTCGCAGGTCCCGCCGCTGCGCATGGCTTCGATGGAGCAGGCGTTCTTCTCCTCGGCGGTGAACTCCCGCTTGGGCACGTCGGCGACCTGCTGGGCAGCGGCGACGGCGCGGGCGTTGTCGCGGTGGGCGGAGTCGATGGCGCTGCGGTTGAGGGTGCGGAGGTAGTAGGTGGTCTTGAGGCCGCGCTCCCAGGCTTCGCGATAGACGAAGCTCGCGGTGCGCGCGTCGTTGTCGGCCAGCCAGAGGTTCGTGCTCTGCGCCTGGTCGATCCACTTCTGGCGGACGGCGGCGCACTGGAGAATCCACGTCGGCGCGATCTCGAAGGCGGTCTTGTAAAGGCGCTTCAGGTCGGCGGGCACGCGGTCGATCTGCTGGATGCTTCCGTCGTGGCTCTTGAGCTCAGAGCGCATCTCGTCGTCCCAAAGCCCGAGGGCCATCAGGTCGCGGATGAGCAGATCGGTCGTGCGGATGAAGTCGCCGCTGAGGTTCGACTTGGTGTGGATGTGTTTGTAGACCGGCTCGATGCAGGGCGTGGTGCCGAGGATGTTCGAGATGGTCGCGGTGGGCGCGATGGCGAGGCAGTTCGAGTTGCGCATGCCCTGCCTGGCGATGCGTTCGCGGAGCGCGTTCCAGTCGAGACGCGCGTTGCGGTCCACGAGGAGCGAGACGCCGCGTTCGTGTTCGAGCAGCGCGAGCGTGTCGAGCGGCATGAGGCCGCGGTCCCACTTCGAGCCCTTGAAGCTGCTGTAGGCGCCGCGTTCCTTGGCGAGGTCGGAGCTGGCTTCGTAGGCGTAGTAGGCGACGGCCTCGATGATCTCGTCGTTGAAGGCGACCGCTTCCACGGAATCGAACGGCACATGCTTCGCATAGAGCGCGTCCTGCAATCCCATTACGCCGAGGCCGACGGGGCGGTGCCGGAGGTTCGAGGTCGCGGCGGCTTCGACGGGGTAGAAGTTCAGGTCGATGACGTTGTCGAGCATCCGCATGACCGTGCCGATGGTGGAGCGGAGTTTCGCGTGGTCGATCGTGCCGGCGGGCGTGAGGTGCTCGCCGAGATGGATGGACGCGAGGTTGCAGACCGCGACCTCCTCCATCGACGTGTTGAGCGTGATCTCGGTGCAGAGGTTCGAGTTGTGGATGACGCCGACGTGGTCCTGGGGCGAACGCACGTTGCACGGGTCCTTGAAGGTGATCCACGGATGGCCGGTCTCGAAGAGCGCTTCGAGCATCTTCTTCCAGAGCGCGAGGACGCGGACCTTGCGGGCGAAGAGCTTGCCGGACTCGGCCTGAGCCTCGTAGTGGCGGTAGCGGTCTTCGAAGGCGCGGCCGTGGAGTTCGGGCAGGTCGGGCGTCTCGTTGCTGCGGAAGAGCGTCCACGTCGCATCCTTGGGCAGGATGCCGTCGGCGATGCTCTTGAGGCGCTTCATGAACAGGTCGGGAATCCAGTGCGCCGTGTTCATGTTGTGGGTGCGGCGGCGGTCGTCGCCGGTCTCCTTGCGCAGATCGAGGAAGTCCTCGACGTCCGTGTGCCAGAGCTCGAGGTAGCTGCAGAGCGCGCCGGGGCGTTTGCCGCCCTGGTTCACGGCGAGCGCGATGTCGTTGCTGACTTTGAGGAACGGAATGACCCCGCTGGATTCGCCGTTGGTGCCGTGGATGTGCGACCCGGTGCCGCGGACGGCGGTCCACGAACAGCCCAGTCCGCCGGCCCATTTCGAGAGCATGGAGAACCGCCGCCACGTCTCGGTGATGTCCTCGATGCTGTCGCCGCAGTAGAGCAGGTAGCAGCTCGAAAGCTGCGGATGCATGGTGCCCGCGTTGAAGAGCGTGGGCGTGGACGAGCAGGCGCGCCGCGATTTGTAGATGGCGTAAAATTCCGCCGCGCGGGCGGCGCGATCTTTTTCCGCAATGGCGAGGCCCATGGCCACGCGGAGCCAGAAAATCTGCGGTGCTTCGAGACGACGCCGGCGACTCGTGATGATGTCCGTGGCGTGGATGAG
>JAYTUE010000047.1:0-10613 GCA_043744715.1 Verrucomicrobiota bacterium | reverse complement strand
TGATCCGTGGTTCGGCATCAGGACGAAACGCGTGCTTGAGCTTCACGCGTCGCTGCCCCGGCTCACCATCCGGACGACCTACGAGAAGGTTGAAGGCGCGCCGTTGAAGGCGGGCGTGTGGATCATCACGCAGCTGAAGGATCCCGTGCTCGTCGTCGCACCGTTGCCGGAGAAGAGCCAGTTTGCGGAAGGCTTCGACAAACAGTCGGCCGAAAACCTGCCAGCCGATCTCACGGTGACGAACGGGCTGGTTACACTCCGGCGCCATCCGACGAAATCGACGAAGATCGGGACAGACGCCGGCACGCTGCTCTGGGTGGGCGACAAGACGATGGTGAAGATCGACTCCCCGCGCATCGACGGGGCCGGCTATCCCGACAACGGCAGCAGCGCCGAGGTCTACACCAACGGCGGCGAGAACTGGAAATACGTCGAGCTGGAGATGCTCGGACCGCTCGCCGATCTCAGGCCCGGGGACACGCTGTCGCAGACGAACACCTACACGCTCTACCGCCGCGAGAACGCGGATCCGTTGACGGATGCGAAGCGGGTGTTGGCGCGTTAGGATTCGTCCATGCGCCCACCGGCATGGGCAAGATCTACGCCGTCTGGCTGCCGACATTGATCGAGTGGTTCAGCGACCAAGCTGCAACTCCCGCGACTGGCAGGAAGGTTTTCAGCAAAACGGCCGAGCCGCTCCGGGCGCTCTGGATCACACCGCTCCGGACGATCATCGTCGACGAATGGCATGAACTCCTCGGCACCAAACGCGGCGTGCAGACGGAGCTTTGTCTCGCCCGCCTCCGCGCGTGGTGTCCTCGCCTGAAAACCTGGGGCCTCTCGGCCACGCTGGGTAATCTGGAGGAGGCGTTGTCAGTTCTCGTAGGCCGGGCGTCCCCGCTATTTTCAGTGGGTAACCATGCGTCTTGCGGCTCCGAGTTGCTCTGGACTGCCCGACCGCGTTCTCCCTCACCAACCCACTGAAAACAGCGAGGAACCAGGATTGTTCGTTTTTTCGTGCCGCCTGCTACTTGGCCCGTTTCTGTTCGGTCCTCGCCAGCTCGTGGCAGGTGTCCGCCACAGCCGCCAGCATCTCGAGGAACTTCTCCCGATCAGCCTCCGGCACCCCGACCAGCAGCTCCTGTTGCAGCTCTAGGGCGATGACACGGGCGGCTTCGTATTTCTCCTGTCCAGCAGGCCGCATGCGGATCCGATAGGCACGGCGGTCCTTTTCGTGGACCTGCCGTTCGATCAATCCGGCTTTGGACATGCGCTCAAGAAGTGATGCGATCGTGTTCGGGTCGCTGGCCATCCGGAGTGTGAGCGCGCTCTGGAACACGCCTTCGTCGCCACCTTCCAAGATTGTCCGCATGGCGGTGAACTGGTCGGGCGTCACGCCGAGATGCGCGATGCGCCGGCGGAACGTCTGGTTCAGCCCATACCAGGCGCGGCGCAGGAGGATGGGCAGGCGACGGCGGTTGGGGCTGTCGATCGGGAGCGGGTCGGGCTGGGATGATTTGGCGCGCGGCATGGCGTTGGAAAATCAGGCTCGGTCGAATTGATACGTGTAAGTATTATTTCGGTTGCATGGGGCAACCTCGCGTTGAATAGTCTGCCGTAATCAAATCCACCGTTTCTGCGGCACAGACTGCGGAAGGCGCTTTCAACTGACAACACCATGCACGTCTCAAGATTAATTTCACTGGTGCTCCTGACCGGTTCCCTTTCCGCCGGAGCCGCCGAACCCGTCCGCGGTTGGCTCAACTGGCGCGGGCCGGAACAGACCAGCGTTTCCCGGGAAAAGGGATTGCCCGCAACGGTCGACGCCAAGAAGACCCTCTGGACGGCGGCCTTCCCGGGCCAGTCGACGCCGGTCATCGCCAACGGACGCCTCTACATCAACGGCTACCTAGGTGACGGCCCTGATCTCCAGGAAGTGGTCCGCTGCTTCGACGCGGAATCCGGCAAGCTGATCTGGGAGCATCGCGAGACCGATTTCCTCAGCGACACCATCTACCTCCGCTACTCGACGTCCAGTCCGACGGTCGATCCCGAGACCGGCAACGTCTTCGTCCAGGGCACGCAGGGCATGCTGTTCTGCTTCACCGCCGACGGTAAGATCCTCTGGAAGCACTCCATGATGGAGGAGTTCGGGCGATTGACCTTCCCCAACAGCCGGACCGCCACGCCGGTCGTGGACAAGGAGCTGGTCATCGTCCGCGGCATCACCAGTTCATGGGGCGCCCACGGTGCCGCCGGAGACCGGTTCTACGCTTTCAACAAAAGGACCGGGGAACTCGTCTGGTCGAGCGCACCTGGTGATCGGCCGCAGGACAACACCTTCTCGCAGCCGTATCTCGATTTCTGGAACGGCAAGCGCGTGCTCTACAGCGCCGGCGGCGATTCGACGATCCTCGCCATCAACGCCCGCACCGGTGAGCCGCTCTGGCGTTTCCCGTTCGCCAAGGCCGGCGCCAAGGGCGGCATCAACGCAGCATTGATCCGCTACAAGGACACGCTCATCGCGGTGCATGAATCGGAGAACGTCGACAGCTCCGAGATCGGCCGCATGTCCGCCTTCCGCATCCCCGTCAGCGTCACTCCCTCCAATGCCACGACGCCCCACGTCTTCGGACCGAAGGAGCTCGAAGTTTGGCGCCAGCCGAAAGCTGGCTCACTCGCGAGTTCACCTATCCTCGTCGGCAACACGATCTACGAGGTGACCGGCGTCGGGGATCTCAGCGCCATCGATGCCGATACCGGCAAACTTCTCTGGGAACAAAAGCTCGCCATCGAGCAACGCCAGAGCACCCCGTTCTACGCCGACGGCAAACTCTACGTCGCGATGTATACCGCCGCGCTCGGCGAAGAGGCCGCGAAGAAGGCGGCCGAAGCTGGTGAATCAGGCGGATCCGGCGAGCTGTTCGTCATCAAGCCCAGCCGCGAGAAGTGCGAAATCGTCAGCCGGACCGTTCTCGAAGGGAAATGCTTCGGCTCGCCCATCGGCTACAACGGCAAGCTCTACGTCCAGACCGACAAGAAGCTCTATGCGTTCGGCAAAGCGGGCAACAATCCGGAACTTCCCCCGCAGGCGAAGTCAGCCGACTGGCCCAAGGCCGGGCCCGCCACCCAACTCCAGGCGATCCCCTACGAGGTGCTGCTCAAGCCGTCCGAGAAGAAGTCGTTCCGCATTCGTTCGCTCGACGCGAACGGCTTCACCGTCGAAGAGAACGTCGATCCGAAGTCCGTGAAATGGGAGTCGTTCATTCCTCCCACGGCGCTGGTCAAGGTCACCATGAAGGCCGCGTTCGACGCCGATGGGCACCTCGTTGCCGATGCCGCCCCCGCCCCCAGCGCCGGCCAGTTCAAGGCCACATTCGGCACGCTGACCGGCTACATCAAGGGACGCATCCTTCCCGGTCTACCGCTCAAGGTGGACTTCGAGAATGTGGAACTGAGCAACATGACCACGAATACGATCGAGCCGGCCACGGCGTTCAACTTCCCTCCGCTGCCATGGAACTCCGCCCGCTTCCGCTTCGAGGTTCGCCAGGCCCCCGGCGAAGGTAGCACCAAGGCTTTGACGAAGACGATCGACAACAAACTTTTCCAACGCGCCCAGATATTCTTCGGCCATCCCGAGACGAAGAACTACACCATCGCGGCCGACGTCATGACCGAGGGCAACCGCCGCAAAATGTCGGAAGTCGGAGTGATCAACCAACGCTACATCATCGTGCTGAAGGGCAATTCCCAGGAGCTTGAAGTGAACTCCAACCAGGAGCGCCTCAAGGTCGCCGTGCCGTTCAAGTGGGTGCCCAACGCGTGGTATCACCTCAAGTCGCGCGTCGATCTCGCCGCCGACGGCTCCGGCGTGGTCAAGGCGAAGGCCTGGAAGAAGGGCGACCCCGAACCCGAGGCCTGGACGATCCAGGTCCCGCACAAGTTCGCCCACGCCAACGGCGCGCCCGGCTTATTCACCTTCTCGCCGCAAGAACAACGCGCCTACATCGACAACATCAGCGTCACCGCAAACTGAGTTTCGTCATCATCCCCAGAGTTCAAACAATGAAACACCTCACTCTTCTGACGGCCGCGCTCCTCGCCTGCGGCACCATCACCCGCGCCGAAGACTGGCCGCAATGGGGCGGCAATGACCCCGGCCGGAACATGTATTCGAAGGCCAAGGGCCTTCCCGAGAAGTTCGACGCCGGCAAACTCAAGACCGGCACGGAGGAAGTGGACATGGGCACGACGAAGAACGTGAAGTGGGCCATCAAGCTCGGCTCGCAGAGCTACGGCAACCCGGTCGTGTCCAACGGAAAGGTCTTCGTCGGCACCAACAACGAGTCCCCACGCGACAAGCGCCACGTCGGTGATCGTTCGATCCTGATGTGCCTCGACGAAAAGACCGGCGACCTGCTCTGGCAGCTCGTCGTGCCCAAGCTGAAATCCGGCAAGGTTAACGACTGGGAACAGCTCGGTCTTCTGGCCGCCCCGTTGGTTGTCGGCGACCGGCTCTGGATCGTCACCAGCCGCTGCGAAGTGCTCTGCCTCGATGTCAACGGGATGACCAATGGCAACGACGGCCCCTACAAGGACGAGGCCAAATACGTCACCCTCGACACCGGCAAACCGCCGATGGAGCAGGGCCCGAAGGACGCCGACATCATCTGGCGCTACGACATGATGGACGAGCTCGGCGTGTTCCCGCACAACGCCGCCAACTGCTCCGTCCAGATCGTCGATGGCAAGCTCTTCGTCTGCACCTCCAACGGCCAGGACTGGACCCACGTCAACATTCCTTCCCCCAATTCCCCGAGCTTCATCGCGCTCGATCCCAAGACCGGGGAACTCCTTGGTGAGGACGACGCGCACATCGGCCCTCGCATCTACCACGGCCAGTGGACCTCGCCCTCCACCGGCAAGGTGAACGGCAAATCGCAGGTCTATTTCGGTGGCGGCGACGGGGTGCTCTACGCGCTCGACACGACTCCGGTGAAGGACGGCGAATCGAGCTTCATCAAGAAGGTCTGGTGGTTCGACGCAGTGCCGCCCGAATACAAGGTGAAGGACGGAAAGCCGATCAAGTATCCGGCAGCCGAAGGCCCTTCCGAGATCAACTCGACGCCCGTCTTCTACAAGAACCGCATCTATGTGGCCATCGGCCAGGACCCGGAGCACGGCGAAGGCGTCGGCCACCTCGTCTGCGTCGATGCGACCAAGACTGGCGACATCACCAAGACCGGCCTGATCTGGGACTACAAGGGCATCCATCGCAGCATCTCCACCGTCTCCATCGATCCCGAGACCGGCCTGCTTTTCGTCGGAGACTTCTCCGGCTTCATCCACTGCCTCGATGCCGAGACCGGCAAGCTCTACTGGACCCACGACATGAAGGCCCACATGTGGGGCAGCACCTTCGTCGCGGATGGCAAGGTCTACGTGGGAGATGAAGACGGCGACTTCGTGGTCCTGGCCGCAACCAAGGAGAAGAAGCTCATCAGCGAAGCCAACTTCGGCGCTCCCATTTACTCCACTCCCATCGTGGCCAACGGCGTGATGTATGTCGGTTCGCAGACGCACCTCTTCGCGTTGCAGGACCCCACCAAGGCCGCCGCGCCGCTGAAGTAGTTCCCGTCCGAAAAACTTGGGTCGCCGGTTGAAATCATCCGGCGGCCCTCCACCTTCCGAGGGCTCCGAG
This sequence comes from Verrucomicrobiota bacterium, assembly GCA_043744715.1. Taxonomy (GTDB): domain Bacteria; phylum Verrucomicrobiota; class Verrucomicrobiia; order Limisphaerales; family CANJSG01; genus CANJSG01. The sequence continues at coordinate 4,909 of JAYTUE010000047.1, read as the reverse complement.
AAACCCCCGGCATGACCCCATGAAATCCGCTCTCCTCACACTGCTCGTCATCGTCTTCTACGCGCTCCATCAGGACGTGTGGAACTGGAGGAAGGCCGAACCCCTGCTGTTCGGCTTCCTGCCGCCGGCGCTGTGGTATCACGCAGCGTATTCGTGCTGCGCGACGGGCATCATGGCGCTGCTGGTGAAGTTCGCCTGGCCGTCCGACTTGGAGAACGCAGACAAGGACGCGGATTCCGCACCCAAGCCTTCGAAGGACGACAACCGATGATCTCCGCGACCGTCGTCTTCATCTACCTCGCGATCGTCCTCTACATCGGCATCTTCGCCTTCCGCCGGGGCAAGGCCACGGGTGAGGATTTTTTCGTGGCCAGCCGTTCGCTCGGGCAGTGGGTGTTCCTCCTTTCACTCTTCGGAACCAACATGACCGCGTTCGCCATCCTCGGCAGCTCGGGCCTGGCCTACCAGCGGGGCATCGGCGTCTACGGGCTGATGGCCTCAGCCTCGGGCATTGTCATTCCCCTCTCCATCTTCTTCATCGGAACCCGCCTGTGGGCCATCGGCAAGAAGTTCGGCCACACCACGCAGGTCGAATACTTCCGCGACCGGTGGGAGTGCTCCGGCACGGGAACCGTCATCTTCGCCCTCACGGCCCTGATGATGATCCCCTACATCATCATCGGCATGATGGGCGGCGGACAGACGTTGGAGAGCCTGAGCGACGGCAAGGTCCCCTACTGGCTCGGTGGGCTCGTTGTCGCCGTGGTGGTGATGCTCTACGTGTTCTTCGGCGGAATGCGCGGCGTCGCCTGGGTGAACACCTTCCAGACGGTCATGTTCCTCGTGTTCGGTGCGATCGCGTTCTATCTCATCGCAAAAAACCTCGGCGGCTTCGACAAGATCGTGGCCGACATCGGAGCCGACCCGAAGACCCAACCGCTCCTCACCCGCGCGCGGATCACCCCGGAGGAGTTCTTCAGCTATTCCTTCATCCCGCTCTCCGCGATGATGTTCCCCCACATGGCGATCATGTGCATGACCGCCGAGAAGGTGGCCTCCTTCAAGAAGACCGTCATCTTCTACCCGATCTGCATCATGCTCATCTGGCTTCCCAGCGTGTTCCTCGGGATCGTCGCGGCGCACCAGTTCCCCGGTCTCAAGCTCGGCGAATCCGACGACGTGCTCCTGCGCCTGCTCTCGGCCAACACCGCCCCGCTCCTAGCCGGCGTCCTCGGCGCAGCCATCATGGCCTGCGTCATGGCCACCGACAGCCAGATCATGGCACTGGGGACCATGTTTACGAAGGACGTCTTCGCCTACTACGGCGGCGGCAAACGCTTCGGCGAGGCCGCCCAGATCTGGACCGGACGCGCCTTCGTCATCGTCATAACGCTCGTCTCCTACCTCATCGCCCTCCAACTCAAGGACCAGAAGAGCATCTTCGACGTCGCCATCCGATTCGGATTCACCGGCTTCGCCTCGCTCGCTCCGTTGATGCTCGCGGCCTTGTTCTGGAAACGCAGCACCAAGCACGCAGCCATGGCCGTCACGCTCTGGGTCGCAGCCGGCATGGTCGGCCTGGCCGTCCTGCAAAGCATGTCGAACGACATCGCTCCGAAGCCGGGCCAGGCACCCGTCCAGATCATCCCCGCCCTCGGCGACCTGTTCCTCCGCACGCCGATGAACGTGACGATGTTCGGCTTCATGCCGGTCATGTTCCTCTGCCTCGGATCGGCCGCGATCGTCTTTTTTGTTTCCCTCGTGACCCGGCCGCCGAGCGTGGCCACCATCCAGAAATACTTCGCACGCAAGGCACAGATGTGGACCGCTGGGTTCACCGCCTTTGCCGCAATCTGACCCTCGCCATTTATGTCCAACCCGACAACCGCAGACATCCAGAAAGCCCAGGAACAGCTCGACGCCCATGTGCGCGAGATCATCCAGTGGCACTTCAGCCCAGAAACCGGCAGCCCCTTCTGGCTCGGCTGGGCCAAGAAGGCTGGTTGGAACCCGCTCACTGAGATCGGCAAGTTCGCCGACATCATCGCGAAATTCCCCCATTTCCATGACGAATGGCTGCGCGACGAGCAACCCGAGGTTTGGGTGCCCGCCGCCTTCAAGGGACAACCCTTCAACATCTTCGAGACCGGCGGCACCACCGGCATGCCCAAACAGCGCATCGGCTGGAACGACTACAAGGTCGATTACTCCGAGTTCAGCGAGAAGATCTCCGACGAACACTTCCCGCGTGGCGGAGCGTGGCTGATGGTCGGCCCGACCGGTCCCCGCCGGCTCCGCCTCGCCATCGAGCACCTCGCCAACGTCCGCGGCAGCTCCTGCTACTTCATCGACCTCGACCCGCGCTTCGTGAAGAAGGTGCTTTCGAACAAACAATACGATGTCGCCCGGCAATACATGGACCACGTCGTCGATCAGGCCGTGACCATCCTGAAGAACCGCAAGGTCACCGGTCTTTTCACCACGCCCAAGCTGCTCGAAGCTCTCGCGGAGAAAGTCGATCTCTACGAAGGCGGCATCCGCGGCGTGTTCTGCGGCGGCACCACCATGGCTCCGCAGTATGTGCGCTTCATCGTCGAGGAAGTGCTCGAAGGCCGCATCGGCTTCTATCCCACCTACGGCAACACTCTCATGGGCCTGGCCGCCAGCGTGCAGCTCACGCCCGAGGACAAGTTCTCCATCAGCTACTATCCGCCGCAGCCCCGCGCCGTGCTCCGCGTCGTCGATCCGAACAAGACCGACACGCTCAAGGCCTACGACGAATGGGGCCGCGTCGAGCTGACCACGCTGACCAAGGAATTCTTCATGCCGCGCTTCCTCGAGCGCGACGAGGCCCTCCGCAAAGCCCCGCGCGACATTTACGCCTGGGATGGCGTCGCCGAAGTGCGTCCGTTCGGCGCGATGGAGAAGACGATCGTCGAAGGAGTGTATTAACCGGCAAGCGAAACGGGTTTGCGATGACGGCAGATGCTCCCATCACATTGGCTGAGAAACTGGGCAAGCCGGTTCCAGTTCCATCGCTGCTGCTGGCCAAGGTTGCGGCTCTGGGGCTGTCGTCTGCAGCCGCATTGGAAAGCCTTGCCGTCGCCAGGGGGTGCGGCCACTACGACAATCATTTGGTCGTTCCGGTCCCCTTGATCTCAGAGGAACAGTTCAGCAACGAGGAACTCGCCGTGGCGCTTCTTTCCACGAGACTGGAATACTCCCCCCATACCATCCGTGTTGGAGCAGCCATGCTGGGAGCTGAAGGAACCCACCCGGAGAAGCTGGCCAAACTGGCGGCCGCCGAAGGAAATGCGGCCGTCATCGCCTACATCGCACGTTCAGCCCTTCAATTCGAGCCGACGAATCCCTTCTGGCAACACCTGCTCGATTGCCTTCCCGACGCACCGGCGCCTCCGGACGGAGTCATGCCGCATCCCACCCGTTTCGTTTCGATGACCGGCATCACCCGGGCCGGACGCGGGCGGCTCGTGGTCTGGATCCGGCCCACTCCACAACCCGCCGGACGCCTTGGATAATCCCGGCAGAATCCTCACGACGCTCGACGGGCACCTCGACCATCCCGTGAAGCTTGTCCTATATGGACGAAGCGCGATCTGCCTTGGCTTCGAGGGTGCCGCCGCCGACACCACCCAAACCAAGGATGTGGACTGCATCATCTCGTTGTCGCACGAGACAACGCTTCATGCGGACTCCGGTTTCTGGGACGCGCTCGAAAGCACGAACAAGGATCTCGCGCCACTTGGTCTCTACATGACCCACCTTTTCAGCGCGTCCGAGGTCTTCCTCCGGACCAACTGGGAGGAGCATCTCGTTCCGGTGAACCGTCCCACACTCCGCCACCTCCAGCTCTTCCGTCCGGCCACGATCGACCTGGTGCTGACGAAGTGCATGAGGGGAAACGATCCGCAGGACATGGCCGATGCTAGGTTCATGATCGAACATGACCGGATCACCCGCGTCGAGCTGACAGCCGCCTTCCAAACCATGCAGCCCATAGAGCTTGTTGAGCTGCGTGACACGCTTCGCCGAGCGAAGCCCGTCGTCCTGGGCTTTGCCCATTACTAGCCGACAGATGTTTTTCCCAACCATGAGCACACTCCCCCACATCCCCGTCCTGCGCCGTGGCCGCGCCTACGAGTCCCTCGACCAGATCGAGGTCAAGGACCACAAGACCGGCGAAGTCGTCGCCAAGGTCAGCACCGTCAACGCCGGCATCGTCCGGAAGGATCTCCTGAAGATCTCCGAGGCGCGCAAGGCCCTGAACAAATTCACCGTCGCCCAGTTGATGGAGATCAGCGCCAAAGCAGGCGAGTTCTTCCTCAACGGCACCCTCCCGCTCGGCGACAAGGGCCACACCCAGTCCGGCCAGGAATACGTCGAGCTGCTCTCCCGCACATCCGGCCTGCCGTGGATCATGGTCAAACGCAACATGGCCAAGATCCATTATGCGCTGACCCACATGCAGGAGATCCTCAACGGCCTCTCCCGCGGCCTCGACTTCTCGATCATCGACCAGGGCCAGGGCGTGCAGTTCGGCACCAGCCTGAGCTTCTTCCCCACCGCGCACGCCCTCGGCCTCGTCATGCCGAGCAATTCGCCGGCGGTGAACTCCCTTTGGCTCCCCTCCATCGCCCTGAAGACGCCCGTCGTCATCAAGCCCGGCAAGGAGGAGCCATGGACGCCCTATCGCCTCATCCAGGCCTTCATCGCCGCCGGCGCGCCCGCCGAAGCCTTCAGCTACTATCCGACAGACCACGAAGGCTCGGGAGAAATCCTCAAGAGCTGCGGCCGCGCGCTCATCTTCGGCGACAAGAACACGATGGCCCAATACGCCAACAACCCCGCCATCCAGCTGCACGGCCCGGGTTGGAGCAAGTTCCTCATC
>JAYTUE010000046.1:0-36501 GCA_043744715.1 Verrucomicrobiota bacterium | reverse complement strand
CCGAAGCGCAGCAAACGCGCATCCGCGACCTCGCCGAGCGCCTCGACGCCCACCGCAAACGCCAGCAAGCCCAGCACCCGAAGCTGACGCTGACCGACTGCTACAACGTCCTCGAAAAACTCCGCGCCGCCTCGGCCAGTCCAGCCGTTCTCCCTCTCCCTAACCCTCTCCCGCTGGGAGAGGGGACCGCCGCGAACGCGCGCTTGGGCATCGGGCGCGCCGGCTCAACTCCAGCGCAGCCTGCGTTCCCCCCTCTCCCAGCGGGAGAGGGCCGGGGTGAGGGAGAACGCGTCCCCCAAACCGCCGCCCCGTCCCTCGCCTTGACGCTCAAGGAAAAACTCATCCACGAACAGGGCCTCGTCTCCGTCCTCAAGCAGCTCCATGACGATCTGGACGCCGCCGTCGCCGCCGCCTACGGCTGGCCCGCCACCTTGGCCGACCAGGAGATCCTGCAACGCCTCGTCGCCCTCAACGCCGAACGCGCCGCCGAGGAAAATCGCGGACTGGTCCGCTGGCTGCGGCCCGATTACCAGAACCCGTCCGGCGGCACCGTCCAGGGTTCGCTCGCCATCCGATCGTCGGAAAAGAAGACCCAGGCCAAGGTTCCCAAGAAGGCCGCCAAACCCGCCTGGCCCAAGGAACTCGCGGACCGCGTCAAACTGGTCGAAGCCGCGCTCTTGGCCGCCCAGTTCCCGATCACCGCCACCGACCTGGCGAAAGGCATCACTCGCGCCAAGCCCGCCGACGTGGAGGAGATCCTCGAAGCCCTCTGCACCCTCGGCCGCGCCCACAAAGGCAAACAGCGCGGGACGTTCCTGCCCTGAGGCGGACTCATGCAGTAGAAGGTAGGGCGGGCTTCCAGCCTGCCCCGTGCTGACAAAGGGTTCCCGGATCGTCCGGCGCCCTGATCCGCCCGCACCGTCTGGTTCCAGAGCGGGATCGCTTTGGGCAGGCAAGATGCACTGCCCTACCTTGTCGAGTCCGCTTCGCGGCTCGTCTTTCAACTGCATGATCCCGGCTGAGCCGCCTTGTGATCAACGAAGTCCTGAAAATTTGATTCCTCGCTGTTTTCAGTGGGTAACCATGCGTCTTGCGGCTCCGAGTTGCTCTGGACTGCTCGACCGCGTTCTCCCTCACCAACCCACTGAAAACAGCGAGGAACCCTACTTCTTCGTCATCCGGTCGAAGGTCAGCGGGGCGACCCACCGGGTGTTGTGGCGGGACATCAGGTCGTCGGCGGGTTTGAGCGGCGGGCGGGGTTCGGAACCGTAGCGTTGGTAGTCCATGCCGTGCCACGGGAGCGGCTCGATGCGCGGGCCTTCGGTCACGTGGAAGTCGGCGTCCTTGTCCCAGCCGACGTTCCAGAGGACGTAGGTCCGTTGCTGGCCGTCGGGAGTCGCGGGCAGGTTCTTGGGGTCGAACTTCAGCGTCAGTTCATCCCCTGCGGCGATGACGGCGAGGGCGTTGTCCTTCTCGGCCACGAGTTCACCGACGTTGCCATAGCGCGTGGCCCAGCCGGACGGGGTGATCCGCCAGTTCGGGCGCTGGGATACGCGGTCGTAGACGGGGGTGAGCGGCTGGGTCCACGGCAGGTCCGCGAACGCGCTGTAACCCCGCCAATGCAGATCGGCCGAGACCGGCTTGAGGATGTGCGCCTGATGCGTCACGTCGGCGAGGAACTCCATCAGTTCGATGCGGTCCCAGTGGATCTCGAAGGCCGTTCCGAGCCGCAGTTTCTGCCAGCCGTCGGGGAGTTTGCCGGCGAGATCGACGAGGATGGTCTTGGTCTTGCCGACGGGCGCACCGACCGTGACTCCGACCTTTTTCCACGACCCATCCGACAGCTCGGCCTCCAGCTGGGGGAACGGGAACGGCAGTTCCGGGTCGTGCGAGCCGGCGATGTTGGCCATGCCGCCGCCAAAGCGCAGCCAGCCGTCGAGCAACAGCACGGGATGTTTCAGCGTGGGGACGGCGCCGAAGTCGACGGTGACAGAATACGGCTCGGCCAAACCCCGGAGCTGTGGACGGCGGAGCGCCACGGGAGAAGCGTAGCTGCGATCCGATTTCCGGACGGCTGCGGCGACGTCGAACCCGTCGGAGCGGACGGCGTGTTTCACGGACGCGACGGATTTGACGGTCCAGAGACGGTGCGGCGGGAAGGGCCCGCCGGGAAGGAGCTTACCCGTGGAATGGACCTCGGTGCCGGCCGGATGGTCGACGGCGTAGAGCGTGGCGGCGTCGAGATAGAGGATCTCGCGGAGTTCCTCGGTGATCTGGAGCGTGATGAAACCGTCCTTCGGTGGAATGGACGCGGCGTCTCCGAGAACGACGAACTCGTCGGGATCGCCCTCGATCTGCCGGCCTTCCGCCACGGGCAAACCGAGCGGGGCCGCGCCGAGGAGGTCGGTGACGAATCGGAAGCCTTTGCCGTCCCAGACGAAGAGATAAGGGCACGATCCGGTGGGGCGCTGGAGTTCCTCCATGGCCATCGGCTTGGGATCGAACTTCACGTCCAGGCTTGTGAGCGACAGGTCGAACCAATGCACGGTCAGCGCCTCGAACTGGTCGACCTTCCCGACGCCGATCTCGATCGGGAGCCGGGAAACCGTCCGGCTCAAGCGGAGTCCTCCACCACGGAGCTCGATGCGGGCGCCGAGGCCATTGGGGTTGGAGCGGGTGCCCAGCAGGCTGAGCTTGATCTGGCGGTTCCGGTTCGCGCCGCTGTTGCGGAGATAGACGATCTTGCCGGAGGCGTTTTCGAGGATCAGATCGGAGTCGCCGTCGCCGTCGAAATCGGCCGCTATCATGTTCACCCAAGGACCGGGGCCGACGGTGCTGATGGAGGTGGGGCCGCCCGAAATCGCGAATCCGCGTTCGCCGATGTTGCGCCATAGCTGGGGTATCCGTCCCAGGAGCAGGATGTCCAGCCAGCCGTCGTTGTCGTAGTCGATGAACTCAAGCCTCGTCGCGCCGATGGTGTCGATCGGAAGGCTGAACTTCTTTCCGCCGGCGAGACGCACCTCGACCGCACCGGGAACAACGCAGGCGAAGTCCACCCGGAGATCGTTGTCCAGATCGCCGATGGCAACGATCGTCGAAGCGGGCCAGTCATCCGGGGCGTTGGTCGAGACGAACGGCCCCCCACGGGACTTGAGCAGGAGCGTCGGCGCCAGGCCTTCGCGGCCGAAGATAAAGTCCGTCGCGCCGTCGCCGTTCCAATCTTCGGCGCGGATCTGCGTTACGCCCGTCGCCGTGGCCGGGATGCCGGACGTGGCCGTGACGTCGCGGAAATAGCCGTTGCCGAGATTACGGAAGAGGACGGGGCGGTTGGTTTCCGTGAGCGCGAGCAGGCCAAGTTTTCCGGTGAAGTCGAAATCAAGCAGGGCGCCGTCAACGGCCTTCAAACCGGACAAGCCGGTGGCCGCCGTAACGTCCCTCAAGGAACCGTCCGCCTGGATGCGCAGCACATGGCAGGAGGCTTCGCCGAGAAGGAAAATGTCGGGAACCCGGTTGGTCAGGAGTGCGCCGACGATGGCGCGGTGGAAAACAGGGCCGGACGGCAGCGCCAACGCGGGACCGGCGGGGACGAACACGTCGCCTTTCATGGTGAAGAGCCGAAATCCTTCCGGTGTGCGGGCAAAAAGCCGGAGCGGGCCGTTGGTCCCGATGTCCACGACGGCGACGGGGCCACCGACACGGTGTCCTTCGCCGAAGACTTCGTCGGTCGCCTGATCGAAGGCCAACGGAACCCCTGTTTCCAAGGGTTGAACCAGCCGGAAAAGGATCCGCGCCTGGGTGTGGATGCACCGTTCGAAGTCGGCGGGGTTCGGCGTCGACTGGGGACGACCGGAGAGGACGACCTGATGCTGGGCGAGGGCGATGTTGGCCTCATCCGTGCGGTTGGTCCGGAGCAGGGCCTGGCTCAGGAGATACCACGCGGCGGGATGCTTCGGATCGAGCGCGGTCGTTGTCTCGAAGCCCCAGATGGCGTCCTCCAGGTGGTTGAGATTGAAGTGCGCGCGGCCGAGCTGAAAGACGGTCGCAGCGATCGACTTGTCCATGTCCCACGCCGTTTGCAGCGACTTGGTGGCTTCGAGATCGAGGTTCTGGCGGAGCTGCGCGCAGCCGAGGACGAAATGGCCCGCCGCGGACTGCGGATTCAACTTCAACGCCTCGTCGGCCTCGGCCTGGGCTCCGGCCGCATCCCCCGCGAGGAGCAGGGCGTTGGCGAGATTGAGGCGCGCGTCGAACTGGGTGGAGCTTTCCGCGACGGCCTTGCGGAATTCGGAGGTCGCCTTGGCGGCGTTGCCGGAATCGTAGGCGGCCTTGCCGGCGGACATCGAGCGGTCGAACTCCGCGCTGGTTCCGTCCGCCGAGTCGCCGGGCATCTTCGGACCACAGCCCGTGACAACAAACAGGAAGGCGGAGAGGAGCGCGATGATGGGGGCGGACTTCATGGGGTGCGGAGGGACGATGCGAACGAGAGACGCAGGCCCTCAAGCGTGAGGTTGGGGACGACGGCGGAGATCTCGGGCAGGCGGGCGGCGATGAGACGGGCGTATCCGCCGGTGGCGACCACCGGGAGTTTTTTCACGCCGAGTTCATCCTTCAGACGGAGGATGATCTCGCGGACGAGCCCGCGGTAGCCGTGGACCGCGCCGACCAGCATCGCGTGTTCGGTGCTCTTGCCGATCACTCCGCGCGGTTCCCGGATTTCGATGCGGGGAAGGAGCGCGGTCTTTTCGTGCAGATAGTCGGTCATGGCGGAAAGGCCGGGGGCAATGACGCCGCCGACGTAGTTGCCGTCCGGATCGACCACATCAAAGGCGACGGCGGTGCCGAACGCCACGACCAAGGCGGGAGACCCGAAGCGGTGGCGGACAGCGACCGCATTGGCCAATCGATCCGCACCGATGCCAGAGGGATTCGGGTAGTCGATGCCCACACCCGCGACCGTGCCCGCGTTCAGTTCATAGGCCGCCGGGATCTTCTGTCGGCGAAGCCAGCGGCGGATGAAGGGAGTGGCTTTCGGAACGACGCTGGCGATGGCGGCGGAATCGACAGGGGCTTTGCCCAGGAACTCGGCGAGGCCGGTGGCGGCCGCGCCGGAGCGCCACTCCGCAGTCCTCAGGTCCACCGTGCGGAGAATCCTCCGCCCTTGGGCCAGTCCGACATGGGTGTGGGTGTTGCCGACATCGAACAACAACAGCATGGCCTTCACGCTCACGGACCCGCCGGAAAAAGAAAAGCCCGCCGATGAAGGCGGGCCTGGGGGAAAAGACGCGTCTACTGGGTGACGAAGGCGTAGGCGTAGGTCTTGCGCCCCTCCTCGGTCACGGCCCACAGGTTGACCTTGGGGCCGACCGTGCCCCAGAGCTTGACCTGCCGGACACTGCCGTCGCCGAAGGCATAGTTCGAGACCACACCGCCGTGCCTCGACTGGTTGAGCTCGGAATAGTCGTTCCCGTTGCCCTCGAAGAGATCCATGAAGAAGTGGTAGGATTCGTTCTTCTTTTCGCCGAAAAAGACCACGTCCTCGGATTTTCTCACGCCGGATTCGGCAAAGGGAACGTCGATGGGAACGTCGGCCATGGTCTTGCCGAAAGCGTCGTTCCATCCATTGATGATGTAGGATCGGGGAGCCTTGTCGGCATCGTCAACCGGCGAAGGCACTGAGGAAGGCGGCTTTGGCCCATCAGAAGGGCAGACGAGCACCCGGATATCCTTGTAGCCGTCCTTCAGCGCCTCCGGCCAACGCGGGTTATACTTGGCCGGCGTGCTCCCGACCGTCCGGGCCGGATACTTGCCGTCGTTGCCGCCTGAATAGAGCGAGAGCGATACCGAGAGCTGGCGCAGGTTGTTCACGCAGGCGATGCGCTTGCCGGACTCTTTCGCGCGGGAAAGGCTCGGGAGAAGCATTCCCGCCAAAATGCCGATGATGGCGATGACGACAAGGAGCTCGATGAGCGTGAACCCGCGGTTTCGTTCCGCGACGGGGAGTTGGGTTTTCATTTTCATATTCGTGGTGCCTTCTGTTGTTCGGCTTAAACACCCTGCCCTGAAGTTTTCTCGAATGACCCGGCGGCGTATCCGGTCAGTCTCTGAACTTATGAACGCGAGGTCTTGGATATTCGTCGGCGTCGCGGTGGTTCTTGGAGCCATCGCAGCGGCCTTTTTCACCGACTGGTTCGTCGCGGCCCCTATTCGGATTGGTTCAAGAATTTTTTCGGGACGCAAGGGGGGGGGCGACCGCATCGTGTTTTATCTCGACCGGGAATACAGACTCACCTCGATCAAGGTGCTGACGGAGGCGGTGGCTGATTCCGATCCCAAGGCAGCCACGGTCTGGCATCTCGCGGCGGCGACGAACTCCGCGCCCGTGACGGATTTCGGCTACGGCGAACGAGTCAAGGGAATGAAGCTTCCGCTAGGGACGGACGACCCGAAACCACTCAAACCCGGCGTGCAATACCGGCTGGTCGTGGCGGCGGGCCAGAAGCTGGGGACGTTTGGATTCAGCCTTCCCGTCAAACCGGAAGCCCCGGCCAAATGATCCGCCGACCGCGTGGCTGGACCTTCCGGTTCAGGCTGCCTTGGTCCGCGTTTCGACCCATCTGGCCATGAGCCAAAGGGTGTCGGACAGACGGTTGAGGTAGATGATGATCTCCGGATTGTTGAGCTGCCCGGTTTCGTGCAGGGCGCAAACCCGGCGTTCGGCCCGGCGGCAGGTTGTCCGGGCCACGTCCAACGCGGCGGAGTTCAAGGTCGCTCCCGGCGTGGCCCATCCCTTGAATGAAATCTTCTGGGCCTCGATCTCCTGCACCAGCAGGTCCAGCTTCGCCGTCATCGCTTGGGTCACCAGCTCGAATCCGTCTTTCTGGTAACGAGGCAGATCGTCCACCCCGGTGGCCAGTTCCCCCATCAGCGTCACCAGGTCCTTCTGCACGGCCAGAATGTTTACCCGGACGAAGTCCTCGGCGGACGACGCGCGAACCATTCCCAGGGCGGCGTTCAGCTCGTCCACGCTGCCGTAGGCATCGACCCGGGGATGGCACTTGGAGACCCGCCGGTTATACATCAGCCCGGTCATCCCGGCGTCTCCCGTCCTGGTGGCAATGCTCATGAAGCGGGGAGGATAGCCGCGTAAACCTACGGTGCAACCCACGTTCCTGCTCCCGCCCGCCACCCTGTCCACAATCGGCTTGCAGAGAATTCGTAACCGCTTTCAACCTCCGCAGGTCTTCCATTTGCCCATCCATTCTATGAAATTAACTTCCCTCCTCATCGCAGCTTCGGTCCTCATCGGTGCGTCCGTCCGCGCAGACGACGTCATCGAAGACGTCATGAAAGAAGGCTTCAAAGGCAAGGAGTCCATCGCCGCCAAGATCGGCAAGGGCGAAGCCTCGGCCGCCGATAAGAAGAAGATGGCCGTCCTCGTCGCCAAGCTCATCGGCACCAAGCCCCACCAGGGCGATGCCAAGGCCTGGGCCGACAAGATCGGCAAGCTCGACGTCGCCGCCAAGGCCATCGCGACCGGCACGGCCGACTCCGCCGAACTCTGGAAGGCCGCCTCCAACTGCAAGGCCTGCCACAAGGAGCACAAGCCCGAGGAAAAGAAGTAGGTCCAAGCCAGCAGATTGATTTCACGGACGCCCGGCGGATCGCTCCGCCGGGCGTTTTCGTTTCCATCGAGGGCAGGCTGCAATTTCCGATCATTTGAAGGCAGGAACGGGCCTTCCCCAGTCCTCCGTCCCCTGCTACCTATCTCGGCCACATGAACGTCACGGAAGCGCCCTCCAGCATCAGCGACCCGGTCAACGCCCAGATCCTCGCCGTCTCCGAAGACCGCATCCAGGGCTTCCAACGCGATCCGCTGGGAGAGATCAGCCGCCAGTCCGGCGTGCCGCTCGACATCGTGATCGAACGCATCCACGCCATGCTCGACAAGGGCACCATCCGCCGGGTCCGCCAGACGCTGCTGGCCACGAATCTCGCGCAGGGTTCGCTCGTCGCGTGGGAAGTGACGCAGGACAAGCTGGACGCGGCGTTCAACTTCATGTTCGAGCAGGACCCCTTCTCCGGCCATGTCGTCACCCGCTCCACCGACGCCGCCACGCCCGGATCGCAATACAAGCTCTGGACCACGCTCAAGATCCCGCAGGGCTACTCCATGGTGAAGCACTGCGAATTCCTCCTCGGCAAGGTCGGTGGCCAGCACTTCCGCCTCATGCCCGCCAAACGCCTCTTCGCCCTCGGCGTCGGGCACATCCGGCGGCGCGGCCTGGAAGTGGGGGCCAAAGCCGATGTCCTCGGCGAAGTCACCGAAGTCGCCATCACCCAGCTCAACGAACTCGAATGGCGCGTCCTCACCTCGCTGAAGCGCGAGTTCGAGATCGACGAACTCATCCCCGACCTCTGGCGCGCGCGGGCCGAGGAAGCCGGAGTTTCTCTGGAAACCTTCTACAAAGTGGCGGAAGACCTGAACGCGCGGAAAGTCATCGGGCGTTTCAGCACCTTCCTCGAACACGTGAAGACCCTCGCCGACGGCGACCGCGTGACCCGCTTCAACGCCCTCTTCCACTGGGCCGTGCCCGCCGGACGCGAGATCGAGGCCGGCCGCGAGGTCGCCCGGCACTTCTGCATGACCCACGCCTACTGGCGCGAAGGCGGACCCGAGTTCAAGAACGTGAACGTCATGGGCGTGGCCCATGGCACCGACAAATCGCTCGTCCTCGCCAACAAGGCGGCCATCGACCAGCACCTCGCCAGCGTGGGAATTCCGTTGAGTTACACCAACGTCTTCTGGGGCGGCCGCAGCGAGATCAAGCCCAGCGAGATCTCCCCCTTCGCCTACCGCGACTGGTGCAAGTCCGTCGGCCTCGACCCCGACAAGCTGAAGGAGTGACCCCGTAGCGGCCGTGAGGAGTCGGACTCCCCATCCGCCAACGTTCCCTCTGCTTCGTGTTCTCAGTGTCCTTCGTGGACGAAAAGCTGATCCACCAAGAGCACGAAGCACACGAAGTCGTCTGGAATCAGGCAGCGGCCACGACCGCCTTCACCCCGACAACCCGCTTCCAAGCCACATACCCCGTCGCGAGCGACAGCGCGCCGCAGACGAGATAGGGAATGCTCGGCTTCACGTCGAACATCGCGCTCGCGAACACCGGCCCGACGATCCGCGCCAGGCTGCCCGCGCTCTGCGCCACGCCCAGCGTCGCTCCCTGTTCATGGGACGGCGTGAGGTTGGAAAGCAGTCCGAACAACGGCGGCCGCGTCAGGCCCGAGCCGACCGCCAGCAGACCCACCGCGAACAGCAGGAACCACCACGCTGCCGCGCCCGGACCGAAGAGGCTGGCGAACTTCAACGGCGTGTTGCCCTCCGCATACGGCAGCAACGGCAGGCTGATGCCCACCAGCAGAAGGCTGAAGGCGATCAGCTTTGGTTCGCCCATCTTCTTCACCAATTTCCCAATCGGGCCGCCCTGCACGAAAGCACCGACGATGCCGCAGTAGGCGAAGATGGCCGCGATGGCGATTTCGCCGTCGTGCGTCTTGGGATCGAAATGGAAATTCTTCGCGATGAGCCGGGCCAGGGTCGACTCGAAGCAGGTGAAGACGAACGTCGACAAGAAGAACACGACGACCAGCAGCCCGATGTTCGGGCGGGCCAGGATCTCCTTCCACTGGTTCACGCCCGGACGCCGCGCCGCCTGTTGTGCTCCCGGCTTGAGACTTTCGCCAAGGATGAAGAACGCGAGGACCAGGTTCAGCAGGCAGATTCCCGCCGCGATCCAGCCGGGTCCGGCTTTGCCCAAGGTCAGCAATCCGACGATGGCGATGATCGGTCCGCAGATGAACCCCAGTCCGAAGGCCATGCCGATCAGGCCCATTTTCTTCGAGCGGTCCTCCGGCGGAGTGATGTCGGCGATGTAGGCCTGGGCCACCGTGATGTTCGCCCCGCAGATGCCACCGAGGATGCGGGAGCCGAGGATCATTCCCAGCGCCGCCGCCGGGGCCGTCATCAGCGACCCGATGGCGAAGAGCGCATACGACGCGACAAACCCCGCCGTGCTCACCAGCAGCACCGGCCGCCGCCCGATGCGGTCGGAAAGCCGGCCCCACATCGGCGCGAAAATGAACTGCATAGCCGAATAGCTGGCGATGATCAGGCCGATCATGAGCCCGGAAGCTCCGAGGTCTTCGACGTATTTTGGCAGGAGCGGGAAGACGATCCCGAACCCGATCAGGTCGATGAAGACCGTGAGAAAGATGAACAACAACGACGGCTTACGCATGACAGGCGTGAAGACTTAGGCGACGCCGGGCGGCGGTGCCAGAGGAATGACGGCGGGAGAATGACGAAGCCCGAAGGCCAAAGGCCAAATGGGATGCGGCGCCCGTCGGGCTTCTTTCGGTATTTGGCCTTCGTCATTCGTCATTCGCTTGGCCATTCACAGCTTGCTCTTGGATGGGCCGCCAACTACCAACTCGTCGGTCACCCGATCACCAAAGGAACGCCGGAAACACCGCACTGCGACAATGCCGCCCGAGCCAAGAGAATGAACTTTCTTTCGCCAACCGCGCTTTGGTTTCTGGGGCTCATCGCGCCGGTGGTCGTGTTCTACCTGTTGAAGCGGCGGCGCACCGTGAAGCTCGTCGCCAGCACGCTGCTCTGGCAGCGGTTCCTCGCGGAGAGCCAGGCCAACGCCCCCTTCCAGAAGCTGCGGAAGAACTGGCTGCTCCTGCTCCAGATTCTCCTGCTGATCCTCGCGGTGCTCGCCCTGACGCGGCCCTACTTCTCCGGCGAAACCAAGGTCGGCCGCCTGCGCGTCGTCATCCTCGACGCCTCGGCCTCAATGCAGGCCGTGGACGAGACGCCCAACCGTTTTGAGAAGGCCCGCGCCGAAGCCCTCGCGCTCGTCGACAGCCTGCGCGACGACGACCAGATGGTCGTGCTCGTGGCCGGCGCATCCACCGAGGTCCGCCAGTCCGCCACGTCGGGCAAGGCCGCCCTACGCCGGGCCATCGTCGGGGCGGCCGCGACGGATTCCCCCACCCGGTTGAAGGACGCCATCAAGCTTTCCGATACGCTCGCCCGAGCCGCGCTTCCCCCGGCCGACACCGCCGGCGCGACCACCGCAGCCTTGCCGAACGCCGAAATCCATCTCTTCACCGACGGCGCCGTGGGGGACCTGAGCGAATTCGAGAACAAGGGCCTGAACCTCGTCTACCACCGCGTCGGCCAGCGCGGGAACAACGCCGGCATCATCCAGCTCGATCTCCGTCAGAATCCCGAGAACCGCCGCCAGCGCGCCCTCTACGTCAGTGTCGGCAACTATTCGTCCAACGCCCTCGATTCCATTTTGGAACTTCGCCTCGACAACCAGCTCCTCGAAGCACGACCGATCAAAGTTCCACCCGGCGAGACCGCCGCGCTCGTCTTCCTCCCGCAACAGACGAAGGACGGAGTGTTCCAGGTGAAGCTCACCACCGAAGACGACCTGGCCGTGGACAACGAGGCCTTCATTCCCAGCATCCTGCCGCGCCCGATCCGCGTATTGCTGGTGTCGAAAGGGAACCGCTTCCTCGAAAAAGCCCTGCGGTCCGCACCCGAAGTCGAGCTGGCGGTGGCCACCGATCTCGCCGCTTCGCCCGTCGGATACGATCTGCTGGTGCTCGACGACGTGCTGCCTTCCGTCTGGCCGAAGATTCCCACGCTGGCCATCCGTGCCGCGCCCACGAATTGGTTCGACGCATCCGGTTCGGTCGAAGCTCCGGCCGTGGTGGATTGGCGCGGGTCGCATCCGCTCCTGCGCTACGTGAACTTCGACGCCGTGCAGGTCACGGACACGATCCGCATCAAGACGCCGAGCTGGGCGCAGTCCATCGTCGAGGCCACCGAGACGCCGCTCATCATCGCCGGCGAACTCGAAGGCCGGCGCATCGTCTGGATCGGCTTCGACACGCTCAACAGCACCTGGCCGCTCCGCATCAGCTTCCCCATCTTCGCGGCCAACGCCGTCGAGTGGCTCAATCCCTCGCCCGACCGCGCCGGCCAGATGGTCGTGCGTCCCGGCGATCCGTGGCGCGCGCCTCTCGCGTCCGACACCGCCAAGGCCACGTTGACCCTGCCCGACGGCAGCAAGAAGGAATTCGTGCCCGTCGCCGGCCAACGCGAACTCGTCATCGGCGACACCACGCATCGCGGCGTCTACCGCTTCACCACCGGCACGAACGAAACCATCTTCACGGCCAGTCTGCTCGATTCGGTCGAGAGCAACATCCGTCCGCGCGACCAGCTCAACGTCGGCAAGCTCGGTGAGGTGTCGGCCAACACCGAACGCAGCGCGAGCAAAGAGCTCTGGCGCTGGATCGCCTGTGCCGCGCTGGGCGTCCTCATGTTCGAATGGTGGTTCTACCATCGCCGCACGGCGTGAGAAGAATGACGAAACACGAAGGCCAAATGAGGAAGGAAGCTCGAAAGCAGAAGCGCTCGCCGGCACTTTTTTTTGGCCTTTGGCCTTTGGCTTTCGTCATTCTACTAAGCGCGTGCAGACCGCCCACCGCCAGCGAAGTAGTCGTCTACACTTCCCAAGACCAAGTCTTCGCCGAACCAATCTTCCAGGAGTTCACAAAACAAACCGGCCTCAAGATCCGCGCCGTCTTTGACAGTGAAGCCGTTAAGACCGTCGGCTTGGCCAACCGGCTCATCGCCGAGAAGTCGCGGCCTCAATGCGACCTCTTCTGGAACAACGAAGAACTCCGCACCGTCCAGCTCGTCGAAGCCGGCGTGCTTGCCGACGGCGTTGGCCGGACCAACTTCGCCCATCGCATGAGGCAGCTTGTCGTCCGCACCGAATCGATCACCGATCCGCTGGTTCCCCTCACGCTCGACGCCCTGACCAACTCGGCCCTGCGCGGCAAGGTGGCCCTGGCCTACCCGCTCTTCGGCACCACCTCGGCGCATTTCCTCGCCCTGCGCCAGACGTGGGGCGTGGAACGCTGGGAACGCTGGTGCCGAGCGCTCGCCGCGAACCAGCCGCTGCTGGTCGACGGCAACTCCGTCGTCGTGAAACTTATCGCGGGTGGTCAGGCGTTGATCGGCTTGACCGACTCCGACGACATCCGCGCCATGCAGCGCGAAGGCCGCAAGCTGCTCGCGCTCGGTCTCTCGGGCGGCGACGATTTGATGATCCAGAACTCGGTGGCCTTGGTCCAAGGCGGGCCGAATCCCGATGGCGCAAGGAAGCTGCTGGAGTTCCTCGCGTCGAAGCCGGTCGTGCAAAAGCTCGTCGATGCCGGGGCAGTCGAACCCGAGAGCCTCGTCGCCGGCGAAATGATCTGCGGCGACGGGTCGCCCATGGTTCCCGCCAACTGGTCGGCTATCGCCAAGTCGCAAGCCGAAGACATGGCCAAGCTGAAGGAGATCTTCCTGCGATGAGGAGTGCCACTTCAACCGTAGGCCGGGCGTCCCCGCCCGGCCAGTGGGTGCCTTCGGAGGCATCCCTTCGCGCCTTTCGCGGATCAACCACCTCCTGGCCGGGCGAGGACGCCCGGCCTACGGCTATCGCATGAACTGGCCCCTCCTCCAGAACAGCATGCTGGTCGCCACGTCAGCGACGCTGGTCTCGCTGCTGTTGGGAGCGGCGGTTGCGATGACCTGCCTATGCCTTGCGCCGCGACTACGGTGGGTGCTGCTCGGCGCCTCGGCGGTGGCGTTTGCGCTGCCGCCGTTTCTCGTGACCAACTGCTGGCTGGAACTCTTCGGGTTGAACGGCTCGCTGCGTGGCCGGATGCCCGTCTCCATCCTTTCCCTCGGTGGCACGGTGCTGATCCTGTCGCTGCTGCACTGGCCATTGACCACCGGACTACTCGTCGCGGCTTGGAGCCGGACCGACCGCGCCGTGGTGGAATCCGATCCACTTCTGCGCGGCGGTGCGGTGTTCCGTTGGGTCTTATGGCCAGCCGCGAAGCCGGCGCTCCGCGTCGCGGCGGCGGCGACGTTTGTCCTGACGTTGAACCAGTTTTCCGTTCCCGCGCTGCTCCAGGTGAAGGTGCTTCCGGCGCAGATGTGGGTCGGGTTCAACACCACCTTCAACTATGCCGAGGCGCTCCAGGCTGCCGGGCCGATGATCGTGGTCGCGCTCGCGGTCATCGTGTTCCTTTCCAAAACTCGTCAGGGAAGCGACGTGCGCTGGCCGTGGCGTGGGCTCGTCAGCCATGCCGACCTCTGGCGCTCACGCATCGGCGGGCCGAGGCGTGGGGTCGCGGCCGTGATCGCCTTAATGACGATTGGATTCTCGGTGGCGTTGCCGCTCGGCCAGCTCGTATTGGACGGCCGCGCTTGGGCGGAACTCGCTCCGGCGTTGCAGGCGGGATGGAGCGCGATCGTCACGTCGCTCCTGCTTGCTGGAACGACGGCGCTGGTGATTGTGGCCACCGGACTCGCCTTGTCGCTTCGAGGGCCGGGAGGCGGCTTAGTGGCACAGGCGCCCTCGCCCGGTGGTTTGCGACACCCGACACAGGCGGGGGCGCCTCTGCCACTACTGGGTGCCTGGCTCCTCTTCCTCATTCCCGGTGTCGTTCTCGGTCTGGCCATGATCTGGCTGCTGAATCGCCCACTCACCGGTTGGTTCTACGGCAGCCTCGGGGTGGTGGTGCTCGGCTGGACGCTGCGTTACTTCGCGCCGGTCTGGACGGCGCTGAAGCTGGCGTCCGCCCGACTCGACCGCGCCCCGTTGGAAGCGGTGCAACTGGCCGGTGGCAATCGTTGGCAACAGTTCCGGCTGGCCTTGTGGCCGCAGCTCGCGCCGGTGGCCGGAGTGGTCTGGTATCTGGCGTTCCTCTTCTGCCTTTGGGATGTCGAAACGCTGGTGCTCATCGTGCCGCCCGGCGGCGAGACGCTTTCGCTCCGCATCTTCAACCTCCTCCACTACGGACACAGCGGGC
The DNA here is from genome assembly GCA_043744715.1 of Verrucomicrobiota bacterium. Classification (GTDB taxonomy): domain Bacteria; phylum Verrucomicrobiota; class Verrucomicrobiia; order Limisphaerales; family CANJSG01; genus CANJSG01. The sequence goes on along the minus strand of JAYTUE010000046.1, from coordinate 21,552 downwards.
AGATCAGCGCGCTGTGTCTGATCCTGCTCGGCATCGCGGTGCTGCCGCTGGTCATGGGTTGTGGGTGGCGGGTGGCGGGACAGCTACTAACTCGCAACCTGCAACCGACATCCTGCCTCGCGCTCGTCGCTGGTGTTTCGCTCTTCACCGGATGCGCTCCCAAGCAGGAAGGCCAGACCGCCCTCGACTCGAAGTTCTTTTCCCATGTCGAAATCATCGGCACGCGGGGCGGCGCGCCGGGCCAGTTCAATAAACCCCGTGCCGTCTGTGTCGACCGCGATGAGAACGTCTACGCCGTCGACATAACCGGGCGGGTGCAGAAGTTCGCTCCGGACGGACGTTTCCTCCTCTACTGGCAGATGCCCGAGACCGATCTTGGCAAGGCCAAGGGCATGGTGCGCGACCACGACGGCAACGTCGTCGTCGTCGAGCCGCACTACTCGCGGGTGAACCACTACTCGACCAACGGCACGTTGCTCGGCCAGTGGGGCCTGCACGGGACCAACGCCGGGCAGCTTGCTTTCCCCCGTGGCGTCGCGGTGAATTCGCGCGGAGACATGTTCCTCACCGAATACGGACAGACCGAGCGCATCCAGCGTTTCAGCTGGCGCGGGACGAACTTTATCACGGGCTGGGGAACCGCCGGGGACAAGCCCGGCGAATTCGACCGCGTCGAAGGCCTCGGCATCGGGCCCGACGACCTCGTCTACTGCGCCGACTCCTGCAACCACCGCATCCAAGTCTTCACCGCCGACGGCAAGCTGGTGCGCGTCTTCGGCAAACCCGGCGCCGGCGTGGGCGAACTCAGCTATCCCTACGATGTGCGCGTCGACAAGGCTGGCAACGTCTTCGTCTGCGAGTTCGGCAACAGCCGCATCCAGGTCTTCGACAAGAACGGCGTGTCGGTGGAGATCATCGGCGGTGTGGGCGGCGCACCGGGCCGCTTCAACAACCCGTGGAGCATCTGCCTCGATTCGCACGGCAACCTCTACGTGGCCGACTCGCTGAACCACCGCCTACAGAAGCTCGTCAGGAAAACGACGGTGGCAACGGATTCATCCGCAAAGGACGCGAAGGAGAGACGGCTGGTAGGCCGGGCGTCCCCGCCCGGCGAGTGGGTGCTACTTCACGGCCATCGCGCAGGAGCACCTACTGGCCGCGCGAGGACGCGCGGCCTACGATGGCTCGGCGGGAGCCTTCGCCCTACCACACAAACTAAGTGAACTTCCAATTCACCAATCCTCTCTGGCTCTGGCTCGCGCTTCCGGCGTTGGGCTGGACCGTGTGGTTTGCCTGGAAGTCGGACGCACAGATCGGCGGTTGGAGAAAGTCGGCTTCGTTCTTCGTCCGCCTTGTCGTCGTTCTCCTGCTCCTGCTCGCGCTCGCGGGCCTGCAATGGAAGAAGCAGTTGGAGGGCATGAACCAGTTCTTCCTGCTCGACCGTTCGGACAGCATCCCGGCCGCGCAGCAGGACATGGCCAAGGAGTTCTTCAACCGCACTTCGGCGGCGAAAGACCCGAAGGACAAGGCCGGCTTCATCGTCTTCGGCAGCGACGCGGCGGTGGAGTTCATGCCGTCGCCGGTGGCCAACATGCAGAAGATCCAGGCCGTCGTCGGCACGGAACGCAGCGACATCGCAGCAGCCATCCGGCTGGGCACGGCGGCGTTCCCGGAAAACGGCCAGCGCCGCCTCGTCCTCGCCACGGACGGCAACGAGAACCTCGGCGACGCCATGGCCGCGCTGCTCGCCGCCCAGTCGCTGAAAGTGACGCTGGACGTGTTGCCCTTGGGCGTTTCGCGCGCGAACGACGTGTCGGTGCAACGCCTCGCGCTGCCGTCCATGGTGAAGAAGGGACAGACCTTCGACGTGAAGATCTTCGCCAACGCCGACCGACCGACGACGGGCAAGGTCCGGCTCTACCGGAGCGATTCCCTGCTCGGCGAACAGGAGGTCCAGCTCAGTGCGGGCAAGAACCTATTGAGCTTCCCGCAGACGCTGAACGAGCCCGGCTTCTACCGGTATCAGGTCCAGCTCGACGCGCCGGGCGATCTCCTGCCGCAGAACAACCAGGCCAGCGGCTTCGCCTTCGTCCGGGGCGAACCGCGCGTGCTCATCGTTTCGTCCGCGCCGCAGCAGGACGAGGAACTCGCCGCCGCCCTGCGCGGATCCAAGCTCGACGTGCGCGTCATCGCCTCGGCGTCGTTCCCCGATTCGTTGGCCGAGATCCAGAGCTTCGACACGGTGTTCCTCAGCAACGTCTCCGCCGGCGAACTGGGCCGCGACAGGATGCTGATGCTCGAAAGCGCCGTGCGCGATTTCGGCGTGGGCGTCGTGGCCATCGGCGGCGACCAGGCCTTCGCGGCGGGCGGTTATCGCAACACGCCGCTGGAAACGCTCCTGCCCGTCGACATGGAGCTGAACAGCAAGAAGGTGCTTCCCCGTGGCGCGCTGGTGATCGTCTGCCACGCCACGGAGTTTCCCAACGGCAACCAGTGGGCCCGCGACATCGCCTACGCCGCGCTCGACGCGCTCGGGCCGAAGGACGAGATGGGCATCGTGCTCTGGGATGGACAGGAACGCTGGCTCTTCGAGCTGACCGAGACCGGCGACAAGAAGGATCTCGGCCGGCAGATCATGGGGATGAACCCCGGCGACATGGTGACCTTCAGGGGACCGATGGAGATGGCCCACGCCGGCCTGAAGAAATCCACGGCCAACCTGAAGCACATGGTCGTCTTCAGCGACGGCGATCCGGGCGCGGCTTCGCAGAAAACCATCCAGGACATCGTCGGCGACAAGATCACCATCAGCACCGTGATGATCGGCGGCCATGTGATGCCCGACACGATGATGCAGATGGCCGACGCGGGCGGCGGGCGCTTCTACGACGTGCGTTCGCCGGAAGGCTTGCCCCAGATCTTCACCAAGGAAGCCGCCGTGATCCTCAAGAGCGCGATCTTCGAAGAGCCGTTCACGCCGATCCTGGCGCAATCGACCGAACTCGTCCGCGGGATGGGCGGGGCCTTTCCCCTGCTGCTCGGCTACGTCTGCACCACACCGAAACCGCGCGCGGAAATCCCGTTGCTCACGCACAAGGGCGATCCGCTGCTGGCCCATTGGCAATACGGTCTCGGCCGCTCCGTGGCCTTTACGTCGGACGCACGGGCCAAGTGGGCCAAGAACTGGATCGGCTGGGCGCGTTACCAGCAGTTCTGGACGCAGATCGCGCAGTGGAGCCTGCGCAAACTGGAGAACTCCAACTTCTCCACCGAGATCACGATGGACCGGGGCGAAGCGGTCTTGTCCGTCGAGGCCGTCGATGCGGAGGGCAACTTCCGCAACTTCCTCGATCTCCAGACGACCGTCTCCACGCCGAAGGGGCTGAAGCAGGTCGTGCGTCTGCAGCAGAGCGGACCGGGCCGATACGAGGCGCGGTTCCCGACCAAGGAAGTCGGCTCCTATCTGATGAACCTCGCCGAGATGAAGGACGGCAGCGTCCGTGCCTCGCAGGTCGTGGGCGCGAGCGTGAACTACTCGCCGGAGTTCGCTTCGACCGAACCCAACCTCAACCTCCTCCGGCGCCTCGCCGAAGCCGGCGGCGGCCGCATCCTCAATCCCACGACCGACAATCCCTTCCAGATCGGTCGCCTCAAAACCTTCCAGCCGGAAGATCTCTGGGAATGGTGCCTGAAGTTCGCCATCTGCCTCTTCGTCGTCGACGTGGGCATCCGCCGCATCGACCTCGACCGGGCGGAAGTGATGAAAGCGGTGAAGAAGTTCCTCATGAAATTCACCCGTAAGCCGGCCGCCGACACGCCGTCCGACGCTTCCCTCGGCGCGCTTCTCCAACGCCGCGACCAGGTCCGCACCCAGACGCAGGCCAGGTCAGCCGAAGCTCCCATCGTCCAAAAACCGACCTGGCGTCCGCCCGAACCGACGAAGGAAGCCGTGGCCGCAGCCGGTCAACCCGCCGCCGAAGAAAAGCCCAAGATCGCGCCCGCCAAATCCGAGCCGTCCAAATCGGCGAACCCGCAGGAATCGACGACCAGCCGGTTGCTCGACGCCAAACGCCGCGCCAACAAGGACAAGAAGTGACACAGGCCACATTGCCCGCTCCAACCAAGAAAAGGTCTGGTTGGGTCCTTGCTCACCAAACGGTGTCGACAGGATCGTGGGTGCTATTGCTGCTGCTGATTGCCTACATGCCGACGGGAATCACCGTTCCGTGGCGTCTGTATCTCGCAACATACGGAACCAACGCTGCGATGTCAGTTATCTCGATGCTTTTCTGGGTGATACTCAGATCCAGAGGTCATGCAGTGCGCCCTTCGCAGCTTTTCCTCGACGTGCTGGGCCTCACGACGATCCTTTACGTGACATGGTTCGTCTATCGCCTGCGTTGGTATGAAGTGTTTGGATGAGAGCAGTCCCAATCATTGGTGATCGTTCCGCGGCGTTGCACTCCAGTCGTTCGCCTGCCAGTTTTTTATGACCTTATCCGCATGAGACACGCGCCCATCGACCCGAAGCTCTTCATTCAAAACCGCGAGCGGCTGACCCAGCTCCTGCTCCCGAACTCGCTGGCCGTCGTGAATGCCAACGATCTTGTCACGACCAATTCCGATGGCACCGGACCGTTCTATCCGAACTCGGATCTCTTTTATCTGACGGGCGTCGAGCAGGAGGAAAGCATCCTGTTGCTCGCGCCGGACGCGCATGACGAAAAGCTGCGCGAAGTCCTGTTCCTCCGCGAAGCCAACGAGCACATCGCCCGCTGGGAGGGACACAAGCTGACCAAGGAAGAGGCCACCGCCGCGACCGGCGTGAAGAACGTGAAGTGGCTGGCGGAGTTTCCGACCGTGTTCCGCATGCTCATGTCGGAAGTGGAGAACGTCTACCTCAACGCCAACGAACATCGCCGCGCCGTGCTGGAGCACGATTCGCGCGACGACCGGTTCATCCGCGACACCCAGCGGGCCTGGCCGCTGCACCGTTACCACCGGCTCGCCCGCCTGCTCTACGGATTGCGGCCGGTGAAGTCGGACTTGGAACTGGATCTGATCAAACATGCCGTCGCCTCGACCAATGCGGGCTTTGAACGCGTGGCGCGCTTCGTCAAACCGGGCGTCAACGAACGCGAGGTCGAGGCCGAGTTCGCCCACGAGTTCATCCGTCGCCGCGGCCGTTTCGCCTACGCCCCGATCATCGCGTCGGGCACGAACGCGAACGTCCTCCACTACATCGACAACAACCTCGCCTGCAAAAACGGCGACCTCCTGCTGCTCGATGTCGCGGCCAGCTACGCGAACTACAACGCGGACCTGACCCGCACGATCCCGGTCAACGGCAAGTTCACCCGCCGCCAGAAACAGATCTACAACGCGGTGCTCCGGGTGTTGCGCGGCAGCATCAGGAACCTCACGCCGGGCAAGCTGCCCAAGGATTGGCAGAAGGAAGCGGAGCTCATGATGCAGGAGGAACTTCTCGGCCTCGGATTGCTCAAGCCCCGCGACATCAAGAAGCAGGATCCGGACAAGCCCGCTTTGAAGAAGTATTTCATGCACGGCGTCGGCCACCCGCTCGGCCTCGACGTGCACGACGTCCAGCTCGTCGGCCAGCCGATGCAGCCGGGCTGGGTCATGACGGTGGAACCGGGCATCTACCTGCCGGAAGAGGGATTCGCCGTCCGGCTCGAAGACGACGTGGTCATCACCGCCGACGGACAGATCAACCTCATGGCCGGCGTGCCCGTCGAGGCCGACGAGATCGAAGAACTGATGGCCCGCTGATGCGCACGAGCGACTTCGACTACCCGCTGCCAAAAGAGTTGATCGCGCAACAGCCGACGGCGGAGCGTGATCAATCGCGCCTGCTCGTGCTCCATCGCGACAGCGGACGGATCGAACACCGCCAGTTCACGGACATCCTCGATTATCTGCGTCCGGGCGACCTGCTCGTGATGAACGACTCGAAGGTTTTTCCCGCCCGGCTTCGCGGCATTGATCCCGTGACGGGAGGCAAGTTCGAGATTCTGCTCTGCGAAGAGATGGGCCGGAACGACTGGTGGGCGATGATGCGTCCCGGCAAACGCGCGCACGTCGGCAAACGCATCGGGCTTCTCGACCTCAATGGCCAACCCAACGGAGCCGTCATTGAAGTCACCGGCTTCAACGACGAAGGCCATCGTCGGATCCGGTTGAACGGAGCCGGCAACCTCCTTGATCTCGCGGAGCAATGCGGTGAGATCCCTTTGCCGCCCTACATCGAACGCGCTGCCGGAGCCAGCCGCGCGGAGGACAAGGAGCGCTACCAGACGATCTACGCGCAGGAATCCGGCTCCATCGCGGCACCCACGGCGGGACTGCACTTCACGCCCGATCTTCTTGCGCGGGTCAAGGCGGCCGCAGTCCAGACCGCCTTCGTCACGTTGCACGTCGGCATCGGCACGTTCGCTCAGGTGAAGGCCGACGACCTGGCCGACCATAGGATGCACGAGGAGAGATTCTCCCTGAGCGCGACCACGGCGGCAGCCATCGCTTCCACCAAAGCCCGTGACGGGCGGGTGATTGCCGTGGGCACGACGAGCGTGCGCGTGCTGGAATCCAGCGCCGCCAATTCCCCCAATGGTGTCGTGACCGCCGGAGCCGGACGCACGGGCATCTTCATCCATCCGCCTTATCGCTTCCGCTGCGTCGATGCGCTGGTGACCAACTTCCACCTGCCCAAGTCCACCCTGCTCATGCTCGTCAGCGCGTTCGCATCCCAATCCGAAGCGACGGCCGCTGCGGGACGCGACCGGATCATCGCAGCCTACGCCGAGGCGGTTCGCGAGCGTTACCGGTTCTTCAGCTACGGCGACGCGATGTTCCTCGCATGAAACCGCTCCACCGCGCCCCCGCCTGGCGCCCCTACGTGCTGGTGAACATGGCGATGACGGCCGATGGCAAGACCGCGACGGCGAACCGGGCCGTGTCCTCCTTCGGAAGTCCCGCCGACGAGGAGAACCTCTACGGTCTCCGCGCCACCGTGGATGCCGTCATGAACGGCGCACGAACGGTCGACCTGAATGCGATCACCATGGGACCGGGAGCCGAGAAGTGGCGCCGGCTCCGGAAGCGGCGTGGTTTGGACGAGTTCAACCTCCGCGTCATCGTCTCCGGCAGCGGCAGCGTCGATCCGGAGGCGGCCGTCTTCCGCGACCATCGTTCCCCGCTGATCATCCTGACCCGCGAAGGCCTCACAACGGCTCGGCTGAAGAAACTCGGATCCGTAGCCGACGAAGTCTTTTGTTCAGGCAAGATTGAACTCGATCTCAACGCTGCTCTGCGTTGGCTTCGGACGAAGTGGAAAGTGAAACGGCTCCTCTGCGAAGGCGGCGGTTCCTTGAACGACGCGATGTTCCGCGCCGGAGTGGTCGATGAAGTGAACCTGACGATCTGCCCCGTCGTGAGCGGCGGGCGCAGTTCAGCAACCATTGCGGATGGCTTTGGCTTTCCCGATCTGGCATTCGCCGCGCAACTTCGGCTGGTTGAATCCAAGATCGAGACGGGCGACCGCTTTCTCCGTTTCGAGGTTCTCCCGAAAAACAAAACGGGCGCGGAGTAACCCGCGCCCGTCTGTGAAAAGAGGATCGGAGAACCGGTTACTTGGACTTGCGGCGAACCACCAAAACCAAGCCGACCAATCCGGCACCAAAGAGCGCCCAGGTGGAGGGTTCGGGGACGGGGGAAAAGCTAGCCGCCGAGGAAAAAGCATCTCCTGCAGACAAGAAATCAACAGTAAGGGTCGCCGAATTCCCAGATGCGCCTTGGCGAAAGTTCAGAGCCGCAATGCTGGAGGGTTCTGACGAAGCGGTTGTCCAAGTGTCGGTGAGATATGAAACATTACTTCCTTCGATAAAAGTATCGGACGGATTCACATAGAGCGATGCCGTGTCGTTCAATGTTCCGCTCACGCTATTGTAGGCAACAACCAACCGATAACCCTGTCCGAAGCTCAGAACCTGACTGCCATAAGCTACCGCTGATCCGGTGCCGCTTGCCTCCATGTATCCAAAAACAAAGCCAGATCCTGAAGACTGGATGTAGGTGCGACCGTAGAAAGAGCTCTGCGCACCGGTCACAGCAGTGAAGTGGGCGAAGAAATCGCCGCTGGGCGGAGCGGCGGACACATTGATAGTCAGGCCGACGTAGAAGCTGGTTCCCGCAGAAAGGGACAACGAGGACACCAATGGTGCATATATGTCTTGGCCCGATGTGCCTAATGAAGCCGCCCCGCTCGATACTTGAATCGGACTAGCCGCGATAGTGCCTGTCTGAAGCCATCCTCCTTGCCCAACAAGATTGCCGTTGGAGTAGGAGAAATCATCGGAGAAAAGCGTGGCTCCAAATGAGGACGAAACACCAAGCAAACTGGCGGCGGCACCGGCTAGGATGATTTTGTTCATAGCTTTTGGACAGAATTGCACACCAAACGAGCAGCGCAATCCGAGACTCCAGCTGTCACGAGAAATTATCCCCTCACGCAAACCCTGGTCTTAACCCGGATTGATGGACACCTTGGAGAGGTCGGCGGCATCGGCTACGATCTCACAGGCGGCCAGTCATTCGGCTTCGATTTCAATCCGAAGACTCTCCAGACCGACGGCTCGATCCGCATCCGCCTGACCGGCAGCAGCGGGGTGAACCTGCGGTTGAACTCCGACACCGGCGGCATCGCGGCGGTTGATGGAATGCTGGACTACCCCGCGGCCGATGCGAACGGAGCGGCCGTTCCCAGCGTCACGGCCTCGGCCTACATCAACAACGTCGCGCAGGCCGGCGGCACCACGCTGCTGTTCGACATCGACACAGCCCGGGATGCCCTAGTCACCCAAAACCCGCCGAACGCCGGTCAGCTCAACACCCTCGCAGGGGGCGGGCTTCTTGGGGTCAACACGACCGGCGTCGCCGGATTTGACATCTACACCGAGCCCACCTCCGGCGTGAACAACTTCGCCTACGCCGCGCTGCAGCTTGAGGGAGAGCGGTCGCAGAAGCTTTTCTCCATCGAACTCTCCACCGGAGCTGCCTCCCTGATCGGCGCGATCGGCGCCGATGTCAGCGGCGGATTCGCCATTGTCCCCGTGCCTGAACTCGCCACGACCGGGACCGCCGCATTCGGAGGCTTGATGGTCCTCGCCGGGCTGATCCGCCTGCGGAAAAATCGCACGGCCTGATCGGACAAATCCTCTCCTTCACCAGCGCATCCAGCGTCGTTTCCCGGCGTTGGATGCGCTTTCGTTTGGGCTCAAGGACGGGACTGCGCCGGCACCGTTTCTGAAACGGTCTTGGGCTTCATCTTCTCGCTCACGGTGATGAGGGCCGCGCCGATCATGATGAAGGCCACGCCGCTCCAACGCAGGCCGGAGACGTGCTCCTTGAGGATCAGCTTCGCGGCGATGGTGGTGAAGACGAAGCTGAGGGCCGTCATGGGCCAGACGAAGCTGAGGTCCGCCTGGCTCATGAGGTAGAGGAGGATGCCGAAGAAGACCGCCTCCAGGGCGATTCCGATGAGCATCTTGGGATTGGTCGCACCCGTCTTGATGAGGCGCCAGACCTCGGAAACGGAGACTTGTTTGACCTCGCCGACTTCCTTGATGGCCTGGTTCAGGAAGACGACCCCGACCGCTTCGCACATCAGGCCGACCAAGAGGACCAGGATCAATTTCGTCATGCGCCGGACAGTAGGCATGGCAGGAGGCCCATGCCAGCCCGGATGAGGTGAGGCACTTCAGCCGGAGCGTCTCAATTGCCCCCGCCGGGACTGGGAGGAACAGGCCGGCCGGGAGTGATCGGAGTTGGCGGCAGCGGAGGCAGGATGCCGTCGCTGACCTGCTTCTTGGTCAATTCGCGCAACACTTCCATGTGCACCACGGACTGCTCGTAGGTCATGGGCTTGGCGGAGGGATCCAGCGTGGGATTGGCCAAGGCTCCGGCGCGGATGGAGCGTGTGGGAATTCCCTGAAGCATGGTGACGGGCAACTGCGGTGCCGGGATGGACGAACCGCCGATCGCGGCCGCATTGGCCTGGCCTCTGAAGGGATTGGCCAAGGGGGACGCGGTCGGAGCGGGGGCGGAACCGGGCGGGATGTATCCTCCCCCAAACGTCGGGATCATCGGCTGCCCAGGACCGGGGCCCACCGGACCGCCGGCTTTGGGGGCCTTCTCCATGGCGACGTCACGCTCCTCGTTGTTGTAGCGGATCTTGGCGGAGCCGTCCGTGTCGTTGAGCTGGACGAGTTCCAAACCGCCAGTGCCTTCGGCGCTGTTGCGCTCGCCGGGCGACAATGAAACGTAGATCGGAGCCGGATTCTTGGGGTCCTTCTTGTCGATGGCGAACCACGCGGTGATCTCGGAGCCGACGCCGGACATTCCCATGAACTTGATGTTGGTCGGCGCCTCGAGCTTGACCGGTTCCGGCGGTCTGATCACCGGCGGAGGGACGAGCCGGAAGGCGTTCTTCTCGGAGATGGCGCGATACGGGTTGTCGGCGGCTGAAAGCGATGCGGCGGCGAGGAGGCTCACGGCCAAAAGCACTGGAATTTTCCGGCCCGGTTTCATGTTCGTAAGGTATGGACTACCTGAGGAAACACCAGATGGAATCATCGGTTGCGCGGGAAGTGGCTTAAAGGCTGCCAAAGCCCGAAGCATCACTCCGCTTGAATTGGAACGAGGCCGTCAAATGGCTGGGCCGGTGAAAGTCCGAGACGCCACCCTCACGGACAGCGGTTCTAGCTTGTTGCTTCCAGCATCAGATCCCCGGCTTCATCCACTCGTAGACCTGGTAATGATCCCCGTTCATTCCGAGCTTCGTATAGACCTGCTGCGCCGCCTCGTTGCGGCGATCGACATAGAGCCGGAGGCCACGCACGGCCGGGTCCGCCTCGGCCAGGGCCTTCACGTGGGCGTAGAGGCCTTTGAACACCCCGCATCCGCGCGCTTCGGGCACGACGAACACGCTCTGGATCCACCAGTATTCGCCGTTCCGCCAGTCGCTCCATTCCAGCGTGATCAGCAGCGATCCAACGACCCGCCCGTCCTTCTCCGCGAGCACATAACGGCCGAGCGACCGGTTGCCGATCACGGCCTCGACGCCCTTCAACGTCGTCGGTAGATGCAGCTTGAGGGCCTCCGTCTCCAAAGCCATCGCCCGTTGGAAATCGGCGACGATGGGGACATCGGAGGGCGTCGCGTCGCGGAAATGGAGCGGTTGCATGGCCGGGTTCACCGGCCCTTCGGCTGGAATTCCTTCAGGTCCAGCCGGCCTTCGTTCTTCACCCGCGTGGAACCGAACACGCCCACGCCATGCAGCGTGCTGTCGAGCGAGTAGTCGAAGACCTGGGATTCCATCAGGCTCCCGATGCGCGTGGCCAGACGAAGGTTGCTGAAATGGACCTCCACGTCCTGCGTCGTCGAACTCAGGGCGGGGAGATCCAGCTCTTCATTGGTCACGCCGTCGCCGATCTTCAGGCCGTTGAGCGTCACGCGGTGCACCGCGCCCTTCAGCCGGATGGGCGAGGCGGATTCGTTCTGCACGCGGATGGTGAAGACCGCCGTGGTCTCGAACGCCGTCGCGCCGGTCAACTGGAGATTGGCCAGCCGCACGCTCAATCCGCCGGAGTCGCCCCTGGAGGCGCATCCCGCCAGGCCCAGCAAGATCAGGCAGCCCAGGACGGAACAGAGCGAAGGGAAGCGTCGATTCATGACGCAACGCTGAAGCCCGGCACTGACGGGTCAAGCCACGATCCACTTGCCTAGGAACGCGAATCCCCTCTCACCCAAGAGAAGGGCTAGGACGAGGATGATCTCCCGCTTTCATCGCAACCACAGGCTGTGCCGCCCGATTTTCCTGGGGAGACGCTGATTCAATCCCGAACTCCGAAATGGAAATGGGGAGCGCACGCGTCCCGCGTGCGGGATTGGGCGTCGCGCCCAAACCTTCGTCACACTGTCTGTCTCCTTTCTGGAAGTAGAAAATGGACGACGAGGTTTTCGGCGGGACGCCGGAAACAGCACGCGGGACGCGTGCGCTCCCCGGTCCGTTCTCATCCTCTGATTCCAACTTCGGAGTTCGGGATTAAATCAGCGTTTCCCTACGATCATCCGTCATTTCATTTCGGGAAGACCGACCCTCATCGACCGCAACTTCAGGCCGGATCTCAGGCTCCGGACTTGCCTAGGGACAGCGGTGCCAGGGTTGCCGGCTGTGAATTGGGTTCACCGAACTCCGCCGCATAGTCGGCGCCGCACTTGGCGCAGCGTGCGGTCTGGAACTCGACCGTGCCGTTCCAGTCACACGTCTCGCCGCAGGCATGGCATCTGACGAAGTAGCCGAAGCCGCGCGAAGCGTGGTCGTGGTAGACGCGCTCGGCGGGCGATTCGAGATCGGCGGCCTCCAGCGTTCCCAGCAGCTCGGCCGACACGAGGACGACATGGGCAAGGCGGGAGGCCTGGCGGTTGATGACCGACTCGAAGCAGTTCCGGACCAGGCGGGCATTGCCGAAATTCTCGCTCCGCAACGCGTGCAGGAAATGGAAGTGGTGGACGATCTTCTCCCTCAGCGCCGGTTGCAGCCGCAGCCCGTGCTTGCGGCACATGCCGGAAAAGATGCGGCAGAGTTCGCGGGCGTCGTAGTCGGGAAACTGGATGAAGCGCGAGAAACGGGAATGCAGGCCGGGGTTCGAGTTGATGAAATGCTCCATCGGTTCCGGATAGCCCGCCACGATGACGATGAGGCGTTCACGGTCGTCCTCCATGCGCTTCAGCAAAGTCTCTATGGCCTCGGAGCCGAAGTCGGTCTGGTCCTTGGCCAGGCTGTAGGCCTCGTCGATGAAGAGGATGCCGTCGAGCGCGGAATCGACCACGGAGTTCGTCCTCGGCGCGGTCTGGCCGACGTATTCCGCGACGAGGCTGGAGCGGTCGCACTCGATCAGATGGCCCTTCTTCAGCAGACCAAGCGCGCGGTAGATGCGGCCCATGAGACGAGCCACCGTCGTCTTGCCGGTGCCGGGATTGCCGATGAAGACGGTGTGGTAGCTCGATGGGATGGCCGGCAATCCCTGGCGCGCCCGGAGCTGCTGGAGACGCGCGAAGTTCGTCAGCTGCCGGACCTTCTCCTTCACGGCGGCGAGGCCGATGAGCTCGTCCAACTCGGCCAGCAGCGCACTCAACTCGTCGACACCCCCGGCCATCCGTTCGCCCGACCTCCGGGCACTGGCGGCCGATGCGGTGATCTGCTGGGAGACGTATTCCGTGATGCGCGTCTCGCGCGATGTCGCGGGTCCGTCGAGCACGGCGAAGAAATCGCACACGGCCCGCGCCGTGGCCTCGATGAAGCCGATGGCCTGGGGCGAGAGCTCGAGCTTGGCCGCGATGCGCATGACCTCGGCGAACTGCCGGTCCATCCCCTCGCGGACGTCCTTGGCCACCGCCTCGTGCATCTGGGCGACGCGTTCGCGCGACTGCGTGACGAACGTGTCGAGCGCGTCCTGGATACGCACGCCCTTGGGCGCGACGTTGTCGGCATCGAGCACTTTCAGCCTGTCGCGGTGCTCGCCCCGGAACAGCCCGACGAAGCCGCCGGTCATCTCCTCGGGATCGCGGCTGTAGAGGCAGGCGACCCAGAACTGCGCGGCGGCGTGCTGCGCCACCGTCTGGTCGCCACGCGGGAAATAGGTTCCCCACGCCGCTCCGACGAACTGTTTGAAGGCATCGGCCAACGCCTGGATCAGGTCGACGGTCGCGCCGGCCGTCGTCTCGAAGGAGAGCCGGGGCGGCGTCGCGATTTCCAGATACTCGATCAGCAGCCGCGCCCCGAAAAGGCTGCGGGCGATTCCTCCGATGGCCGTGATCTCGCAACCGGTGGCTTTGGCGACGCTGGCGAGATGGGCCTCAAGCTTGGACCAGGCGGCGAGGAACTTCCGGTCCATCTCCAGCACCCGCTCCGCCTGCGCCTGGGGCAAACGTTCGGACTGCTGGAAGAGCGCGAGAATTTCATCACGCGACTGGAGATCCAGCGCGGCGGCCGCGGCGGCATCGGGCAGCAGCCCGTGGCGGTCCACTGCGGGGACAAGGATGGACGCCAGAACCGATCCTGGAACGAGCGGGTGACTCTCTGCGGTTGGACCTGCCATGTGGGCTGAAGCAAACCCGGCCGACACCTTCGCAGCCAAGAGGAATTCCGTCCCGTCTTCCGCAAACGCGCCGCCACAGGAAAACCGGTGCAAAGCCGCCGGTCGTGTGGCAGAACTCGCCGCACGAAATTATGGAATACGAAGCGGTCATCGGCCTCGAAACGCACGTCCAGCTCAGGACCAGGTCCAAGATGTGGTGCGGCTGCGCCAACCAGTTCGGCGCGCTGCCCAACACGAACGTCTGCCCCGTCTGCCTCGGCCTCCCCGGAGTCCTGCCCGTCCCCAACGAGGAGGCCCTCAAGCAGACCGTCCTCGCCGGCCTTCTCCTGAACTGCGAGGTGCCGCGCTTCGCCAAGTTCGACCGGAAAAATTACTTCTACCCCGACGCGCCCAAGAACTACCAGATCACCCAGTTCGACAAGCCCAGCACGATCCGCGGCTACGTCGACTTCGAGTTCCAGGGCGGCATCTCCCGCGTCTGCATCACCCGCGCCCATCTGGAGGAGGATGTGGGGAAGAACTTCCACTTCGACCGCATCTCCGGCGTCGATTTCAACCGCGCCGGCGTGCCGTTGCTGGAGATCGTTTCCGAGCCCGACATCACCAGCCCCGATATGGCCTACGCCTACCTCAACGCCCTCACCGAGATCCTCCGCTACGGCGGCATCTCCGAGTGCAACATGGAGGAGGGCATGGTGCGCTGCGACGTGAACGTCTCCGTCCGTCCCGTGGGCCAGAAGGAATTCGGAGCCAAGATCGAGATCAAGAACATGAACTCCTTCTCCGGCGCCCGCCGCGCTTTGGAGTATGAGATCCCGCGCCAGATCGAGGTGCTCAAGTCCGGCGGCAAACTCTTCCAATGCACCGCCCGGTGGGACGATCCCGCCGGTATCACCGAAGTCATGCGGACCAAGGAACAGGCGCACGACTACCGCTACTTCCCCGAGCCCGACCTCATGCCCGTCGCGCCCACCGACGACTGGCTGGCCGACGTGCAGAAGCGCGTCGTCGAACTCCCGCTCGCCCGCAAGCAGCGCTTCATGCGCGACTACCAGCTCCCCGCGTCCGACGCGCAGACCTTCGTCTGGGACGTGCCGCTCGGCGACTACTTCGAGCCGATTGCGAAAAAGTCCAAGAACCCCAAGGCGGTGGCCAATTTCGTCATCAACAACCTCCGCGCCAAGCTGACCGAATCCGGCACCACCCTGGCCGACGTGAAGTTCCCCGGAGAATCCTTCCTCGAACTCATCGACCTTTTGGACACCGGCAAGATCAGCACCAAGATCGCGCAGGAAGTCTTCACCGAGATGTTTGCCACCGGCAAAGCCCCCGGCGCGATCGTGCAGGAAAAAGGCCTCGCTCAGGTCAGCGACACCGGCGCCATCGAGAAGTTCTGCGACGACGCCCTCGCCGCGAATCCCAAGTCCGTGGCCGACTACAAGTCCGGCAACGTCATCGCCATCAACTTCCTCAAAGGCCAGGTCATGAAGCTCTCCAAGGGCAAAGCCAACCCCGCCCTCGTCGGGGAGATCTTGGAGCGGAAGTTGAAGGGGTGACATCGATTCCATTCGAGCAATGATGAAGCCGAGATGAACGCTTACTTGAACGAGATCAACAGGAGTCTCCGGCCCCAGGCGGGCGGCAAGCCTTTGGTCTTGGACTTGTTTGCCGGATGCGGCGGCCTCTCGCTTGGTTTTGAAGCGCAAGGATTCGCGACACACGGCTTCGAGAAGGACAAGGATTGCTGCGAAACCTACCGGAAAAATCTTCTGGGAACATGTGAGCAGACGATCCTGACACCCGAAACAGAACTGCCCCGAGCCTCGGTCATCCTTGGTGGCCCGCCTTGCCAGCCGTTCAGCGTGGGGGGGTTGCAGTTGGGACTGAAAGATTCCAGAGATGGTTTTCCTGCCTTCATCTCAGCCGTCAGGCGACTGAATCCCGACCTATGGATGTTTGAGAACGTCCGGGGGATGCTCTACTCGAACAAATGGTATTTCGATGAGGCCGTGGAAGAGCTTCAAGGGCTGGGTTACATCGTTGAGCACCAGTTGATGAACGCTGTGGACCACGGTGTTCCTCAGAATCGGGAGCGGGTCATCGTTGTCGGGCATCGCGGAGAGTTCCGGTTTCCAAGGCCGTTGAACCATGAAGTGACCGTAAGGAATGCGCTGGAGGACATCCTGTTTCAGGCCGCGCCCGAGTCCAAGTTCCTGACCCCGAGCATGGATGCTTACGTGGCCAAATATGAGAAGGCGTCGTTCTGTGTGCGTCCGCGCGATCTGCATCTTGACGCTCCCTCGCGGACATTGACCTGCCGCAACCTGGCGGGCGCGACCGGAGACATGCATCGGATACTTTTTCCGGACGGTCGTCGTCGTCGGATGCTTCTCCGCGAGGCGGCGAGGCTTCAAAGTTTCCCGGACTGGTTTGAGTTCGTGGGCGGGGAAACAAGTCGTTTCAACCAAGTTGGAAACGCCGTGGCACCGCTTTTCGCCAGCCGGTTGGCTGCTTCCGTCCGCGACTATCTTATCTCCGGCAAACGTTTTTCGCCCCCGGAGATTGCCCGCCTCAATCTTCCTGCCCAGCTTACGCTGGGTGTCTGCTGAGAAATCTTACCATGCTGACGCCCGATTTTCTTGCCGGCTCCATAAAGCCGAAAGCCATCAAGCGGATTTTGAACGAGGCGCTGGTGATCCTTTCGAGCTTCGGCGTTCCGTTGGCCGGGCTGACCACTCGCCGCTTGGAAAGCATGGCAATGAGTTTCTGCGCGGTCGCCAACGTCCGGAAATCCAGTGATTGGTCGGCCGTCGGAATCAATGTCCACAAAAAGCCACCTACGACGCGCGAGATCATTCGGTTCATCAATCCCGCATTTCAGGAAAAGATCGCGGACGCGTCGTATGACGATATCCGGCGCAAGCATCTGATTCTTCCGGTGGCCGCAGGGGTGGTTTTGAAAAGCGCGGGCGACCAAAATGCGGCCCGGAACGACGGGACCCGCGGCTATGCCGTAGATGCGGATTCTGCGGCAGTAATCCGGAGATTTGGAGATCAGGATTGGCTGGATGTCGTCAAGGCGTTCATGGCCGACAAGCCCACGCTGGAAACGCGGATCGCCCAGAAGCGACCAATGAAGCTGGTTTCCGTAATATTGCCCTCCGGAAAGCCGCTTGAGTTCAGCCCTGGAAAGCACAACCAACTACAGAAGGCCGTCATCGAAGAATTCCTTCCACGCTTTGGCTACGGCTCCCAAGTTCTTTACGTCGGTGACACGGCAGACAAGTTCCAGCATGTGGATGGATACATGCTCAAGAAACTCCGTTTCTTCGAGATTGGTCACGGCGAACTGCCTGACGTGGTTGCTTATACCGCCGAGAGGAACTGGCTGTATCTCATTGAAGCCGTCCACAGCTCCGGTCCGATCAGCCGCATCCGAATGATCGAGCTTGAGAAACTCACCAGGGACTGCACCGCTGACATCATTTTCGTGACCGCATTTCTGGACCGCGAGACTTTCCGTAAATTTGCTCCCGTCATTGCTTGGGAAACCGAGGCGTGGATTGCCGATGCTCCTGACCACTTGATCCATTTCAACGGCCACAACTTCCTCGGTCCCTACAAGCGCCAACCCGCCTGAATGCGCCCATGAAGAACGCCAACATCTTTGTCGATGTGGACCTGACGCTGGTGGACGCTGAACTGAAGCTGCTGCCAGGTGCGCGGGAATCCCTGACGAAGCTGAAGGACGCCGGTTGCCACCTCTTTCTCTGGTCCTCCAACGGCCGCGACTACGCTCAGAAGATCGCCGCGCTTCACGGCCTGACCGATCTCTTCGAAGCCTTCGCCGCCAAGCCGGACATCATCATCGATGACATGCCTGGCACCGCCCATCCGGCGTTCGCGTTCGACGCGAACCGCGAACCCGGCTGGCCCGAAATGGTCCGCGACATCCTCCGCAAACACGTCGATTCGCGATAAGCCAATGGAGCACATTGCTGGCTCGACGTGCGGCCTTTGATCCCGAAGCTTCCACCCGTCGCTCATGGCCCACGTCCTCTTCATCACCGGCACCGATACGAACGTCGGCAAGACCGTGCTCAGCGTTCTCCTGACGCGGGAGCTTCTCCGTCGTGGCGTCGATGTGCGCGCCGTGAAGCCGCTGTGCTCCGGCGGACGGGAGGACGCGGAGGCGTTGCTCGCGGTGCTGCTTGCGAAAACATCGAACAACCAACATCGAACAACCAACATCCACGGCATCCGGCATCCGGTATCCGGCATCGATCAAATCAACCCATGGCACTTCGCCGAGCCGCTCACGCCATTGGTCGCGTCGCGTCGCCTGGGAAAACCGCTGCATCGAAAGGAAGTCGTGGCGTTCCTCCGAAAATCTGCGGCCATTTGTGACGTCCTGGTGGTGGAAGGCGCCGGCGGATTGCTCAGTCCGTTGGGCGAAGATTTCGACGCGCGGGACCTGATCATCGCGTTGAAGGCCACACCGGTCATCGTCACGCAAAATCGCCTCGGCGCGATCAACCAGTCGTTGCTGGTCATGGAGACGCTTCCGGCTTCGATCCGCCGCAAGGCGCCGCTGGTCCTGATGCAGCCGCCGGATCTGGATGTCGTGACGAAGACCAATGCGGATGTGTTGCGCGAGCGGCTTGGCGCAGAGCGGGTGCATCTACTGCCACGGCTCGACGCTTCCCAAGCTCGCGACATTGCCGCGATGCGCGTTCCCGGTTCGGTCACGTCCTCGCTGCGGCGCTTGATCGAGGCGCTGGGGCTTTAAGCCGTTTCGTCGGCGGGCGGACTTCACCCCTCTGTCAAAACTCTTTCACAGGCATCCCACAGCGTGAGGGAAAGAGGGTTGGCTGAGGCGCGGTGACCTGCCACACGGCAGGGATGAAAACCCCCAAACGCCCGCAACCAACCCGCTCCAAGCTCTCCCTCTTCCGTCAGCTCTGCCATCTCATTCCCAATCACCTCGTCCCCAAGCTGGCCCGCGAGCATGGCGTCGCGGCCAGGGCGCGCTCCTTCAGTCCGTGGAGCCAGGTGGTCGCGTTGCTTTACGCGCAGTTCACGCACGCCGTCGGGCTCAATGACGTCTGCGACAGTCTGCGCCTGCACTCGGGGCCGCTCTCGGCGGTGCGCGGGGCCACTCCGCCCAGCCGCAACGGCTTCTCCCACGCCAACCGCCACCGCGATCCGGCCCTGGCCGAGGATTTGTTCTGGCAGATGCTCGAACATCTCAAAAGCCTCTGCCCGGCTTTCGCCGGCGGTGCGGGCCGGCGCTTGGCGAGGCGCTTCACCCGCTCGATTCACGTCGTCGATTCGACGGTGCTCGAACTCATCGCCTCCTGTCTGGACTGGGCCAGGCATCGCCGCCGCAAGGCCGCCGCCAAGTGTCATGTCCGGCTGGACCTGCAAAGTTTCCTGCCCCGCTTTGTCCTGTTCGACAGCGCCCGCCACGCCGACGGTTATCACGCCCGCGCGGTTTGCGCCGGCTTGCGCGCGGGCGAGATCGTGTTGTTTGACCGGGCTTATGTGGACTTCGCGCACTTGCTGGACCTGACGCGGCGCGGGGTCTTCTGGGTCACGCGGGCCAAGGAGAGCCATCAGTTTCGCGTGGTGAAAAAACTTCTGCGCCGCCCGGAGGGGAAAATCCTGCGCGACGATCTGGCGGTGCTCAAAGTGCCGGCCACGCGGGCCAGTCATCCGGCGCGGCTGCGGCGGGTGGTGCGCGCGGGCCTGTGGCTGAAGCTGGATTTGCGGGCGCTGCTGGAAAGCTATGGGACAGCCGGTGGCCGCTGCCGGCTGCGGGGCCGGCCTGAAGCGGCCTATTTGCCGGGATTCGGCTGAGGGCTGTGGGACAGCCACCGGCACCGCAGACCACTGGCACCGGCCATGCACTGAAAAATCCTTAATCACGCCTCAATTTCACCCATCGAAAACCTTCGGAAACGGAATGCTTTTACCCTCCCAAGGCCACGCTGTGGGATGGCTGTGAAAGAGTTTTGACAGTGATAGATTAGCAACTTGACCCCATCGGCTTGGCCAAGGTCACGGGTTTGGAACTGTCTCTGAACGATAATAGAGATACATGCAGCCCAGAGAAAGAGCGGTGAGAGTGTGCCAGAACGCATGACCCTGCAGCCAGGCATCGGGACCCGTGAAACGGCCGGCGACATCGAGCTCCCGACAGGCCACGCCCGCGATCAACGCGACACCGGCCAGCAACAGCCAGGAGATGGTCATTTTTCGTGAGGTGCGGGATCGATCAAGTGAGGTGAAAATGCTGACGATGGCAATGAGCGTGGTCAGGACGCTCCGGGCCGACATGGACCATTTGAAAAAATAGAGGAGCAACGTGACGACCACGGCAAGGCCGCAGAGAATCGGCCACGTTGGTCGGCCGGACCGAAGTGCACCAAACGGGACGGACGGAACCCACCGGCCGACGTTCAGTGCGATGAGGCTCAACAGGGGCGCATACATTGTGGCCACGTCCAGTTGTTGCCCGGCACGGGTCAACGATGCGTGGAAAAAGCCGCTCCCGGCACCCAGGGAACAACAGGCCACTCCAAACAACAGGCTCATTGCGGGAGTCTGGATTAGGTAACCAGATTCGACCTGACGCGGACGACGCAGGTCATGGCAACCGATCGCAATGCCGTAGAGGCCGATGATGACGTAGGCCAGATTCGACCAAGTGTTGGCCCGGGTGCGGAAGAGGTCATGGGAATAAATCCGCTCCGCATAGCCGGAATGATGAAGGTCGCGGCTTTCCCGCCAACCGTCCCAGACATGCTGACCTTCGTAGGCACGGGAGAAGATGAAGAGGATGACGATGAGAACGGCCACCAAACCCCAGACACCGGCGTGAATCCAGACAGGCAAGGCGCCGCGAGTGTTGGCTGGTTCAATCATTGGCGCGTCACGGATTTGGAATGTTATCGAAGAGGACGGCGTTGCCCACACTGCATTCACTGACGAGGTAGGCGTTGGCGAAGCCGATGCCGTGTGGCATCCGCAGCGGCCACACGCAGAACGGCAGCGCGCTGATCTCCGGCAGCGGATAGCGCCTGACGCCGAGCGCGCACAGCCCGACTTCGTTGAGCCCGAGCACGGCGCATCGCCTTGTCGAGCACATCGCCGAGTTCGTCTTCGAGAGGAATGCCAGTCGTGACCACGCCATCACGATAAGCCCGGAAGCGGCGCGCACAATTCCGGAAATGGGATCAGTTCTGAATGGCGGTTAGTTAAGGCCTTGAAATTTGCGTGTCAAAACTCTTTAGAAATGTCCCCTTAAGAACTCAGGAGAAAATGTCCCCTTCGTTGGTTGTTGGTTGTTGTTCCCTTGCCGCTGGTGGTGGCCAGC
>JAYTUE010000045.1:0-10768 GCA_043744715.1 Verrucomicrobiota bacterium | reverse complement strand
TCGCGCTGCGACTCGACGGCCGGCCGCAGCGCGCGGCTTGACCCTGCCGAGACTTAGCGGCCCTTGGGCAGCGCGCCGCGGCCGGCGTAGACGGCGTTCTTGCCGAGGAGCTGCTCGATGCGGAGGAGCTGGTTGTATTTGGCCGTGCGGTCGGTGCGGCTGAGGGAGCCGGTCTTGATCTGGCCGCAGTTCGTCGCGACAGCGATGTCGGCGATGGTGCTGTCCTCGGTCTCGCCGGAGCGGTGGCTGAGGACGGCGGTGTATTTGTTGTTCTGGGCAAGCGACACGGCGTCGAGCGTCTCGGTGAGGGTGCCGATCTGGTTCACCTTCACGAGAATCGAGTTGGCGGTGCCGGTATCGATGCCCTTCTGGAGGAACTTCACGTTGGTGACGAAGAGATCGTCACCCACGAGCTGGGTGTTGGAACCGAGCTTGTCGGTCAGTTTCTTCCAGGTCTTCCAGTCGCCTTCAGCGCAGCCGTCCTCGATGGAGACGATGGGATACTTGGCGCAGAGCTTGGCGTAGAACTCGACCATCTCGTCGCCGGAGAGCTTCTGGCCGCTGCTCTTCTTGAACACGTAGGTCTCGTTGCCGGTGTAGAACTCGGACGCGGCCACGTCGAGGGCGAGGAAGATGTCCTTGCCGAGCTTGTAGCCGGCGTCCTTCACGGCTTGGGCGATGGCGTCGAGGGCGGCCTCGGCGCTTTCAAGCTTGGGAGCAAAGCCGCCTTCGTCGCCGACGGCGGTGCTGAGGCCCTTCTTCTTCAACACGCCCTTGAGCGCGTGGAAGATCTCGGTGATGGCCTGCAGGCCCGCGCTGAACGTCGGGAAGCCGTGCGGCATGACCATGAATTCCTGGAAGTCGATCGGGGCGTCGGAGTGCGCGCCGCCGTTGATGACGTTGGCCATCGGGACGGGAAGCACCTTGGCGTTGGGTCCACCGAGGTATTTGAAGAGGGGCTGGCCGAGGGCGGAAGAGGCGGCCTTCGCGTTGGCCAGGGAGACGGCGAGGATGGCGTTCGCGCCAAGCTTGGACTTGGTCTCGGTGCCGTCGAGTTCGAGCATCACCTTGTCCACGGTTAGCTGGTCGCAGGCGTCGAGGCCGAGGAGGACGGGGGCGATCTTGTCGGTGACGTTCTTGACGGCCTTGCTCACGCCCTTGCCGAGGAAACGCTTCTTGTCGCCGTCACGGAGCTCGATGGCTTCGTGCTCGCCGGTGGAGGCGCCGGAGGGAACGGCCGCGCGGCCGATGGCGCCGGAGGAGAGGACGATGTCGACTTCGACGGTGGGGTTGCCTCGGGAATCGAGGATCTCGCGGGAAATGATCTCAGAAATGGTGGTCATGTTCGGATTGGGTTCTACAAAACGCGGGCGGATCATAGGAACGAAGCCGGGGGTGTCGAGCGGCGAGATTTCGGGGGAAGAGGCCGGCCGATGGGATGACTCCTACTCGACTATCCAGCTGTCGAGGCGTCCTGGGAGATGCAATTCCCACTTCAAGTAGAAGTCGGCTGCGTCTCTCGGATCGAAGAATTCTGTCTGGGATTGTTCGGCGATCAACCGCAAATCATAGGCCGATGGCCTACGACTGTGGCAAATGAAGCGGCATGATGAGACGGACTGAATAACCGTCCCCTCAAAAACGAGATCCCCAGGTTTGTGCTCCGGCATCTCCCGGGGGAACCAACCCTCGCATTGAATCAGTAGGGTCAAGTGATCTAAAACTTCTGAGTAGGTTAGTCGTTCGTTTGGCCACAAGCCTTTTGCCTTCCGCTCATCGACGTTCAAATGACCGCCTCTGAGCAGGAATGTCAGAACATCTGGCGGCATGGTCATTTTGTTCGCTTCTCAACGCTTCGGGTTATCCGTGAAACCAGCCTGAATCGCGCTGATTTCTCAATGTCTCACGGACGAGTAGCTAGCCCAAAGATTTTCCAGGCCGCCCGATCGCTCACCACGAGGCTGATGCACAAACTTTCCTCTTTGATCTTTGGTTTCACCTCCTAGCCTCGCGGCACGCCGTGATGAAAACGTTCGAGCAACTCGGGTTCCGTGGCCGCCTGATCGCCGTCGAGGGCATCGACGGCTCGGGCAAGTCCACCCAGATCTACCTCCTTAAACGCTGGATGGAGCTCCAGGGCCTCAAGGTCTTCTTCAGCGAATGGAACTCCTCCGTCCTCGTGAAGGCCGCGACGTCCAAGGGCAAACGCCGCGAGCTGCTTTCGCCCACCACCTTCTCGCTCATCCACGCCACCGACTTCGCCGACCGCTACGAGCGCCAGCTCCTGCCGCTGCTCAAGGCCGGCTACATCGTGCTGTGCGACCGCTACATCTTCACCGCCTTCGCCCGCGACACGGTGCGCGGCTGTCGGCCGGAATGGGTCCGCGGCATCTACGACTTCGCCGCGCTGCCGGACATGACGTTCTTCTTCAAAGCGCCGCTGGAAACCTCGCTTGGACGCATCCTCGAAGGCCGGCCCGAGCTGAAATACTTCGAGGCTGGCATGGATCTGAGGCTCTCGCCCGACATCACGGAGAGCTTCCGCATCTTCCAGGGCCGCATCCTCGAGCAGTATCTGGCGATGAGCACGGAGTTCAAATTCCACATCGTCGACGCCTCGCGGCAGATCGAGCCGCAGCAGGCGCTGGTGCGCGACCTCGTCAGCTCGTTCATCCCGCTCGACCAGTTCCGCCGCGAGAAGGCCTGAAGAAAACATGCCCATGAAAGCCTCTCTTCGACTGCCCAAGAACGGCCGGACCATCGTCGTGCCGCAGCCGACCTCGCGCCGCTTCTACGGCCACGGCATTCCGGGGCTCGATCCGTCCAAGCTCGGCGGCAAGCTCGTCGTGATCGAAGGCGCGGACGGCTCGGGCCGCTCGACCCAGATCAGCCGCCTCGTCGAATGGCTGGAAGGGTGCGGCCACGCCACCGTCCAGGTCGGATTGAAGCGCTCCACCCTCGTCAGCGAGGAGCTCAACCAGGCCAAGCGCGGAAACATCCTCAGCCGGACGACGCTCTCGCTCTTCTACGCCACCGATTTCGCCGACCAGATCGAGAACGTCATAATCCCCTCGCTCCGGGCTGGGTTCATCGTCATCGCCGACCGCTACATCTACACGCTCATGGCGCGCGACATGGCGCGCGGGGCCGACCAGGCGTGGCTGCGGAACCTCTACGGCATGGCGCTGGTGCCGGACGTGGTCTTCTACCTGAACGTGCCGGCGGAGGAGCTGGTGCAGCGCAATTTCGCCAAGGACTACGCGCTCGACTACTGGGAGAGCGGCATGGACCTCGGCCTGTCGCACGACATGTTCGACAGCTTCATCCGCTACCAGGCGATGATCGTGGACATGTTCAAGAAGATGCAGAAGACCTACGGCTTCACCATCGTCGACGCCGGCCGTTCGCCGGACGAGATCAACCTCGAGCTCCGGAAGAAGATCGAAGCCGTCATGCGCGGCAAATGACCCAACCGACCATCACCATGGCTGAAGCAGGTTCCAAGCAGGAGATCTACGTCGGAGTCGACATGGGCGGCACGAAGGTGTTGGCGGGCGTCTTCGACTCTCAGCTCCGCCTCATCGGCACGGAGAAGGTCAGCACCAAGTCGGAACGCGGCGTCGGCGCCGTCCTCGAACGGGTCAACCGCGTCGTGCGCGACGTCGTGGACGAGTGCGATCTCACGATGAAGCAGGTGAAGGGCGTCGGCCTCGGCGCGCCCGGCGCGGTCGATCCCGAGTCCGGCAAGGTCCTCTTCGCGCCGAACCTCAGGTGGACCGACGTCTCCCTGAAGAAGGAGCTTGAGAAGCTGCTGGAAGTCCCCGTCTTCATCGAGAACGACTGCAACGTCTGCGCCCTCGGCGTCTTCGAGCGTCAGCTCAAAGGACGCTTCAAACATGTCGTCGGCATCTTCATCGGCACGGGCATCGGCGCGGGCATCATCCTCGACGGAAAACTTTTCGGCGGATTCAACCGCACGGCCGGCGAGATCGGCCACATGGTCATCGACGCTGGCTCGGAGCTGAAGTGCGGCTGCGGCAACAAGGGCTGTTTCGAGGCGCTCGCCAGCCGCACCGCCATCTTCAAGCGGCTGAAGGACGAGGTGAAGAGGGGCGAGAAGACCATTCTGACCGAGATGCTCGGCGAAGAGCTCGCCAACATGCGCAGCGGCGATCTCCGGAAAGCCAGCCGCAAGAACGACAAGCTCGTCTCCAAGGTCATCGAAGAGGCCGCCTACTACACGGGCATCGCCGTGGCGAACATCATCAACGTGCTCAACCCGGAGGCCATCATCCTCGGCGGCGGCGTGATCGACGCGCTGGAGGACGAGATGATGAGCATCATCACCGAGGTGGCGAAGGACTACGCCATGCCGGGAACATCCAAAGGGGTGCAGATCCTCGCGGCCAT
Source organism: Verrucomicrobiota bacterium (assembly GCA_043744715.1). Classification (GTDB taxonomy): domain Bacteria; phylum Verrucomicrobiota; class Verrucomicrobiia; order Limisphaerales; family CANJSG01; genus CANJSG01. The sequence continues at coordinate 6,358 of JAYTUE010000045.1, read as the reverse complement.
CGACGCGGACAACGTCGGCATCGTCGGCGCCGCCGTCCTCGCCAAACGCGAGTCGAAGTAGCGCGGTCCTGGCAACCCAGCTTTTGGCCTTTGGCCTTAGGATTTCGTCATTCCGCCGCAATGCCACATCGTTCGCCCAACAAGTCCCTCTCGGCCCGCGTAACCGCGACGGCCCAGCGGCGTGCCGTCATCGACATCGGCACCAACTCCGTGAAGCTCCTCGTCGCCGACGTGGCGGGCGACGACGTCCTGCCCGTCCTCGAAACCAGCCGGCAAACCCGCCTTGGCCAGGGCTTCTACGAGACCCATCGACTCCAGCCCAAGCCCATCCTGGATACCGCCCGCACTGCCGGGGAATTTGCCGCCCGAGCCCGTGCGGAGGGCGCGCCCATCCTCCGCATCATCGCCACCAGCGCCGCCCGCGATGCCGTCAACGCATCCGAACTCATTGTGGCCATCGAGGAAGCCGCGCACGCCAAGGTGGAGGTCATCACCGGCGAGCAGGAAGCTGACTGGGCCTTCGCCGGCGTGGTCAGCGATCCGCGTTTCGCCCATGCCGCCGTGCTCATCCTCGACATCGGCGGCGGCAGCACCGAGTTCATCCTCGGCGAAGAACGGCGCAGTCTTTTCCGCCAGAGCTACAAGCTCGGCACCGTCCGCACGCTGGAGAAACATCCCATCCCCGATCCGCCCACGGCCGCTTCCCTGACGGCTTACCGGAAGCATCTCGACGCCTTCCTCGCCGAGCACGTCGAACCACAACTCGGGCCTGCGCTCGACCGGCTGGATCAACGGCCCGTTCTTGTCGGCACCGGCGGCACCGCCTCAATCCTCTCCCGCGTCCATCTTGCGACGGACGCCTTCGAGCGGGATGCGATCGAAGCGGTCAAGTTGACGCCTGCGGAACTCACCACCCACCTCGAACGCTTGTGGATGATTCCGCTGGAGCAGCGTCGGAACGTTCCCGGCATCCCCGCTGAACGGGCCGACGTCATCCTCCCCGGCGTCGCCGTGCTGGAAGCCATCCTGCGGAAGTTCGGTCTGCCCGAGTTCCAGGTCAGCACGCGTGGCCTGCGCTTCGCCGCTCTCATGCCGTAGGCCGGGCGTCCCCGCCCGGCCAGGAGTTAATCCAGCGCATGAGCTGGTCATTTCTCAACCGAGGAAGACGCCGGAAAGCCATAAGCTTTAGGATTTCGTGCTTCTTCGTATTTTTTGTGGAACAGGCACCGACTTGCCGGGCTGGGACGCCCGGCCTACGGACGAAGCGCGGACCTGGACGGGGCTTCCCTTCGCCTTACACCGTGAACTCCACCCACAACGGACGGTGATCGCTCAGGAAGTAGCGGATGTAGCTGCGGAACTGCACCGGCGTCTTCGTCCTCCACAATTCCGCGAAGACGGCGCCGTCGAAGTCGAACACGCCCGACTTTCCGGTGAAGCGCGCGCCGGCTCCGGTCGGGAAATAGGCCACCTGGTCGTAGGCCTGATCGCCATTGAGATTCGATCCGACCTTGGTCGAATGATCTGGCAACTCGAGCCCGGTCCGTGTCAGCGCCTTGAAGATCGGATCCGCCGGATCGACCTTCGGAAGGTTGAAGTCGCCCAAAGCGGCGATCAACGGGGTGAAGGCGTTCTTGCTCTTCGATTCCCGCTCGCACCAACGCGCCACCGCATAGGCTTCCAGAGCCCGGCGTTCCAGCGACGCCTTCGCCGAATCGTCGCCGTAGTAGAGGTGGACATTGACGAGGCAGAAGACGGTCTTCCCCGCTTGGAAGGAGACGATGTAGGGATTCCGGTCAAATCCCTCGAACTTCGCCAGCGTCGTCTCGGGCAGCTTCACGTTCTTCAGGTCGGACGGCGCGACGGCGATCTCACCGACGAACTCGCGGGTCGCAACCTTGGCCGAGTCGTAGACGAAGCTCATGCGTTCGTCGTTGCCGGCGGCATCGGAGAAGATGACCCGCCACGTCTTCGGAAGCGCGGCCATCAGCTGGTCCAGCCCGCTGCGGTTGTCCTTCACCTCCTGCACCGCCACGAGGTCGAACCATGAAATCACTTCCGCGAGCAGCGCATAGTCCTCCGGCCGACGTGCCTGGGCCCCGAAGTTCGCGAGGTTCCACGTCGCTAGCAGCAGCCGGTCCTTCGACTTCGGCGGGATGGCCCGGCCAGGCTTCGTGTCACGCCACTTCCGCAGGGCGGCGCGCTCGGACTTCAGATCGTAGGCAAACTCGAAGGAGGGTTTTGGAAAGGCAGGCATGGTGTTTCCTGATTGTCTGGGCGATGGATGCGGGACCTGGAACAGATGCAGGCATCCCACGGGGAATGCACGCCACTTTTCGTCGTGGCATTTATCGTGATTCGACGGCCCGAGGCGATCTATGGAGAAACGCTACTCAGGACGTTCCGCAAGGACATCGTGCCGTTTGCCGGAAATTCCGCTTGAACACGGGAAATCCTGGGCGAGTCATAGACCGCATGGAAATTCCCGGGCCATTGGTGCCATTCGACCATCAGCCGCGTCTGCGGATGGTCTACGGTTTGAACGAAGTCGATCGCGTGGGTTCTCTGGCCCGGGAACTGGGTGCCAACCGGGTCCTCCTCGTGACCGATCCGGGAATCGTCGCGGCCGGCCATGCTGGACGCGTCGCCGGGAATCTCGCCGCCGCCGGCCTCCAGGTGGCCGTTTACGACAAGGTGGAGGAGAACCCCACCACCGCCCACGTGGCCCGCTGCCTCGCCGTGGCCAAGGCGGAGAGCATCGATTTCATCGTCGGCATTGGCGGCGGCAGCTCGATGGACACGGCCAAGGGAACCAATTTTCTCCTGACCAACGGCGGCGAGATGAAGGACTACTGGGGGGTGGGCAAGGCGACGAAGCCCATGCTGCCGCTCATCGCGATTCCCACGACCGCCGGCACCGGCAGCGAATGCCAGTCGGCCGCGTTGATCGCCGACGACGTGACCCACCAGAAGATGGCCTGCCTCGATCCCAAGGCGATGGCCCGCATCGCGATCCTTGATCCATCGCTGACCGTTTCCCAACCGCGCCGCGTCGCCGCCTGCACGGGCATCGACGCCGTCAGCCATGCCGTGGAGACGGCCGTGACGAAAAAGCGCACGCCGCTGTCGCAGATGTATTCGCGCGAGGCCTTCCGCCTCTGCGTCCGCAATCTTCCGGTCGTCATGCAGCGCGGCCACGATGTGGATGCACGGGGAGAAATGCTCCTCGGAGCGGCCTTTGCCGGAACCGCCATCGAGAACTCGATGCTCGGAGCCGGCCATTCGGCGGCCAATCCGCTGACAGCTCATTTCAACATTCCCCATGGCCAGGCCATCGGCCTGATGCTTCCCCACGTCGTCCGCTTCAACGGCGAAGACCCAGCCTGCGAGCGCAGCTACGGCGACCTTTTGGCAGCGGCGAACATCCCTTCGCTCGGCAGCAAAAGCGCGACGCATCGCCTTGGATCATTGCTCGAAGAGCTCCTCGTCGCCGTTGGACTCAATGCGAGGCTGCGCGATCTGGGAGTGAAGGAGGAGTCGATTCCCGGGCTTGCGGCCGAAGCGGCCAAACAGTGGACGGCCGGCTTCAATCCGCGCCCGATCACGGCACCGGATTTCGAGGCGCTTTACCGGGCCGCCTTTTAAGCACGAATATTCCCTGTTGCATACCGATGTGTTCCTCACTAGACTAGTGGAGTGTCTCGCGCAAAGGCATTCATTGTTCAGGAACAGGACAAATTCTCACCAAAACCGTTTATCTTCGTCGGCCAGCTCCATAAGGAGCTGGCCGATGAAAAATCGGTGAGATCTAGGAAGGACCAGATGAGTTTCAAAATCAGCAGGACAACGGATGTCCGCCAGCGGCCGGCACTCTCTCAGTCGTGAAAACTTCCAACTTGCTGCAAAAAATCTTCTTCTTGAACACCCGACGCAAAATCCGCTTTGGACATGCTGAGGTTGTGTTCTCGCGAAACGGCTGCTGCGAAATCTTCGGAGGAAGCTTTTCCGACCACCAGGAAGTCTTGGAATGGCTCTCACTCTTCGAACCCGGAGCCATGCCCAGGTCGCATTCGCGCACAACAGGCTGATTGAAAGTCGCTAGGAATCCCGTGTCTATGGCCGTCGGAGTTGGCATGAAAAGCCTCTGTTCTTGCACCTACCATTTCAGGGGATTTTTTGTCACAAAAACCTCCATAACAGCCCTCGTTTTTGACATTTTACAAATCTTCAAAATCGTCTTTACGCCGCTACTAATAGTGCTAGGGTCGCGACTTATCCCCAACTGGTAGGGTCTTTCTCCGGAAAGGCTTGAAGATTTCCCGTTAAAGTTGGGCTAGTTCTTTTATCCGTTCGGCTGAGCCGTTCAGGATGCGCCCAACCTCCCAATTCCCCAAACTTTTCAGGTGACGCTGTGATCGACGCTCGCGACCAAGTCATGCCCTCGTCCTCGGCCAAATCCAAGTCCGCCCGCCACCCCGCAAAGGTTGGCGCCGCCCACCGCTCCCCTTCCGCCAAGCCTTCCAGGGCGCTGAAGGTGGAACGTGTCTTCAGTGACGCCAAAACAAAGCCGTTCGACCAGATCGAGTGGGAGCGCCGCACGGCCGAAATCACCGACGATTCCGGCAAGGTCATCTTCCAGCAGAAAGACGTGGAAGTGCCGAAGTCCTGGTCCGTGTTGGCGACCAAGGTCGTTTGCTCGAAGTATTTTTACGGCGACCCGGCCAAGTCCGAGCGCGAATACTCGGTCAAACAGCTTGTTCACCGCGTCACCCGCACGATCGCCGACTGGGGGATCAAGGACGGCTATTTCTCCAAGGAAGACGGCGAAACCTTCTACGACGAGCTGACCTGGCTCTGCGTGAACCAATACGGGGCCTTCAATTCCCCGGTCTGGTTCAATGTCGGCCTCTTCAGCCAATACGGCGTCGGCAAACACAGCGACCGCGGCAACTGGCACTACAACCCACAGACCAAGGAAGCCCAGCGTGCCTCGACCCAATACGAGTATCCCCAGGGTTCCGCCTGCTTCATCCAATCCGTCAGCGACACCATGGAGAGCATCATGGAACTCGCCTACAGCGAGGCTATGCTCTTCAAATATGGCTCCGGCACCGGCACCGACCTGACCCCGATCCGCAGCAGCCGCGAGAAGCTCTCCGGAGGCGGATGTCCCAGCGGTCCGATGAGCTTCCTCAAGGTCTATGACCAGGTCGCCAACGTCGTGAAATCCGGCGGCAAGACCCGGCGCGCCGCCAAGATGAACACCATCCGCGACACTCATGGCGACGTGGAGGAGTTCATCACCGCCAAAGGCAAGGAAGAGCGGAAGGCCTGGGCTCTCATCGAGCAGGGCTACGACGGTTCGTTCAACGGCGAAGCCTACGGCTCCGTCATGTATCAGAACGAAAACCTCTCCGTCCGCGTGAGCGACGAGTTCATGCAGGCCGCCCTCGATGGCAAGGAGTGGTGGACCAAATCCACCGTCACCGGCAAACCGCTGGAGAAGAAGGACGCCTCCCGCCTCCTCGACCAGATCGCCGAAGGCACCTGGGTCTGCGGCGATCCCGGAATGCAATACGACGGCGCCATCCAGAAATGGCACACCTGCAAGGGCACCGAGCCCATCCACTCGACGAACCCCTGCTCGGAATACGTCTTCCTCAACAACACCGCCTGCAACCTCGCTTCCTTGAACCTGATGAAGTTCAAGAAAGCCGACACCAGCTTCGACGTTGAACGCTTCAAGGCCGCCGTCCGCATCTACATCACCGCGCAGGAAATCCTCGTCGATAACGCCAGCTATCCGACCAAGCAGATCGCGGAGAATTCCCACATCTTCCGCACTCTTGGCCTCGGCTTCGCCAACCTCGGTTCGCTCTGCATGAGCTACGGCCTGGCCTACGATTCCAACGAAGGTCGCGCCCTCGCCGGAGCCATCACCGCCATCATGACCGGCCATGCCTACGAGCAGTCCGCCGCGATCTCCGCGATCACCGGGCCCTTCGCCGGCTACCGTGATTCCAGTTGCTCCGGCGTGGCCAAGCCGGTGAAGAAGGACAATGTCGAATCCACCCTCGGCGTCGTCCAGCAACACCGCGATGCCGTCGAATCCATCCAGCCGAGCCGCGACTTCGCCTTCCTCAAGGATGAAGCCCGCCGCGTCTGGGACAGCGCCCTCGCCAAAGGAAAACAGCACGGCTACCGCAACGCCCAGGTCACCGTCCTCGCGCCCACCGGCACCATCGCTTTCCTCATGGACTGCGACACCACCGGCGTGGAACCCGACATCGCCCTCGTCAAATACAAGCTCCTCGCCGGCGGCGGCATGTTGAAGATCGTCAACCGCACCGTGCCCGAA
>JAYTUE010000044.1:0-10892 GCA_043744715.1 Verrucomicrobiota bacterium | reverse complement strand
CGCCGTGGCCGAAAAGCTCGGGCGCAAATGGATCGCCACCGACCTCGGCAAGTTCGGCATCCACACCACCCGCAAGCGGCTCATCCAGGTGCAGCGCGCGTTGAAGGCGAATGGAAAACCCTTCCGCGCCTTTGAAGTCCTGAACCTCGGCCGCTACGAGCGCCAGGCGTATCTCAACATCAGCACCCGCCTCTCCGCCAAAAAGAAAGCCGAGGCGCTGGCGAAGAAGGAGCAGGAGTTCCGCGACCTCATCCTGCGCGCCTACCGCGCCGAGCCGCTGGGGGGCGGGAGTTTCTCGGGGAGCGCGCCCGCCCCGGGCGCAGTTTCCCGCGCCCTCGCGGGAAACACGGAGGCGTCCGAACAAAACAGCGCGCCCGGCAAGTCCACCGCCCCCGAGCAGTCCGCGAGGGCGCGGACTGCGGCAGCCGGGGCGGCTGCGCTCCCCAATCCCACGTTCCCCAGCGATTCCTTCTTCCACGGCAAGACCTCGGGCCGGTTGGTCGTCGTCGGTCCCATCAACCTGCCCGTCGGGCGGCTGTTCATCGAGGAAGTCATCACGGAATGTCGCAAGCGCGGCGCGACGCGCGTGGATGTGCTGGCGTTCGAGTTCGAGATGGGCCTGTTCCCCGCCGTGCTGGACGAGGCGAAGCAGAAGGGCATCGATCTCGCGCCCAAGACCATTCCGCCCGAGGTCTTCGACAAGCGCGCCGTGGAGAAAGGCCAGGTGCGTTTCCACGATCTGGCCTACGTGGAAGCCACGCCGCGCTTCGGCTTGGGGAGCGCGCCCGCCCCGGGCGCAGTTTCCCGCGCCCTCGCGGGAAACACGGGGGCATCCGAACAAGCCAGCGCGTCCGGCAAGTCCGCCGCCCCCGAGCAGTCCGCGAGGGCGCGGACTGCTGCAGCCGGGGCGGCTGCGCTCCCCGGGAATTTAACCCTCGCCGTGGAGCTGACGGATTTCTCGGTCTATTACTCGCAAGGCGTGGCGGATTCGATTGCCGCCGAATTGAAGGAAGGCAAAAGCGAAGTCACCTGCGAGCAAGGCAAGCTCATCAAGTTGAGCAAGGACAAGGAAGGCATCATCACCCGCGACGTGCTGACGAAGCAGTGGACGGACTGGGTGGATTACTGGGCGGTGGACTTCGATTACGAGAGCCGGAAGGAGATCATCAAAGTCGAGAAGGGTGCGGGCATCAGCGGAGACAAAACCGAACTGGCGTTGCTCCCGGAGAACTTTGAAGAACGCTGGACGGGCTCCTACATCTTCGAGAACGAGTGGCAGAGCTTCCGCACGCGCCAGGACCGGGACCTGGAACTCAAGAGCGCCAGCCACACCTATGAGAAACCGGGCCGCTACATCATCGCTGTGAAGGTGATAGACATCTTCGGCAACGACACGATGACGCTGGTGCCGGTGACGGTGGGTTAAGCGGCCCGTCAAAGAACATGGCTTACACCGACTCCTCGCAGTTGCCTTTGGCCGATGCGGTGAACGCGTTGCCGGGTTTCGGGGCCAACAACACACAGATACGCACACAAACTACAGGCGCAGGAGGTCAGAAGCCGTCGCGGAGTGTCACAGGAGGGGATGTGAAGGAAACCGTAGAAGTGCCTGTCCTACAAAGCGGAAGTCCCGCGCTGTCACTGACAGTCACGGGACTTCACGATCTGAAATTGGTTGCGGGGCTAGGATTTGAACCTAGGACCTTCAGGTTATGAGCCTGACGAGCTACCGGGCTGCTCCACCCCGCGATCAAGGACTAGACTTCTGCCAGTCACACCCGTGGTTGGCAAGGCCAGTTTCCATTTCTTTCGTCACAGCGCCGGCATTTCTCGCTGTTGATCCCCGGTTTCGCGTCGCCTTTCCGGCCGAGGCGAAGCGTTCCTACAGCGTGTTGTTCAGCGAAACCCTGCTGCCCGGCTCGTGGCTCAGGCTCCTCGATTTCCCGGCCAGCCGCACCAGCCGTTACTACCGCATCGTCACCCCGATGCAGCCGTAATTCCGGGGCCGTCCTACTTCGCCGGTTTCTTGGCCAGCTTCTCCCGCAGGTCGCGGAGATGCAGATCGGGACCCGCCGGATTCGGGGCGATGAGCTTCACCCTCTCCCAAAGCTCGACGGCGCGGAGATCGTTGTCGGCGTCCTCCTCCAATTGGGCGAGGTGGGACATGAGCTGGTGGAGCAGGAAGACGTTGGGCTCCTTCTTCGCAGGCTCGGTCTTCTGCCATGAAACGATGCCCGCCTCGAAGAGATTCCGGGCGCGCCCGGCGTCCTTCCGGTCTTCGCGGTAGATGCGGGCCAGCTCGAAGAGGATGGCCGGGTTGCGCGGATTCCGGCGAAGCCCTTCACGAAGGAACTCCTCGGCTTCGGCGCTCTTGGCCAGGCGGCTCCGAAGCCAGTAGGCGGTGGTGGTGTAGGTGTCGACACGGGACGGGTCCAGCGACGCGGAGAGCTTCAGCCATGGAAGGATCTCGCGGACGCCCTTGCCTACTTCATCGGGTCCGTGGTCGTGGTCCTTGTCCGAGTGCCCTTTGTCGGCCCCGCCTTCATCCATGTGGGTGTGGACGGAGGGGAAGAAGTTGCGGCTGAACCTGTCGAAGAGGTCGAGCGGTTGGCCGAGAAAGCCGTGTTCGTCGCCCTTGTTCTTCTCCTCGACCACACCGGCGTCGGACGCCATGTGGGCCGTCTCGAAGGATTCGCGGTTGTCGAAGATCGTCGGGTAGAATCCGCTGTGGAAGTAGGCGTCGGCCTTGACGAAGAAATGGTTCGCGAACATCCGCCGGCTGTCCCCGAGCAGCGTCTGCATCAGGTCGAACTTCTCGCCGTCCCGTTCCCCGCGCGGCATGGCCACCTGCAGGGCGCAGGCCAAGGAGAACGCGGCGGCCACGAGGCCGCCGAGGGCGAGGACGTTGGTGCGGGCGGCGGGCATGGGCGCGGCTACTGGAGACGCTTGCGGTTGAAGATCCAGCTCGCGGCGAAGAGGAAGACCGACGCCATGACGAGCGCGTAGACCAGCGCGAGGAGGAACGGCCCGGCTTCAAGCGGCGGCCAGTTGTGCGTGATGCGTTCGCGCACGTCGAACCACCCGAGCTGCGGCAGCAGGAAGTAGATCACCGTCAGTATCCCGCGCGACGGCTGCTCCATGCCCACGGCCACCTTGTGCAGATGACGCCCGATGAGGAGAACGCCGGCGATGACGATGAAGCAGATCGTGTTGTTCGAGCTCGGCGCGGCGAAGACGAGCGAGCCCAGCAACGCGATGGCGATGACGATGGCCAACATGAACCAATGCAGCGTCACGGCCTGGAGATAGCTCCCCAGCGGCCAGCCGCTTTCGCGCGCCGCGCTGATGATGCCGAAGAACAGGTAGAAGCAGAGCAGCGCGATGCCCGAGGCCAGCCAGCAGCCCAGAAACTTGCCGAGCAGCACCTCGGTCCGGCTGATCGGCTTGGCCAGCAGCGGGAAGATGGTGCGGCTTTCCCTCTCCGTCGGGATCTGCCGCGCGGCCGTGGTGATGGCGATGACGAGGGACGAGACCCAGATGAGGAGGAGGCAGATCTCCTTCAGGTAACGGACGATGTTCGAGTCGTTGAAGAGGTTCACCGAACCGAGGATCAGCGTGATGAGCACGGTCAGGATGAGGAGGACGTAGAAATCCTTCCTCCGATACATCTCGCGCATGACGACCGAGGAGACGGCGAGCACGTTGTTCATACCGCGACCCCTTCCGGGCGATGGGGCACCGCGCCCTCATACCCGACGACCCGCAGGAAGACCTGCTCGAGATTGCACCGATGGCGGCTGACGAGTTCGTGGACCGTCCCCATTTCCCGCAGCGTGCCCTGGTGGATGATGCAGACGCGGTCGCAGATGGTCTCGACCTCGCCGAGTTCGTGCGACGAGAAGAGGATGGTTTTCCCCTCGTTCTTCAACCGTTGGATGATCTCGCGGACCTTCATGCGGCCGATGGGATCGAGCCCGCTCGTCGGTTCGTCGAGCACCAGCAGATCGGGGTCGTTGATCAACGCTTGGGCCAGGCCGGCGCGCTGCTGCATGCCCTTGGAGAAGGTCTTGATCTGCCGGTTGCGCGCGTCCTGCAGTTCTACCATCCGGAGGATCTCGTCGATGCGTTTTTCAAGGACGGCCCGGCCGATGCGGAAGAGCTTTCCGTAGAACCGCAGCAGCTCTTCGGGCGTGAGGAACTTGTAGTAGTAGGTCAGCTCCGGGAGATACCCGAGGCGTTGGCGGGCGGCCTTGTCGGTCACGTTGACGCCGAAGAGGGTCGCGCTGCCGGCCGTCGGTTCGACGAAGCCCAGCAGGACGTTCATCGTCGTCGTCTTGCCCGCGCCGTTGGGCCCGAGGAAGCCGAAGACCTGTCCCTGCTGGACGTCGAGAGACAAGCCGTCGACGGCCACCTTGGTCTTCGAGCCAAGCTCCCGTGACGGATACTCCACCCGCAGGTCTGATATGTTGATGACCGCTGCCATGTCCAAGTCCCGTTTGAAGGAATCGCGCCGCAACCTGTTCACCGCGCTCGCGGGAACTATCGGCAGCCTTCTCCCGGAGTTGAGAATCCGGCTCCAGGAACTTCAGGCCGCCGGTTTGACAGGGTTTTGCGATTCGGGGACGGTTCGGGCGATGTTCCTTCGTTCCCGTCTAGCCGGATTGCTGGCCCTGTTCGTGTTGAGCTGGCCGCTGGCCGGCTTCAGCCTCCATGCGCAGACCAACCTGACCCGACTGCGTTCGTTCGGTTTCCCCTCCGCCTCCGTCTCGCAGCCTGAGGGACGGCTCTTTGCCTCCGCTGACAACCTTCTCTACGGCTCGTCGCCCTTCGGCGGGAGCAACGGGCTCGGCTGCGTCTTCAGCGTCGCCCGCGATGGTTCCGGCCTGACGATCCTCCGCCACTTCGCCGGCGCCACCGACGGACGCGCGCCCTACGGCGGCGTGCTGGAAGGCAAGGACGGTCTCCTCTACGGCTCGACCTACGGCGGCGGCGGCTTCGGCTTCGGCACGATCTTCCGGATGGCTAGGGACGGGACCGGCTTCACCGTCATGCGCCACTTCGGGCAGAGCTTTGCCGACGGCAAATATCCTTTGGGCCGGCTCTTTGAAGGCGTCGACGGATTCATCTACGGCACCGCGAGCGAAGGCGGCACCAACGATTTCGGCATGGTCTTCCGCATCTTCCGCACTGGCGGCGGCTACCACCACATGTATAGCTTCACCGCCACCGGCGAGGCCGGCCAGTCGCCCAACGCCGGGGTCATCCAACACGCCGCTGAACCCGGCGCGGTCTACGGCACGACGCCCTACGGGGGCACGAATGGCTTCGGCGGCGTGGTCTTCCGGCTCGCGACCAACGGAGCCTATTCCGCCCTGAAGCATTTCGACATCGTCACTCCGGGCCCCACCGCTCCGTTCGGCGGAGTCACGGCCGCATCGGATGGCGTCCTCTACGGGTTGAGCCAGCTGGGCGGCACGAACGACACGGGCTCGATCTACAAGCTCAACCGCGATGGCTCGGGCTTCTCCGTGCTGCGCAGCTTCGACGCCTTCAACGACGGGGCGAAGCCGCTCGGCGCGCTGCTCGACGGTTCCGACGGGCTTCTCTACGGGTCCACGACCGAAGGCGGCGCGAACCAGGGCGGAGTCCTTTTCCGCATCAACCGCAACGGCTCGGGCTATCAGGTCCTCCTCAACGGCGGGCTCCAGCCGATGGACGCGCGCGCGCCCTATGCCGGGTTCACGGAAGTCACCGGCACGCTCTTCACCGTTTCCAGTTCCGGAACGGAAGGGGCTTCCGGCGGAACGCTGCTGAAGATCAACCGCGACGGCACCGGCTACCAGATCCTCGGCGTCTTCGGCATGAACGGCGGCGACGGCCAGTCCCCCGTCCAGCCCTTGAATCCCGGTCCCGGAGGCTGGCTCTACGGCGTCACGCCGCTCGGCGGACAGTATGGCGGCGGCACCGTCTTCCGTTTCGATACGAACGGCTCCAACTACTCCGTTCTCCGGAGTTTCGGACCCGCGACGAACAACGGCTACGTGCCTGGCGGAAGCCCGGTCGACGGTGGTGACGGGTTTCTCTACGGCACACTGGGCGAAGGCGGCGCTGCGGGACGCGGCCTCGTCTACAAGATGCAGACCAACGGCGACGGCTTCAGCGTGATCCGCGCCTTCACCGCCTCGGCCTCGGATGGAAGCAAACCCGCCGGCCCCCTGCAGCTCGGCAGCGACGGCGCGTTGTTCGGAACCACGGTGGGCGGCGGACAGTTCCAGACCGGTGCGGTCTTCCGCCTCACGCGCGACGGTTCCGAGTTCAACATCCTCCACGCGTTCGAATCCTCGGGCACGGATGGAGTCGCTCCTGACACCGGGGTCGTCGAAGGCTCCGACGGCCTGATCTACGGGGTGACGCGCGGCGGCGGGCCGTCGGATGGAGGAACCATCTACCGCGTCGACAAGTTCGGCCTTCCCACCAGCTACCAGATCCTCCGGCAGTTCGGGACCAATGCGACCGGCGGCACCGCACCCAGGGGCCGGCTGATGGAGGCAGCGGATGGCTATCTCTACGGCACGGCCTCGGCCGGCGGTTCGACCGGCAACGGCACCGTCTTCCGGCTGCTCAAGGACGGCTCCGGCTATTCGGTCCTCAAACACTTCACCACGGAACCCACCGAAGGCCGGCAGCCCAACGGGCGTCTGGCCGAAGGCGCCGACGGCCTGCTCTACGGCATCGTCACCTCGGGCGGCGCGAGCAATTCGGGCGGCATCTTCCGCATCGGCAAGGACGGCGGTTCCTACGCGCTCTTCGCCTCGTTCGGCCAGCAGGCCGGCGATGGAAGGGTGGCCGCGCCCGGGTTGGCGTGGACGGCGGGCAAGATGTTCGGGGTCACGTCGGACGGTGGCCTCAGCGGGATCGGGACCCTTTTCCAGGTCACGGTTCCTCCCGCGCTGCCCACGTTCACCAGCCAGCCGGCCTCGCTGATCGTGACCAACGGCGGCGGCGTCACCTTCGCCGCCCTTGCCTCGGGTCCGGGACCGCTGGCCTACCAGTGGCAGTTCAACGGGGTGAACCTTGCCGGTGCGACGAACACCTCCGTGTCCGTGACCAATCTCTCCGCCGCGTCGGCCGGAACCTACCGACTCGTCGTCACCGGCCCCGGCGGCAGCATCACCAGCAGCAACGCCATCGCCGCCTCCTTCGGCATCACGCGTTCCGGAAATCTTCCCCAGTATGTCATCGCCGGACCACTGGGCCGGAACTTCCGCCTCGAAGCCCGCAGTTCGCTCGCGACCAACGTCTCGTGGACGACTTTGACCAACTTTTCCCTGGGCACGAACCCCACCCAGATCTCCGATCCGGCCAATGGCCAGGAACCGGCCCGGTTTGTCCGCGCGGTCCTGCTTCCCTAAGCCTGTTGGCAGCCAAGCTCAACCCCTCTGCCTCATCGGCCGATAACGCCGGAGACGCGGGCCTCCTCCTAGTCCAGGGGCCCCCGTCCTCTCTAAGTGATATCGGGCCGGACATCTCTCTGGGCGCGGGCGCTTCTCCAGCGCGCCGTGATGCTTTGCGTCATGGTAGCGGCGCTGCTCCTCGGCGCGGCCGGTGCCAGCGCCGCGATCACGACGGCGGCGGCCGTGCTGAAACTCTCGCCGGAGGAGGCCGCCAACAACCCGCCTGTCATCCTCCTGGTCGGTGCCGGGATCGTCGTCGTCGCGTTTGTCGCCTTGGCCGTCCTTGTCCGCCGTCTGTGGAAGCGTGCTTCCAGGCATGCCCAGGAACTCGATGGTGAACGCGCCCTCAGGCTTTCTCAGGAGGAACAATTCCGGCAGATGGTCAGCCAGGGCTCCGACATCGTCTTCTCCGTCGACCAGGACATGGCCCTCGTTTCCGTCAACCAGGCCGGCGCAGAAATGCTGGGCGTTCCAGAACGCGGGTTGATCCGGACCAACCTGTCGCTCTTCGTGGAGCCGGGACAACTCGAAGCCCTCCGGTCCGTCGTCCGGGAGGTTGTCGAAGGTTCCAAATCCCGGACCATCGGCATCTCGGTGCTGGCCAGCCAGGGCCGCCGCGTCGAACTCGCCTGCACCGCCACCCGGCTCGTCGGCGAGGCCCCCGACGTGATGATTTCCGCCCGCCGGCTCAGCCCGGCGGGCGGCGCCATGTCCCCGGCGGAACGCGCCCTCCGTTCCGTCGTCGAGACCCTTCCCATGGTCGTCCGGCTGAAGAACGTGCGGACACGCACCATCACCTTCGCCAACGAGGCCCATCGCGGGTTCGGATGGAACCCGGAGAACCTCATCGGCGGACAGGACGACGACTGCTTCGAAGAGGATGTGGCCGCCAAGTTCCGGGAGATGGACGAGCGCGTGATCAAGACGGGCAAGGCCATCATCACCGGCGGCGAACCCATCGCGACACGCAGCCGTGGCCGCCGCTACTTCTCCATCCGCAAGGTGCCCATCTTCGAGAACGGTTCCACCGCCGTGGAAAGCATCCTCACGCTGCTGGAGGACATCACCGAACGGCACCTGGCCGACCGCGAGCTGAAGCGCACCCAGTATCTTTTCCAGTCCCTCGTCGACTCGCTGCCCCTGGCCGTCTTCATCAAGGACGCGCGCTCCGGCCGCCATGTCCTCTGGAACAAGATGGGCGAAAGAATGGTCGGCCAGCCGCGTGAACGCCTCATCGGACGGACCGACCAGGACCTCTTCACGGCCGAGCAGGCCGCGCGCTTCGTCGAGGACGACAAGCGGGTGGCCCGCGACCGGAAGATGATCATCGTCCCGCTGGAGGAGCTGGAGACCCAGGACCGTGGATTGCGCCTGCTCGCGACGAAGAAATTCCCGATCCTCAGCCCCGAGGGCGAGGTCATCCACATCGTCGGCATCACCGAGGACGTGACCGAGCGTGTGCACACCGAGGAGGCCATCCACCAGGCCCGCGACACCGCCGAACAGCTGGCCGCCGAACGCGAGGAGAACTGCATCCAGCTGGCCGAGGCGGTGAAGAGCGCGGAGGCCATGGCCTCCGCCGCCGAGGTCGCGAGCATCGCCAAGAGCAATTTCCTCGCGAACATGAGCCACGAGATCCGGACGCCGATGAACGCCATCATCGGCTTCTCCAACCTCCTCCTGGACACCCCGCTCAACGCCGAACAGCGCGACCACCTTTCCACCATCCGCAACAGCAGCGAGGCGCTCCTCTCGATCATCAACGACGTCCTCGACTTCTCGAAGATCGAGGCTGGAAAGCTCAGGCTGGACGAAGTTCCGTTCGACATCTTCGACATCGTCGAGGAGGCCGCCGCGCTCATGTCCCAGCGCGCCAGCGCCAAGGAGATCGAGCTCGCCAGCCTCGTCCGCAACGACGTGCCCGCCGCGCTGGTCGGCGATGCGAACCGCCTGCGCCAGGTCCTCATCAACCTCATCGGCAACGCCATCAAGTTCACGGAGCACGGGCGCATCTTCATCGAGGTGACCCTGCACCGCACCGAAGGCGAGTTCGTCGAACTGCAGTTCGCCGTCTCCGACACCGGCATCGGCATCTCCCCCGAGGGACAGGCGCGCCTGTTCCAGGCCTTCAGCCAGGCCGACAGCTCCACCACCCGGCGTTTCGGAGGAACGGGCCTCGGCCTCGCCATCTCGAAGAAGATCGTCGAGATGATGAACGGCCGCATCGGCGTCACCAGCGAGCCGGGGCACGGCTCGACCTTCTGGTTCCGCGCTAGGCTGACCCGAAACCCGGCATCAAACGCGGAAGATCCCAAGACCCTCTCCGTCCTCGCCGGCCGCCGGGTCCTCGTGGCTGCGGACGACGAGGCCGTCCGCCTCGTGATCGAGCACTACTGCACCGGCTGCGGGATGAAGCCCACGGTCAGCCAGGACGAAGACGACGTCCTCGCCCACATCCAGCGCTCCATTGAGGAGGGAAAGCCGTTTGATCTCTTCATCGTCGACCTCATGTCGAAACGCTTCGACGCCCAGCTCCTCGCCACCTCCATCAACGACCGCAAGCTCCTCGGTTCCGCCCGGACCCTTGGGCTCAACGGCCTCCGCCAGCGCCTCCAACCAGGGGCGCTCCAGCGCGCCGGCATCTTCCAGCGCCTGACCAAGCCCGTCCGTCGGGCTGAATTCCGCGACGTCCTGGTCAAGCTGATGAACCGCTCCGAATCGCCCGTTCCTGCGGCGGTGCCCACCTTCGCTCCCCGGGCCGCCGCCAAGCCGAAGGCCGCCCGCATCCTCGTCGCCGAGGACAACATGGTGAACCAGAAGCTCGCCGCCCTCATGCTCCGCAAGCTCGGCTACCAGGCGGACATCGCCAACAACGGCCGCGAAGCCGTCGAGGCCCAGGGCAGCAAGGGCTACGACCTCATCTTCATGGACTGCCAGATGCCGGTCCTCGACGGCTATGCCGCCACTAAGGCGCTGCGCGACAACTCCAAGACCTGCGGCGTCCGCATCGTCGCGATGACGGCCAACGCCCTCGAAGGCGACCGCGAGCGCTGCCTCGCCGCCGGCATGGACGACTACATCGCCAAGCCGGTCCGCTACGAGGAACTGGAGGCGTTGCTGGAAAAACACTTCCCGTCCGCCGCCGCGTCCCAGCCCGTGCCCAATCCCGCCGTCTGATCCGGCATCCGGCATCCGGTATCCGGTATCAGGCATCCGTTCCCACGCTTCACGCTTCACGCCCCGTGCTTCGTCTCCCATGCTCGCGGCATCATGTCCGACAGCACACAGCTGAACCTCGAACTGCCCGGCATCCCGAAGATCAAGTCCGGCAAGGTCCGTGAAGTCTTCGACCTCGGCGACGCGATCCTCTTCGTCGCCAGCGACCGCATCTCCGCCTTCGACTGCGTCATGCCCAACGGCATCCCGCGCAAGGGCGAG
>JAYTUE010000043.1:0-10901 GCA_043744715.1 Verrucomicrobiota bacterium | reverse complement strand
ACGACATCGCCAAAGCGGTAGGGACGCTCTACCGGCAGATATTCCGAGCGCAGCGTTGCGAGGGAGTGGTCGAAGTTGTGGAACCTCGCGTCGGGCGTTTCGCTGAAGAAGTTCATCGCCGTCCAGAAACAGTCTTCGGGGATCTCACCGGCGGATCGCGTCGCCTTAGGGTAGGTGTAGAGCCTCAGCCTGGCGAAGGCGGGCAACAGTTCCGACACGTCCATGACGGCCCCGCCGCTAAGCCGGACAAGCGATTCGAGCAGCGGCTTCAACTGCCGTTCCCGACTGCCGGCACCCCAGTAGGTCGCGATCACGGCCGGGTCGGAGGAATGGTCGACGTGCAGCTTGGCCACCAGGGTTGGAACCCGCGAGAGAGTCTTCATCACCCGGAACTTCTCCGCGTCCTCCAAGCCGGTGATCACCTGGGGATCGGCGAAGTGCACGGATTTGCCCCGTTGATACATGAGGCTGCGGAGGAGTTTCTCCGTGGTGGCGGAAAGACCGCTGTGCTCAAGCCATTCCGAGGGGCTGGATCCGGTGAAGAAAAACGGCTGCCGGTGGTAGGGATTTTCAACCTGCGAGCCCAGCGCCGAATAGATGGCCCTTCTCACATCCGGTTTCAGGCCGAGAAGAAGTTCGGGCGACGGGGTGATGACCACATCCCGTCCTTCGACGGCAAGGTGGTTTGTCGCCGCCAAGACGGCCACCTCCGCCGGCGGGACTCCCGCCTTCCGGAGAAAACTGACGACATTGGAAGCGGCCTGCTCGGGGAAACGCCATTCCGGATCGGGAAAATTCAACTGCCCCACCTGGATGGTGTCGTCGGGCCTTTCCAAAGTGATGGAGATCGTTTCCAACCGCCCCTGGGGACTCTGAGGAGGCTTCCCCGCACCGCGCACCTCGGCCGTCAGCCCTCCAAATTCCGGGGACGTGGCCGCCCGGGCAACATGGAGGCATTGGATCAGAAGAATCCCCAGCAAGAGTCCATTCCATCGTAAGAATGATGGATGGCGACCGGCGTCGGAGGTGCGATTCTTACGGATCTGCATCATTCGTGTCGGACAATGGGTTTAAGCCACCGGTGCAACGGCCCGCTCGGCAAGAGAGACGGCTGACCGCGAAACAGGTGACATGGAATCTCCCGTGAAAGGAATTGGTTGTCCGACATGGATTCGAACCATGACTAAAGCCTCCAAAGGGCTCTGTGCTACCTTTACACCATCGGACAGTCCGGAGCAGATGAAACGTTTCGGAGGCCCGACTGCCAAGACCTTTTTCCTTGCCGGGGCGAAACACTCTTTTGATCGCTTCAGGTTCCGTTGAGCCGGTAGGCCAGAACCTGGAGGCGGATTCCGGGCCGGAGATGGGCCAGGTAGGTGCGGAACATCTCGTCCATGTTCATCAGGATCCACGGCCGGTTGAGGCCTTTGCCGTTCTTGGTGAAGACGATGTTGTCCGCCAGGTAGACGCAGGCGTGCAGGGCCGTCCCTCCCGGATCCATCATCATGACCACGTCCCCGAACTTGGGTGCATCCCGGACCAGGGAATAGCGTTGCGCGATCAAAGCGCTGACTTTCGCCGTATCGCCGTTGAACTCTTCCGGGGTCTCCCGGAAAAAATTAAGGGCCGTCCAGAAACAATCCTGGAACGGCGCCGTCGGCTGCATCGAGGAATCTGGAAAGGTGTAGAGCCTGGGGCGCGCAAAAGGCGGAAGGATGCGCGAAAGGTCCATCTTGGAGCCTCCCTCCACTTCGCGCATCGCCGCGAGGACGGCACGGACTTCGCTGGTCCGGCCTCCGGCGCCCCAGTAGGAGGACATGGCTTCGATGTCGGATTGCCGGTCGACGGTGAGCTTCACGACGAGCGACGGAACCCGTGTGAGCATTCGCAGAAGCGGGCCGCGCTCGTAAAAGGGAACCTCGGAGGCGATCTGCGTATCGGAGAAACACAGCATCCCGGCGCGGACGACGCTCATCCGCTTGATTAGGTCAGTCGTCTGTTCGCTGAGAACACCCGAGTCCCGCCACTCGTCCACCTCGGTCTCGAGGAATTGGAAGGGCTGGCGTTCCCTTTCGTTCTCAGGAAATTCCGCAAGCTTGTCGTAGACGACCCTGCGGCTCGCACGCGTCAGGCCCATGCCGACATGCCGGGGCGGGACCACGATCAGACCATGCGGCCCTCCGATCGCCACCCCGGGTCTCTTCAAGGCCTCCAACTGCGGCCCGGTAAGGCCAGCCGACTTGAGAAACGCAAACACCGCCTCGGAGTCCATCCCGGGGAAATGCCACTGCGGCGGGTTCAGGTCCTTTGGCCGGAAGGAAACGGTCTCCTCCGACTGTTCCAACACCAACCGCGTGGTTTCCAATCGGCCATAAGCCAAAGCTGAAGAACGGGGCGTTGAGGCCGCCACGGTCCCGTTGGTTCCGTGTTCTTCTCCCAACAGGACCACAGGCGTTCCCCATAGAATGGAAACGCTCACCAGTAGAATCCTGAATTCGCCAAAAGCTCTCATGTTGCGGCGTCAAAGAAGCACGTCTTCGACACCTGGCAAGACACCGCGAATCAGCTCTAGTTACTGCGAAGGCTTCAAGGCGATCAGTTGCAGCAAGATCTTCGCTGCCGTCTCCGCATACCCCGCGTCGTTGATGTTGCAGTCGACTTCTTGGACCGGAATGTCCCGACGCAATTCAGCCTTCAGGGTGGTGAAGAGGGCTTCATCGGCCGCCGGCAGGTGGAATGGCTGGCCGGGCGCGCTGATCACCGAAATTCCCTGCAAAGGAAGCATCACATGGATGGGACCGGTCGAAGCGTTCAGCTTTCCGGCGATGATCCGGCCCAGCTGCAAATTCTCTTCCACGGATGTCCGCATCAAGGTGACCTGGGGGTTGTGCTGGTAGAAGAGACGCCCGTCGAACTTGGCGGGCACGCTTTCGCGCGGACCAAAGTTCACCATGTCGAGACACCCGGGGCCGACCACGGCCGGAACTCCCGTCCGGGCCGCGGCCTCCAAACGATTCGGCCCGGCCGACAGAACGCCTCCGACCAGCTCGTCGGCCCATTCGGTCGTCGTGATGTCCAACACCCCCGACACCATGCCGGATTCGATCAGAGACTCCATGGTGCGTCCGCCAGTCCCGACGGCGGCGAAGACGAGGACTTCATAGCCCGCCGCCTCAAGGATCTTGCGGGCCTGTTCGATGCACTTCGTCGTGTTGCCGAACTGGCTCGCGACGATCAAAGGTTTGTCGACACCCGCCACCGGTTTGGCTTCGGCCATGCCGCAGATCGCCCCGGCCGCGCGGGCAAGGAGCTCACGGGAAAGGCGGTTCAGGCCCGCGACATCGACGATGCTGGGGAACATCACGATGTCCTTCACGCCGACATAGGGCGCGACGTTGCCGCTGGCCAGGGTGCTGACCATCAGCTTCGGAAAGCCGACGGGAAGCGCGCGCATGCCGGCGGTGCCGATGGCCGTTCCGCCGCCGCCGCCGAGAGATATGACTCCCTGGATGCGGCCGAGGGAATGAAGTTGCATGAGAATGGCCGCCGCGCCCCGCATCATGGCGGCGACCGATTCGCCGCGGTCCTTGCGTGCGAGCAACCCGGCCAGATCGAATTCACCCGCCGTTGCCACTTCCTCGCGCGGGATGTCGGGCGTGACCGTGGGCGCAGCCCCGGTGCCCACGTCGATGAGCAGCGGCCGATGCCCGCGCCCTCGGATCTGTTCCGCCACGTAGGCGTGCTCTTCACCTTTGGTATCGAGCGTTCCGAGGACGGCGATGGTGGACATCGCAAAATCATCAGCCAATTCACCCCGCCGCTTCAAGCCGGCGAACTCGTTTTCTCCTTTGTCACCGGGTGCGCTCTCGACAAGAGTTCGGGCGTGGGAATTTCACCGAAAGCCTTTGCCGACATCGAAGCCCGCCTTGCGGGCCGATCGTCCAGGGCTTCGGAGGCCGCCCAGGACGCCGGGGCCGTATCCCGTGGACATCAGATCATTTTGGGGATCGATCCATCGCTGCGTGGAACCGGCTGGGGTGTGATCCGTCTCACACGGGGCATCCCGGCCGCGCTGGGCTTCGGAATGGTGAAGAACCCCGCCAAGCTCGAACGCTCGCGTTGCCTTGCCGAAATCGCCCGCACCATCCGGGAAGTGATCCGGCAGCACGGCCCGACACTCTGCTGCGTCGAGGGCTTGTTCTTCGCGCAGAACCTGAAGACCGCCCTCATCATGGGAGAAGCCCGTGGCGCGAGCCTCGTGGCCGCGGCCGAGGCCGGGCTCGAAGTCTGTGAAATGGCTCCCCGCAAGGCCAAGCTGGCGATCGTGGGCTTTGGCGGTGCCCAGAAGAAGGCCGTCGCGAAGATGGTCCAACGGATGTTGAACCTCGAATCCGAACCCGGTCCGGACGAGGCCGACGCCCTCGCCCTTGCCCTCGCATTCGCCCAATCCCAGGGCCGCTCCCACATCAATTCACCCAAGCGCCTTTGAGCACCCAGAGATCCATCACCATCCTGATCGTCGCCATCGTCGGACTTTCGCTGGTCCTCTTCGTCCTGCTGCTGGCCTTCTTCAGCCTCCGGGCGCGGCGCCGGAACGCGTTGGCCAAGGCATCCCGCACCGACAGCACATCCGGCGATACCCGTGACCAAGCATGATCGCATTCGTCCAAGGAAAACTTGTCGAGGCCCTGCCCACCATGATCGTCGTCGATGTCCATGGCGTGGGCTATGAACTGCTGATTCCTCTGTCCTCCTTCGACCGGCTCCCGGCAGCCGGCAACGAGGTCAAGCTGCTCACGCACCTGGCCATCCGCGAGGACGCCCACACGCTCTACGGGTTCGTCACCACGCAGGAGCGCGACCTTTTCCGGATGCTGGTCCACACCGTGTCCGGCATCGGCCCGAAGATCGCCCTGAACGTCCTTTCGGGAATCTCGATTAACGCTTTCCGCGCCGCCGTGGGCACGGGCGACATCAAGGCCCTTTCCCAGATCTCCGGTGTCGGCAAGAAGACGGCCGAACGCATCGTCGTCGAACTGAAGGACAAGCTCGGCGGCTTCGGATCGGGCCCCTCCGCTACCCCCGGCGGATCGTCCCCCTTGTCTGACACGGACAAACGCCAGACCGACGCGATGGCGGCCCTGACCGCTCTGGGCTTCAAGCAGAACGAGGCCTTCGACGCCGTGCGCGCGTCTCTCGCCATGCTCGGACCCCAGGCCGGTGTCGAAGCCCTCGTGCGGGCCTCGTTGAAGAAAGGCGCCTGATCCGTGGCTGAATCGTCCCCCCTTCCCGACGCGTCCACGACACTCGTGCGGCCTGTTCCCCTCAAGTGGCGTCACCGGGTCGCGGCGGCTGCCATCTACGGAAGCGGTAAAGGTCTGATGGCCACTTGGCGGCAGGAATTCACCGACCATAGCGGGGTCCTGGCGCAGCCGAACGGAGGCCCGGTGATCTTCGCCGTCTGGCACAACCGCCTCGCGAGCTGCATGGTCGCATGGCACGGCTACGTGCGCCGGCAAAGGCCGGATGGCCGGTTGGCGGCCCTCATCAGCGCGAGCAAGGACGGCGGCCTTTTGGCCAACGTGCTCGACCGCTTCGACGTGCATCCCATCCGGGGTTCCTCCAGCCGCCGCGGTCGCCAGGCTTTGCTGGAATGCGCGACCGCCATCGAACGCGGCTTCTGCCTCGCAGTCACACCGGATGGACCGCGCGGCCCGAAGTATCAGATGCAGCCCGGCGTCATCGCCCTCGCGCAGGTCACCGGCGCGCCCATCATCCCGGTCACCGTCCGGATCGGGCGCCGCATCACCATGAAGAGCTGGGATTCTTTCCAGATCCCCCTGCCCTTCGCGTCGATGCACATCACGTTCTGCGAACCGATCCGCGTCGGACGCGATGCGGACGAAAACGAACGCGCCCAAACCGCCTCGCGTCTTGCCACGGTCCTTGGCCGGGATTGAGGCAACATCCGGTGAGCTTTTGGCACGATCCGGACGTTGACGAATCCGTGTGGGGTGGGAGCTTGTCATTGTTATGCCCGCCCAGGAAAAAATCCAAAAGGACCTGTCGCGCCTTCAGGAGATCGTTCTCAAGCCGACTCAAGACGTTTCAGAGCCCAAGCCTGCCGACCGTTCCCAGTCCGCGCTTCCCCACTCGATGAACCTCGCCAGCATCGAAGCCCGCGTCCACGCATCGTCATCCACCATGGATTCGATCATGAACCGCCCGCTTCCCATGCCCCGAGGCGGCATCAACGAGTAGGTCCTTCCGCTGGACCGATCCGGTTCAAGACCGACCGGGGCGACTTCATCGCCTGGCTGGGCTGGGCAAGTGTTTGTCTGCCATCTGCACCCAGTGCGCGACGCAATGAGGCGGAAGAGCGTCCTCATACAAATCGTCGGTGATCCCTGTGGCCAGGTGCAGTGCTCAGGGTCGGACTGCTTTAGTTCCGCCCGCATCTCGGTAGCGATATTTCATCGCCACGAAGACGAACAGAACGGCCACGGAGAAGGTGATCATCGAATACTGGTTGAAGCGTTCCGCGGTGACCGAAGCATCGTGGCCCGCGCCGCCGCCGAACTTCGTGATCAACGCCACCAGGCCGTTCCCCGCCGCCACCGTCAGGAGCCAGAAGCTCGTCAAAGAACGCCCGGTCGGGGGACCGGGCCTACAAGACCAAGGTGATCGCCGAAGCTTTTTTGTAGGCCGCGTGCCCTCACGCGGCTGGGAGGGGGCTTGTTTGACGGGCTGCTAGGGAACCGGTCAGACGATGATTGAAGCGAGGTGGGCGGCGACCTTGGCCAGCCATTCGGCAGGGTGGGCTTTGGCTTCTTCGGGAGTGGTCAGGCGGACGAGTTCGTCGGTGCCGGTGAAGATGTCCTTCTTCTTGGCAGGTTGGACGATTCCCGCGAGGCCGTAGACGGGGCGCTTGAGCTTGGTGCAGAGGAGCGCGAGTTCCCCCACCCCTTTGCCCATGCGGGTCTGGTCGTCGATGGAGCCTTCGCCAGTGATGACGAGGTCGGCGGCGGCGATCTTCTTCCGCAGATCCGCTTCCTTGGCGAAGATCTCGAAGCCGGAAATCCGTTTGGCCCCGCAGAAGGCCATGAGCGCGTAGCCGAGTCCACCGGCGGCTCCGGCGCCGGGTTCCTTCGAGTAATCGGGCCCTATCTTTTTCATGGCGGCGACGAGTCCCTTCAGGGCGGCTTCGGCCATCTCCATGTCCTCGGGCCGAAGACCTTTCTGGGGGCCGTAGACGCGGGAGCAGCCCTTGGGTCCCAGTAGCGGATTGGTCACGTCGGTCGCGACGATCATCTGGGCGAAGGGCTTTCGCTTGGCCGGTGGAACGACGGTGGCGACCTTGTGGAGAAGCGTCCACGAGCCGATCTCGCCGCCGTCCTTGGAAAGGAATCTCCAGCCGAGGGCGCGCGCCAAACCCATGCCGGCGTCATTGGTGGCGCTGCCGCCAACACCGATGATGCAGCGTTTGGCGCCGGACTTGACCGCGCCATGGATGAGCGTGCCCAAACCGAAGGTATCGAGCTGGAAGGGGTGGAACTTCCCGGGCGGAAGCATGGCCAGCCCGATGCATTTGGCGGATTCGATGATGGCGGTGGAGGTTTCGGTCTCGAACCACCAGACGGGTTCGCAGGGTTGCCGGGCGGCGTCGAAGGTCTTCACGGAGCGTTCGCGGGACGCGTGCAGTTTGCTGAGGACTTCGCCGAAGCCGTCGCCGCCGTCGCTCATGGGAATGAGCTCAAGGATGTCGTCCGGCCGGACGCTGCGCCAGCCGCGGGCGATGGCGTTGGCGGCGGCGGCGGCGGAGAGAGTTCCCTTGAATTTGTCAGGAGCGATCAGGACCCGCTGGCTCATTGGTCGGAAAGAAGCGTCAGACCCCACCCAAGCGCAAGGGACAAAGTGATATTAGGGACACAAACACCCTTTCGCATTCCACCCGAGGGCGGTTTGTCCACGAAGAGAAAGACGCCGGGACAGGATGATCGAAACAAAACAGCGAAGCGGCTGAGTCAACCAGTCCGTAGAGCCCGACTCATCTTGAACAAGCCAATCAGTTCGTCGGCGTAGCGGAAGCAGCCTCACCGGAGGGAGTGGGCGCCGCCTTCTTCTTCGCGGCCTTGGGAGCCGGTTTGGTCGGATCGTAGCCGGGATTGGCGGTGGGCATCTGGGCTCCGACCTGGTCGCGCCAGGATTCCAGGGAACGCTTCAGCGTCTCGGTCACATGCGGCATGAGGCCGGCGACGTTGCGGCGTTCGCCGGGGTCTTCCTCCAGGTTGTAGAGTTCGACGCGATGGTCTTCGAGGAACTCGATGAGCTTCCATTTGCCGCGGCGGACGGCGCTGTAGGGCGTCGCGCCGCCCGGATGATAGTGCGGGTAGTGCCAGTAGATGGAATCTCGCCGGGGTTCCAATCCCTTCTCCAACGCGGCGGCGAGCGATTGGCCGTCGCGGGGCTGCGCGAATGGAACGGGCGCTCCCGCGATCTCGGCGATGGTGTAGAAAAGATCCTGGGTGATGACAGGAGAGGACACGGCGGCATTGGTCCGGGAATGTCCCGGCCAACGGACGAAGAGCGGCACACGCACGCCGGCTTCGTAGGCGGAGCCTTTGCCATCGCGGAGAGGCAGGTTGGACGTGACGCCGTTGAGGGTGAGGCCGCCATTGTCGGAGGTGAAGACGACGACGGTGTGGTCATCGAGCCCAAGCTTCACCAGCGTTTCGAGAATGCGCCCAACGCCTTCGTCGAGGCTCTCGATCATGGCGGCGTAGACCGGGTTGGCGTGGATGCCGCCGACCCGCGTGAGCTTCTCCCGATACTTCGCGATCTTCTCCGGTTTGGCCTGGAGCGGCGTGTGGACGGAGTAGCGCGGCAGGTAGAGGAAGAACGGACGGTTGGTGTGGGATTCGATGAACCTCACCGCCTCGTCCGTCTCGCGGTCGGCCAGATACTCGCCGACGGGACCGTCCTTGAGCGTGGGAATCTTGTAGGGCGAAAAGTAGCTCGGCGGCTGTCCCTTGTCGGTGCCGCCGATGTTCAGGTCGAAGCCGTGGTCGGCCGGCGTGGAGTTGGTGCCGCCGAGATGCCATTTGCCGATGAGGGCGGTGGAATAACCGACGCCCTTGAGCACTTCGGCGATGGTCGTGGCTTCCGGGGAAAGCTCCTTCACCCATTCCGGCACGCGCAGCCGGGCCTTTGGCAGGACGTGGCCGGCGATCCAGTCGGTCAGGTGGAGCCGGGCCGGATACTGCCCCGTGAGCAACGCTGCCCGGGTCGGCGAACACACGGTGCAGGCGCTGTAGGCCTGCGTGAATCGAACCGCCGACCGGGCAAACTTGTCGATGTGCGGGGTCTCGTAAAGCTGGCCGCCGCCGATGCCCAGATCGCGCCAGCCGAGATCGTCCACAAGGATGACGATGAAGTTCGGCCGGATCGTTTCCGGCTTGGAACCCGGTGCCATCAAGTGCGCCGGCCTCGGTCTGCGGGACGATGACGAAGGCTGGGCCGCTGCCGCGATGGCAAAGGAGGCCAAACCGGCCAGCGCAAGAATCCAGGAACAGAGCGGTCGGTTGGGTTTCATGGAAACAAGGCGATGGCGTCTGGGAAAACTTAGTTCGATCTCGGCGCGAAACGGACGCAGACGGGCGAGCCGATCATCAACCTGCCGCCCGTGTCGTCCAGGCCGCCCGTTGCTCCATCCACCTTGAAGACGAACACCGAATCAGAGCCCTGGTTGCAGGCGAAGAGAAAGTTTCCCTGCGGATCCAAGGCGAAGTTGCGGGGCGTCTTGCCTCCCGTCTTCACGTGACCGCTGGACGTCAGCGTTTCCTTGGACGCATCGAACTGGAAGATCGCGATGCTGTCATGCCCGCGGTTCGAGCCGTAGACGAACTTGCCCGAGGGATGCACCACGACTTCCGCCGTGCTGTTGCCTTTCACTTCGCCCGGCAACGTGCTGACGGTCTGGATCTCGGTGAGGACGCCGCCCTTCGCATCGTAGCGGAAGAGCGTGAGGGTCGAGAGAAGTTCGTTGATGACGAAGGCGTGTTTGCCATCCGGATGGAAAGCGAAGTGGCGCGGGCCGCTGCCGGGCTTCAGGGAGACGAACGCCGGTTCATTCGGAGTCAACGTGCCCATGTCCGAATCGATCTTGTAGACGTTGACCTTGTCGATGCCCAGATCCGCCACGACGGCAAACCGGCCATCCTTTGAGGCATTGATCGAATGGGCGTGCGGCTCCTTTTGCCGGCCCGGATTCACGCTGCTGCCCGTGTGCTGGATGAAGCTCTTCGCCTCGGAGAGCGTTCCATTGGCCGCAATGGAATAGGACGCGACGCTTCCGCCGCCGTAGTTGGCCACCAACGCGACCTTGCCACCGGGATGGATGGACACATGGCACGGGCCGCCGCCCACGGTCGACTGGCTGTTGATCGCCTCAAGGGCACCCGTGGCCGGATTGATCGTGTAACCGCGGATGGCCCCGCCTTTTTTTCCATCGAACTCGCCCACTTCGCCGACGGCGTAGAGGAACTTCCCGGCCGGATGCACCGCAAGGAACGTCGGGTTGGGCAATTCGGCCGCCAGCTTGGGCAAGCCGACCTTGCCGGTCTTGGAATCATATTCCGCGACGTAGATGCCCTTGCTCTTCGCACCCGTGTAGGTGCCGAAGTAGGCCCAGTAGGAGGATCCGACATCGGCGGCGTTTGCCATCGACGCAGTGCCAATGGCGAGGCAGGCGGAGACGGACACGATCCAACGGCGGCGAGTCATCGGGGATATCATGCGCGGAGCGTGGCGGCTTCCCGTCGCCCGGACAAGCCCGATGGCGCCGGACCAACCCGAAGCCGCACTGGAACGGCACCCGGACCTCGACGGCAATGACCTCAATC
>JAYTUE010000042.1:0-10936 GCA_043744715.1 Verrucomicrobiota bacterium | reverse complement strand
CATCGAGCACCTTGGCGATGTTCGGATGATCCATCATGGCCAGCGCCTGCCGCTCCGCCTCGAACCGCGCCACCACCTGCTTGGTGTCCATGCCCAGCTTGATGACCTTGAGGGCGACTTTGCGACGGACGGGCTCCTTCTGTTCGGCAACATAGACCACGCCGCAGCCGCCTTCGCCGATTTGCTCCAACAACTTGTAGCGACCGAGCGTCTGGCCGACGGCTTCGTCGGGGATTTCCCTGATCTCGCGCAGAGGCGCGGGTTGGGCGGCTTCGATCTGCGTGGCGAGCAGCGTGCGGCTCTCGTCGTGGGCGGCGAGCAACGCTTCGAGACGCGAGCGCAGGGCGGAATCTCCGGTGCAGGCATCGTCGAGGAAGGCTATGCGCACGGGGGCGGGCAGCAGGAGTGCGGCATGGAACAGGGTCTCTTCGCTGCTTGGCTTGGGTTTCATGGTTGGTGCTTGCGACTGCATCTATCCCATCCAGCGCGAACCGGCCGCAAAAAGTATGGGCAAATCTTTTCCGAACCTATCCGGGACCGGCGCTGCGACCGTCTACTGCGCCGACGACGAGGCGCCAAAGGTCAGGAAGGCATGTTCTCCGGTGAAGCTGGCGACCGGATGTTTGCCCAGGGGTGTCGTGGGAAAACCGGGTCCGAGCCGCCGGGCCGCCTGTTCGCTCAGGAACCTTGATTGGCCGAGAGAGCCCGCAAGTTTCTCCATCCGGAAGACGAAGTTGACCCCGACACCCGAAAGGCTTTCCTCGCCGAGGGAGGCCATTCCGCCCATTACAACCTGGTCGCAATGCAGGACGATGCGGAAGCCGGGTTCGCCCAACTCCTGCAGCTCGCACAGCGCTGCCAACGCCGCGATGACGCGGGGCGGGGCGGTCTGGGTCGCCGGCCAGTAGGCGAAGAAGCCGTCGCCGAGGTATTTGTTGATGACGCCGCCCTGGCCTTCGATGGCTACCTTGCAGCGGGCAAACCATCGGCCAATCAGCATGGCGAGCGCCTCGGGATCCAGTTTTTGGCTGAGACGGGTCGAGCCTTCGATGTCGATCAGCAGAAGCCAGCAGGGAGATGACTCGACGGCCACAATCGTCCGATCCGAAGTGATGGTCGTGGCGGAGATGTCGAGGCTGGGACCGCCCGCTTCACGGAAGACCAGTTGCAAGGAGCCGATCTTGATGACGTCGCCGTGGTTGAGCCGGCCCGGTTGGCTGAGACGCCGGCCGTTGACGTAGCTGCCGTTGCTGGTGCCGAGGTCGACCAGCCAGAATTCACCTTCGCCCTGCGCGTGGATGACGGCGTGGCGCCGGGAGACGCGGTCGTCGGCCAGTATCACCTGGTTGTCGGCGGCCCGGCCGATCGAACAGTTTCCATCGATGTCGGCGCGTGTGCCGTCCGGCTTTTCCAGCCAGGCGGGAGATTGGACGGGATCAGACACAGGTGCGCGGAATGTAGAGGCGACGGGTTGGACGGGAAGCCCGAAGGCGATTCGGCGTCACTCCCTGCGGCCGATGAGTTGGGGGCGCTTGGTTCCGCCGAAGCCCACGTTGGCTTCGGTGTCGCGGGTCACGGTGTCGCCAGCGAAACGCAGCCGGAGCGTGAGATGGAACGGCGATTCGTAGAAGCAGAGCTTCACCACCAGAGTGTCGTCGCCGGCCCAGGCGGCGCTGGCGGCGACGGGCTCGGGTGAGGTGGTCGCTCCGACAGATGTCGCGTAGTCAATCGTGCCGGTTTTCCAATTGCCCGCGCCGAGTGCAAGGCGGCTTTCCTTTCCACCAGTGCGGGTCACGAGCGTCATGTTGGCCCCGGCGGAACCGACCTCCAACGCGAGCGATTCGAGCTTCTCTTCATTGTCCGGAAACACAAAGCGGAGACCGGCAATCTTCGACGCCAAAGGCGAAGTGGGTGCTCCTTCCGGAAGGCGCACGGTGAGTTTGGCGAGGCGGTCTTCGAGCTTCCTGCGGGTGGCGGCATCGGATGGCATTGCATTCGCCGTCATGGCTGGAAGGAGTTTGTCCCAGACAATGTTCAGCACGCCCTGCATGTCCTTCACTCCGCTGGTAATGGCGAGGACCGCATCTTGTTCCGGCATGACCAGGCAGTATTGCCCGAAGGCGCCGTCGCCGCGGTAGGCCCCGTGCCGGCTGCGCCAGAACTGGTAGCCGTAGCCCTGGTCCCAGTCGCTCTTCGGATTGCTGCCGTTCGACATCTGCCTGCCGGTGGCGGCGGCGACCCACGCCTCGGGCACGAGCTGTTTGCCGTTCCACTTGCCCTTCTGGAGATAGAGCTGGCCGAACTTGGCGATGTCCTCGGTGCGGACCTTGAGGCCGTAGCCGCCGAGCGAGATGCCCTGGAAGTTCGTCGCCCAGGACGCGCCGACGATGCCCAGCGGCGCGAAGAGGCGGGGCTGGAGATAGTCGAAGACCGGCAAACCCGTCTGCTTCTGCACGATGGCCGACTGCATGAAGGTGGCGGCCGTGTTGTATTTGAAATGCGTGCCCGGTTTGTGCGGCACCGGCTGCGCGAGGAAGGACTTGGCGGATACCTTGTCCTGTGCGCTCGACGGTTCGTCCTGATGGCCGGTGGACATCGTGAGGAGATCGCGCACGCGCATGTTCTTCAGGTTGGCCGAGGGACTGGCCGGGGCGTCATCGGGGAAGAACTTCAGCACCTCGTCGTCGATGCTGAGTTTGCCCTCGGCCACGGCCAAGCCGACGGCTGTGGAGGTGAAGCTTTTGCTCAACGAGAAGAGGACATGGGGACTGTCGGGGTTGTAGGGAGTCCACCAACCCTCGGCCACGACCTTGCCATGGCGCACGAGCATGAAGCTGTGCATGGCGTCGACCTTGTCCACCGCCTCGATGAATTCGAGAAGGCCGGACGAAGAAACTCCCTGCGATTCAGGAGTGCTGCGGGGCAGGGAAACGGCGGGTGCGGCGAGAAGAGAGCCGACGCACGCGGACGCGGCGACGAGGAAAGATGCGAATATGGGGAAGCGTTTCATGGCGGGAATGGATGCAAGCTGGCTGATCCGCTCGGAGGGTGCAACGGATGAAGATGAAGGTGGGGAAACCGGGAGGGCGCCGAACATCGAACATCGAACATCCAACGCCGAACATCGAACTGAACGCCCGGTTCCCGGTGACTTGGGAGTTCAACGTTGAATGTTGGGTGTTCGATGTTCTTCCCACGGAGCCACCAGTTGCCCGGCCTACATCTTCCGGCACCACTCGGGCGCATCCTTGAGGCGGAAGAGCATCTCGCCGGCCTTGGGCACGAGTAGGACGCCTTCCTCTTCGCGGTTGGCGAAGTCGGCGGGGTTGATCGACTTCGGGTCGCGGTAGCCGAGATTGATCTGATTGCAGAGCGCCTCGGGAATGCCGGTCGCGAGCGTCACCTGGATGCGGCATTGCTCGACGCCGTTCTCGAAGGTGCCGATGCCGCGCACGTGGGTGCTGTGGGCGACGACGCCCCACTGGAAGTGTTTGAACTGGTCCCACTGCTTCAGGAAGTAGTCGCGGCAATGGTAGCCGATCTTGCGGATCGTTTCGCCGTGGGTCGCGCTGATCTCGTGGATGTGCGGGGCGTAGATGATGAGTTCGCCGCCGTCGGCCACGACGGGTTCCAGCTTATACATGCCTTTGCCGCCGACCCACAGCTCGTCATACATCGCCGGCATGACGGAGAGGACGGTCTTGAAGGGCTTGTCCTTGTAGAGCACATGATGCTTGTCGGAGAGATCGCTGGCGGCGTCCCAAGCCTTCTCGGGCGAACCGGCGTAGAGGCCGACGAGGCTCTTGTCCGGGGCGACGACCATGCAGAAGCAGAGCTTCGAGATGGGCACGAGCGATGCGGCCTTGTCCACGGTCTTGCGGACGGGAGTCCACTTGTTGCCGATGGTCAGCGGGTTGGTGACGACGGCGCCGAGCCAGTGGAAGAAGTTGAGGATGTCGGGGCCGCCGATGCCGGGGAACAGATACTTGTTGCCGCCGGAGAAGCCGACGACCTCGTGCGGGAAAACGGGGCCGACGATGACGATCTGGTCGTAGTCGAAGACGAGCTTGTTGATCTGGACGTCGACCTCCATCTCGAACAGGCCTCCGGAAAGTTCATGGATGTCGGACTTGGTCAGCTTGCCCACGGAACGGAGCGCGGCCGGGTTGTTCCAGTCGTGGTTGAAGAACTTTACGTTGAAGTAAGTGGATCGGCGTTCTTCGGCCGTGATCTCCAACCGGCCGCAGATGGCTTCCTCGCTCATCGGCTGGTGCGTGCCGAGGGCGATGATGATGTCGAACGACGCCGTGGCCTGGCCTATCTGGGCGAAGAGCGTCTTGAACATCAGGCCCACCGGCGCGGTCCGGGTGCCATCCGGCACGACGACCAAGACGCGTTTGCCCCGGTAGTCCTTGGCCGGACAGGACTGGGCAACGACATCGGCGGCCTGCGCGGAAGTGACGAAGACATTGCCGCTAGAGGGAAGTGCTGAGGAGACAAGGCTCATGGCGTTTCAGGAGTTGGGACGATCAGTTGGCCACCGTCTTCCGGATGAAGTCCTTCATGTCGATGGCGGACTTCTTCAAGTCGGGCGGGTTGAGGTAAAGCATGTGGCCGGCTTCGTATTCCTCGACACGGATGTTGCCTCGGATCTCGGCGGGGATGGCGAGTTGGCGGACGCTGTGGAGGATGCCGTCGGGGGGGCAGGCGAGATCTCGCCAGGCGCATTGGATGAAGATCTTGAGATGGGGATTCTCCTTCATGGCGGCGGCGAGATCGGGGCCGGTGCTGGGATAGCCGCTGGTGCGCGCCCAGGGCCAGGGCTGGACGCCAGTGAGGATTTCATAGGGGTTGTCCTTCTCGAACTTCAGGTCCTCCCGCACGTAGCTGTTCATGGCGGAGGAGAACACGCCGCTGACGAGCGCGTGGCTGGGGTCGAACTCGGGCGTCGCGGCGGCGGCGTTGCCGTCGCGGGAGACCACGCGGGCGTCGAAGCGGCCGATGATCTTGCCTTCGGATTTCAAGAGCTGCTTGCGGAACTCGAAGGCGGAGACGCGCAGGTCATGGTCCTCGATGTAGGAGGTGGAAAGTCCCGTGAGGCGGGCGAGTTTTTCGACGGCGGCCGTGCGTTCGGCGGGCGGCAGTGCGGCACCGAGGCGCAGGGCGCGGGCGTAGTCGCCTTCGGCGAAAGCGCGCGACTCGGCGATGGCCTGCTTGAAATCGGCCTGCAAATCAGCAGGCAGCTTCTTGTGGTAGTGCGCCGAGGCGGTGATGGCCGAGAGGAAACAGAGATACGGGGTGTCCGTCAGGCCTTCGGCCCGGATGGTCTCGAAGTCGATGACACCAGAGACGAGGACAAGGCCGTTCAGGTAGAGGTTGAAACGGCTCTGGAGGTAGTTGGCCAAGCCGGCAGCGCGGAAGACGCCGTAGCTTTCGCCCGCAAGAAACTTCGGCGAGCGCCAGCGTTTCTCCCGCGTCGTGTGGAGCCGGATGAATTCGGCGACCGTCGCGATGTCGTTGTTCTGGCCGTAGAAGTCCGACGCCTTGTCCGGTTGTTCCGGGCGGCTGTAGCCGGTGCTCACGGGGTCGATGAAGACGAGGTCTGTCACGTCGAGCAGCGAATACTCGTTGGGGATAAGCCGGCCGGGCGGACGCGGCGGCGTGGTGCCGTCGCCGGGAAACTCCACGCGCTTCGGTCCGAAGACGCCGAGGTGCAACCAGACCGAACTGCTGCCCGGGCCTCCATTGAAGCAGTAGGTGATAGGCCGGTCTGCGGCGTCGACGGTGTTGGTCTGGGTGTAGGAGATGTAGAAGACCTGGGCCGTGGGTTTGCCGTCCTTGCCGAGGATCGGGAGCATTCCCGCCGTCGCCTTGTAGTGGACGGCCTTTCCGCCGACGATCACGGACCCTTCGGTGATGACGGGTGCGTTGGTCTCCTTCGAGGGCGTGTCCTTCTTCGCTTCGACCGTGGCGTTGGTCGCCGAAACTTTGGCAGCGTCGGCGGCGCTGGTGAGACCGGCGCCGCCGACGAGCAGAAACGCGGCGAGCGTGAGGAAGGATTTGGTTTTCATCGTTTGGAAGTTCTCCTGATCAAATCGTCTGTGAAAGGAACCCGCCGTCGACGCGGATGTCGATGCCGGTGACGAAGCTGCTGGCCGCGTGGCTCGCCAGGAACACGGCCGCGCCGGCGAGTTCATTGGGTTCGCCCATCCGGCCCATCGGGGTGTGCGCGAGGATGGAGGCGGCGCGCGGGGTGGGAGCGCCACCCTCGCTGAAGAGCAGCTTGCGGTTCTGTTCCGCCGGAAAAAAGCCGGGCGTGATGGTGTTCACCCGGACGCCGTCCTTGGCCCATTCGCGGGAGAGGAATTGGCTCAAGCTGAGGACGGCGGCTTTGGAAGCCGAGTAGGCGACGACGCGGGAAAGCGGGATGTGGGCGGAGACGCTGGCGATGTTGATGATCGAGCCCTTCTTTCGTTTCACCATGGCTGGGCCGAACTCCTGACACGGGAGCAGAACACCGCCGATGAGGTTCAAGTCGAAATTTGCAGCCCAGTCTTCCAGCGCGATCTGCTCAAATTTCTTGTCGCCCACGACCGTCACCTTCGGATCATTGCCGCCGGCGGCGTTGACCAAGATCGTCGGAACGCCGAGCGCGGCTTCGAGTTTTTCGTGCGCTTCGCCCAGGCTGCAGCGCGACATCGCGTCGGCCGAAAAGAACTGGGCGGTGCCGCCGGCCTTGCGGATCGAGGCCACGCGGGCTTCGCCGCGTTCCTCATTACGACCGAGCACGGCCACCTTGGCGCCGGCCGCAGCCAGACCCTCCGCCAGGCCGCCACCGAGCACACCGGTAGCTCCAATGACGACGGCGACTTCACCTGAAAGATCGAACAAGTTCATGTGGGTTGGACTTTGGAAACCGCGGCCCGCCCGCGCAAGCCATCCGTGGGACGGGCAAGTGTTTCCGGAGCAAGGGACATTGCCCCGTGCGGGACGGGTTTACTGGAACTTCTCCAAAAGTTCTCAAATGGTCTCTGGAGTTGAATCCGACCGAACGGTAGGCTGGCCGGATGCTGAATTTTGAAAGACCCGCCGTGATCCTGACTCATGAGAGCGATCTCGACGGATTGGTGGCCGGCCTGCTCCTCCAGCGTCTGGCTCGCAAGCTTTACGGCGCGGAAATCACGCTGGAGGCTTACCACTACACGGGCTGGAAAATGCGTGACCTGAAGGAAACGGCCGCGTGGGCGACGGATTTTTCATTCGAAAGCCGCCTCGACCGCAGCCACTGGCTCGTGGTGGATCACCACTCCACCAACACCACCGCGCGCTACGCCCGGCTTATCCATGACACCTCCAAGTCGGCCGGTTCGCTCTGCTACGACCTTTGTGTCGAGGCCGGCATCGGTTCATCCAAGCTGGAGCGCCTCGTGCATCTCAACAACGTGGCCGACCTGTTCATCCAGGATGACCCCGACTTCGAGCTCGCGATCGACTACTCCAGCCTCATCAAGATCTACGGCTTCTGGCCCATGGTCGGACTGATCGGCAGCGATCTGGAAAAACTGATCGACCATCCGCTCCTCGAAGTGATGCGGGTGAAGCGCGAGATCGAGGATCCGATCGGCTTCGACTGGGCGGTCAATCATGTGACCGAGATCACGTCGGGCGTCTGCCTTGTCGATGCGCCCATCGGCAACAGCAACCTGATCATCCACCGGATGCTCGAACGGAAGGCCGTGCCGCATCCCGTGCTCATCACCGCGCTGAAGAAGGGCAACAACCACTTCGTCGTCAGCCTGCGGAGCAAGGACGGATCCGCCTTGAAGTATGCGGAGAAGCTCCAGGGCGGGGGACATCCCAACGCGTGCGGTGCGACCCTTCCCAAGTCCGTCCGCAGCATCTCCGAAGCCGTGCAATACATGGGCGACCTCTTCAACCCGCCGACCCGCCACACCAAGACCGAAAGCGGCATGGAAGGCCTGCTGGAAGCCTTCACTAAGGCGATCTAAGATCGGCTGACGTCGGAACTAGAAAAGCCGGAGACACGATGGTCTCCGGCTTTTTTGATCGGATACGAACGAAGCGGCCTACTTCTTCTTGAGGAGGTTTTTCAGCCCCTCACCGGCTTTGTCCAGGGCTCCACCAGCCCCGTCCTTCAGCAGGCCGCCGCCTTTGGTCAGGTTTTCGGCCACCGTCCTGGTCACGGCCGAGAGAACCTGTTTGAGCACCTCGCTGGTCAGCTCTCCGGCGGTCACGCCGTTGCCGCTCGTCCCGATGTTTTCGATCGTGATCGGGGGAAGGGGAATGGGCAGCGCGGTTCCACCAAGCATCGTGGCGCCGACCTTTACTATGGCGCCTTCGACGCGGACCAGTTTCACCCGGAAACGTTTCTGCGAAGCCGGATCGGCGTGGACCGTCTTGTCATCCTTTCCACCAGCGAGCGCCGCCGTGCTTTCATTCACGTTCGCCAGAAGCTTGCTGATGTTGTTTCCACCCAAGGCCTGTTCGTAGGTGATCACCGGGGACTTGATGGTTATCTCGTCGATCTCGACGACGGCACCGGCCAAAGAGCTCGGCTTCACCTGCACGGCGATCTCGCCGACCCTGATCGCCGACTCGGAATTGAAGCCTTCGGGGTTGCCGACAAACAGGCCGGTGAGTTCAACCCGACCGGCGAAAAGGCCGAAGCCCGCCTTGTCCAGCTTGAGCTCGGTCTTCGTCAGTTTCGGGCCAACGGTTTCAATGCCGGACTTGACGATGGAACCGAGGTTCATGGCGACGATGACCACTCCTACGACGCCCACGACCAGCAGGACTCCGGCGATGACGAGAATTTTCTTCATGATATTTGAAGAACGGTAGACCCGGTCGAAGTGGATTGGGAAATGTTTTTCACCCGGCAGGCCGCTTGACGCTGTCGGCGCTGACGGCATTGTCCCTTCCGAATCCGGGGAGCCAACCGGTCCGTCGCATGGTGCGAAGGACAAAGGCTGAGAGGCATGCGCAGGAGCGCTTGCGACCCGTTGAACCTGCACCGGGTAATGCCGGCGAAGGAAGGGTCCCGTCGGACGGCCACCATTGCGGCCGGGCACGACGGGCGATATTCCCTTCTTCCGCTTTTTTTCCCGCTGCTGATACGCCGAAACGGCTAGAACCGTTTCCTCGATGACGACCGACAGCCGAACAACCTGAATCTCCCATGATCGCCGACCCACAATCCTCCATCGAACCGCACAGCAGCGAGCAACTGCCAAACTCCAAGCGCGTCTATCTGCCCGGCCAGATCCACACCGACGTCCAGGTGCCCGTGCGCGAGATCACGGTCGGCGACACCAAGTCCTACACCGGTGCGGTCACGCCGAATGATCCGGTGCGCGTCTATGACTGCTCGGGCCCGTGGGGCGATCCGGCGTTCACCGGAAGCTCGGACGAAGGTTTGCCTGCACTGCGGCGCGAATGGATTTTGAAACGCGGCGACGTGGAAGAGATTGATGGTCGCGAAGTGAAGCCGCAGGACGATGGCTATCTCTCCGGCAAGCACGCCGAATACGCCAGCAAGGCGGAGAAGAATCGCCTCGTGGAATTTCCCGGGCTGACCAGCAATCGCCGTCGTCCACTGCGCGCCAAGGCGGGGAAGGTCGTCACGCAGCTCGCCTACGCCCGTGCCGGCATCATCACGCCGGAGATGGAATTCATCGCCATCCGCGAGAACTTGGGCCGCGCAAAGATCGCCGAGATGTCGAAGGACATCGTTCGCAACGACCTCACTAAACAGCACGCCGGTTCATCCCAGCTTTCCCGGAGCGCGGAGCATAGCTCCGCCAGTAACGACTATACGCCCTCTGTCTTCCGCCGCTTCCCCCAGCGCATCCCCGCGCAGATCACGCCCGAATTCGTCCGCTCCGAAGTCGCCGCCGGCCGCGCCATCATCCCCGCGAACATCAATCACCCCGAGCTTGAGCCAATGATCATCGGCCGCAACTTCCTTGTGAAGATCAACGCCAACATCGGCAACAGCGCCGTCGCGTCGAGCATCGAGGAGGAGGTCGAGAAGATGCGCTGGGCCACCAAGTGGGGCGCGGACACCGTCATGGACCTCAGTACCGGCAAGAACATCCACGCCACGCGCGAGTGGATCCTGCGCAACAGCCCCGTGCCCATCGGCACCGTGCCCATCTACCAGGCTTTGGAGAAAGTGAATGGTAAGGCTGAAGACCTAACGTGGGAGTTATTCCGCGACACCTTGATCGAGCAAGCCGAACAAGGCGTGGACTACTTCACCATCCATGCCGGCGTGCTTCTCCGCTTTGTTCCGCTCACGGCATCGCGGATGACGGGCATAGTCAGTCGTGGCGGCAGCATCATGGCTAAGTGGTGCCTCAGCCATCACAAGGAAAACTTTCTCTACACGCACTGGGACGACATTTGCGACATCATGGCTGCTTACGATGTTAGCTTCTCCATCGGCGACGGACTGCGTCCCGGCTCCATCGCCGACGCCAACGACCGCGCGCAGTTCGGCGAACTCGAAGTGCAGGGCGAACTCACCCGCCGCGCCCAAGCCAAAGGCGTCCAAGTCATGAACGAAGGCCCCGGCCACGTCCCCATGCACATGATCGAAGAAAACATGGCCAAGCAGCTCGAATGGTGCGGCGAAGCGCCCTTCTACACCCTCGGCCCGCTCACCACCGACATCGCCCCCGGTTACGACCACATCACCAGCGGCATCGGCGCCGCCATGATCGGCTGGTATGGCTGCGCCATGCTCTGCTATGTTACTCCCAAAGAACACCTCGGCCTGCCCAACAAGAAGGACGTGAAGGACGGAGTTATCACTTATAAGATAGCCGCCCACGCCGCCGACTTAGCGAAGGGCCACCCCGGCGCGCAATACCGCGACAACGCCCTGAGCAAAGCCCGCTTCGAGTTCCGCTGG
>JAYTUE010000041.1:0-10998 GCA_043744715.1 Verrucomicrobiota bacterium | reverse complement strand
AATCCCTCCCTCAACTCCGAGAATACCTCCATTCCAAACCCGCACGCTCCCTGGCAATCCTCTCCCATTCATAAACCCAAACCAAAAGACCCTGGTGGCGAGTTCCCAATCGTTCACCGGCCCCGCCTTGTCATCCGGCCCCGGCTTCTCGGCGCGATAGAGAAACGCAGGAGCCACGAGCACGCGCGCGAGCGTGAGGCGGATCGCTGCGTCGTGCGGAAGCTCCTCCGTTCGCAACTTGCGATACAGGCCGCGCAGTTCCGCCTTCTCCGCGTCAGTGAGCGGACGACGATACGCGCCGTCGGCGAACTCCAGCACGGCATCAAGGTGCTTCGGCTGCGTGTCCGTGAGTCGCTGACGGAAAGCGGCGGCGCGTTGTTTAATTGGCTCGCGCATCGGCTCGAAGACGCTCGGGTCGGCGTCCTGCGTCGCGTATTGCCAGAGCTGCTCGAAGACATCGACCGTCGTGAGTGCGTCCTGCGCCACGAAGTGCAGCTCGTCCCAGAGCCGGTCGAGCCGCGCGGCCTGCGCGTTGTCGAGCATGAGCCGTTTGAAATGATCGTCCTCGCGATAGTAAAGCGTGAGCGTGACCACCTCATCGACAGGAACAATCTTCGTGTAGCACAGCGCGGCGGGAAACAGTTGCCGGAACTCGTCGAAGGCCGCCTCGATGCGTTTGCGCGCCGCGCTGCCGTCGTTCACCACGATGGGCGTGTTGTGCGAGGTGGTGCGGTTGTTGGAATACCACGGGCCTTCGCCATCAGCAGTCCTGGCCTCGATGGT
Source organism: Verrucomicrobiota bacterium (assembly GCA_043744715.1). Classification (GTDB taxonomy): domain Bacteria; phylum Verrucomicrobiota; class Verrucomicrobiia; order Limisphaerales; family CANJSG01; genus CANJSG01. The sequence goes on along the minus strand of JAYTUE010000041.1, from coordinate 10,215 downwards.
GATCAGGCCGGAGTTCGCCGACGGTTTGTTCGTGAGCAGTTGAAGCTGCACGCTGCCTTCCGCGCCGGTGGTTTTGTCGAGCACGCCCGTGGTGATGAACTCGTAGCCCGCCACGAAGTCGGCGGGCAGGCGAATCTCGATGACGGACGGCGCTTGCACGTTGAGGTTCGCGCCGGTGAATTGCGCGGGATCGAGGCCCGCTTCATTCGTCAGCGCCGGTGCCTGGAGGCTGTTTCGGGTTTCACGTTTCGAGTTGTTAAACAGCGGCCCGCCGAGCGAGGTGAGCTGTCGATGCAAGAGGGCGTCGGGCGAATCCTTCCTCCCCGGTGGGCTGGAGGTCAGCAGCATTTGCACTTCACCTGCGAGGCTCGCCTTCTCTTCCGCGCTACCGCCTGCCTGCCACTTCGCCAGCAATGAACCCGCCGGAATCACCGGCCCGGGCGCCGCGCCTTTGTCCGGCTCGGTGTAGAAATGCCAGACGCCTTCGTGGCCCAGTCGATCCGCGTGCGGATTGCCGGCGAGGACGTTTGGTGAAACATCCTTCGCCAGATCCCATTCGTGTCCGTTGTCGCCGCTGCTGGTCAGCGTGAGATCAACCGCCGTGAGATCACAGGAGTGATTCGCGTCGCGCGGGCCGATGAGCAGCGAAACCACATCGCCGGGTTGCACGGAAAGATTTTCCACGGGCGCGGGCTTCACTTCTTTCGCACCCTGCGCGACGCCATGGGCGAGGCGCTGGCGCTTCGAGCCATGACGCAATTCCAGCGACCACGTCACGCCGTTGCCGCACTCGGGGTGCGCGTGTTGAATCATCGCCGTCACGCGCACGCGGCCCGCCACGGGACTGCGCCAGCCCACCGCAGCGGCGAGCTTGGGTGAAGGATGCAACGCGACGCTGTGGGGCTTCATGTTGCCGGGGATGCGGACGTGCTGGTCGGAAGAATTGGCCGCGAGGTTGGGCGTGCCACCCGGCCCCCAGCCGTTGATGAACGCGAAGCCGGAGCCATTGGTGTAAGTATCGGTGAAGTGGCCCTCGATTTTCACCGGGCCGGTCGCGCTGAGGCCGAGGTAATCCAGCCACGCCGCCAGCACCTCCGCCTCGACGCCGTGCTTCGCCGCGAGCGTAGCCACATTCGTCTGACCGAGTTCGGCCTGTGCGGCGGCGGCGAGATACTTTGCGGTCGAGGACAAGGTGCGTTCCCGCCGGGCCGAAAGATCACGGCTCACCTCACGCACGTCGCGGAGCAGCAGTGTCGGCTGGCCCGGCGCGACGAGGCGCGGCTGTTCCCACACCACGAAGTCACCCTTGTTGCCGTCGCCCGCGTCTGATGCGCTGAGGTAGAGCGTGATTTCTTTCGCCCCGGATGTGGCGGGAAGTTTCAACCGCAGTTCCTGTTTCGACTGAATGGGCGCGAGCGGTTCCATCCACGCGCCCGGCCCGTTCTTCTTTCCGATGTGGCCGACGGAATTGAACTTCCACAACGCGTGCTGCCATTGGGAAATGTCATTCGCCAGCACCGCCGCGTCACCCGGTTTGGCCGTGCGCCAGCGTGCGCGGATGGGGTCGAGCAGGAGGTTGGTGTCTGTCGAATTGAGGGTGCGCCACAGGGTGGCGAGGTATTTGTGCGACAAGCCGCGTTCTCTGGCGAGCGCGTGGACTTTTTCGGGCGGAGCGCCGATTTCCAAATCGGCGAGCTTCGATAGCTTTGATGTTCGTGCCGATTTGGAAATCGGCGCTCCGCGGAGTTCGAGCAGCGTCGCGAGATACTTGTCCAGCGGCAGCACTCCGCCGTCCTTGGTGTCAAAGCGGATGCCTTGCAGGTTCACCGAGGTGCCGCCGCCGTTGTCGGTGAATTCACGATACGTCCCGCGAATCTCGGCGAGCAATTCCTCCGTCCAATCGCGCCGCGTGGTGTGCGGTGAAAAGCGGAGGCCGTCGGGCAGCAGCATGGCGTGACTGGCGACGTCCTTGCCCGCATCAAGATACTTCATCACGAGCGACGGCGACATGACGAGCGAGTTGCCGACGTTCATGAAGCCTTCGCCCGAGGCGGAGTCGGTCGGAAACTCCTTCGCCGGGTCGAGCGTCCCGACGCCGGTCAGGTCACGGATGGTGTAGGCGTATTCTGCGTTGGAGAGACGGCGGAGCACGACCGGGCCGGGGTCGCCGGCGCGGGCTTGGGCGGCGGCGTCCAACGCTGTCTTGATCCACTTGAGCAGGCCCTCTCGTTCGCCGGCAGAGGGCTGCGGCTTGTCCTTGGGCGGCATTTCGCCGAGCGCCATCTGATCGACCACGTCCTGCCATGCTTTCGGATGTTTGAGTAACTCGGCGAAGGAGGTGAAGCGTTCGAGGTCAAGGTCGCCCTTCTGCTTCTCGGTCGAGTGGCAGCCGAGGCAATACTCCTTCAACACCGGCCTGGCCCGAGTTGTGAAATCCCGTTCCAAGGCCCGGGCCCCTGGGACCGGGGCGGCGTGTCCAACCGAGATGAGCGCGCCTAGGAGGACCAGGACTCCGGTCAACCGCTTGAAGCTGGATAGGGGCATGAGATGGATTTGCAGAACCGAGTCACCGCCCAACGCCAACAGGCTCGAGGATTCGAGATGATCCACGCCCGGCGAGCCGTGCCGACGGCCTGCCTGCGTTCTCACGCCATCTCCAGTCCGCGCATGGTGCCGGTGGAGGAGGCGAACTTGTCGGTCTCAAGACCCATGCGCTGGAGCATGGAGACGAAGAGATTGGGCAACGGATAGTTCCGCTCGGTGTCGAACGCGAGGTGCTGGCCGTGCTTGAAACCGCCGCCGGCGAAGAGGGTCGGCAGGTTGGTTGTGACGTGGGTGTTGGCGTTCCCGAGGTTGGAACCGTAGAGGATCATCGTCCGGTCGAGCAGCGGTTCGCCGTCTTCGCGGACCTGCTTCAATTCGGAGAACAGGTTCGCGAGGAGCTTCATGTGCCATTCGTCGATGGCCTTGAGCTGGGAGATCTTGGCCTCGGAGCGGCCGTGGTGGGAAAGGTTGTGGTAGGCATCGTTGAGCTTGGTGTCGCCGAGCTCGATCACGGGCGAGTTGACGCTGTCGAGGAGGAGCGCGATCGAGCGGGTGGAGTCGGTCTCGAACGAAAGCCGCGCGATGTCATACATGAGGCGGACCTTCTCCATGTATTCCTTCGGGCTCGCCGGATCAAGCGGCATCGAGGCCGCGACCTTGGGCTTGGGTTTGTTCTCCCACTCACGGGACATCTTCATGCGCTTCTCGAGCTCGCGCACGCTCGTGAAATACTGGTCGAGGCGATCGCGGTCATGCGCGCCCACATTGCGCTTGAGGTCCTTGGCCTGGCCGGCGACGGCGTCGAGGATGCTGCGGCCCAGCTCCAGCTTGCGGATCTGGCCTTCCGTCTCGGCCTTGGTGCCCTGCATGAACAGGTGGCGGAAGACGTCGGAAGGTTTTTCTTCGCACGGGATCAAGACACCGGAGCCGGTCCACGCCAGGCTGCGTTGACCCTGCTGGACGTTGACGCCGAGGTTGAGCGAGGGGAAGCGCGTGAGGTGGCCGATGCGTTCGGAAATGTATTGGTCGAGCGAGATCGTGTTCCTGAAGCCGCCGCTGCCCGGGTGCGGCGCGGCGGTGAGGAAGCAGTTGTCCGCCGGATGGCCGCCGTCGACATCGGGATGGGAGACGCCGCTGAAGACGGTGAAGTCGTTCCGGTGTTCCTTCAGATTCTGCAGATAGGGCGAGAGGGCGTAGTCGCGTCCGGCCTGCTTGGGAAAGAACTGGTCTGGCAGCAGGCCGAGGTTGTTGCAGATGGCGAACATCCGGCGCGGCTTGTTGTCGGGCGCACCGGCGGTGACAGCCTTGGCCACCGACGCGAAGGCCGGGGTCATCGAGTCGAGCAACGGAAGCGATAGGACGATGCCGGCACCACGAAGGAAACTCCGGCGTGAGATGAAGCGCTGGGTGGCGACGAAGGGGGTGTTCATGGTGTGAGGGGTGTTCTTCGTGTTCCGGACGGGGCTGATGACGTCACTTATTCTGGAAAAGCCGGCTTTGCACAAGCTCGTGGATCAGGCTGCGGACGCCGTAATGGCTCGAACTTGCCTTGGTGAGAATCTGTTCGATCTCTTCCCGGTCACTGAACCGGACCGGCGCGCCCGTGGCATAAACGGCCAGCTGCCGCGCAAGGTTCCTTGCGATCTGCTTCTCGTCGTCGAGCAGGAGGGCTTTCAATCCCTGGATGTCGCTGAACTTCCGGCCATCCGGCAATTCACCCGACGGATCGACGGGGAGGGCGAGGCTGAACTCGAACTTCTGGCCGCCTTTGCCAAACCCCTTCTCGGGCGTGCCCGCTCCATGCGCCCGGTAGCGCTCACGGAATCCGCCCATGACATCGAAGCTCTCGAGGGCGAAGCCGGCCGGGTCGATCTTCGTATGGCACGCCGCGCAAGATTCCTGGGAGCGATGCTGGTCCAGCTGCTGGCGGATGGTGACGGCCCCGCGGATGTCGGGCTCGACTGCGGGAACGCTGGGCGGCGGCGGGGGCGGTTGTTTGCCGAGGATGCGCTCCATGATCCAGGCCCCGCGCAGCACGGGCGACGTCGTGGTGCCATTGGCGGTGACCTTGAGCACGCTGGCCTGTGTCATCAGCCCGCCGCGCGGGCTGTTCTTGGGAAGGGCGACGCGACGAAATGCCGCTCCCTCGAACGGCGGCAGACCATAGTGGATGGCTAGCTTCTCGTTCAACATGGCGAAGTCGGACGCCACGATGTTGCGCGCCGGCAGATCTTCGCGGAGCAGTTCGCCGAAGAAGGCCTGGGTTTCCTCCTGCGCCGATTCAGTCAGGAGATCGTCGAGGTAGTAGTCGGAATACAGCGTGGCGTCCGGCGAGGTGGATTGGATGCGGCGCAAATCCAGCCAATAGTCGAGGAAGGCGTCCACGAACTGCCGGGACTTGGGATCGGCCAGAAGGCGGCCGGTCTGGGCGCGCAGGATGTCGGGCTGGCGGAGCCGGCCTTTTGCGGCGAGGGAGCGGAGTTCGGCATCGGGTGTGGAATTCCAAAGGAACAACGAAAGCCTGGAAGCCAGGGCGTGGTCGTTGAGCTTGCCGGGACGCTCCTCGACGCAGACGAACTCCGGTGAACAAAGCACCGCCGTGTAGCCGGCGATCATCGCATCCGCGAAACTACTGCCGGACTTCAGGGCGCTTTCGATCACCGGCATGAAGCGCTTGAACTCCTTGTCGGCATCCGGCCGGCGGTAGGCGGCGGTGAGGAAATTGCGGAGGAGCTTCTCGGAATCCTTCTTCGGATTGCTGGAAACGACTTCGGCCTTGGCTCCGGCTGATTCGGATTTTTTCAAGGGAAGATCACCGAAGAGCAGCTTGTGGCCGGCGGTCGGCCATTGGTCGAAAATGGGGCCCTCGACTTCCAGCCAACGGAAGACGACGCCGGGCTGGCCGTCCTTTTCCGCCAGGGGATTCTGCCACCGTCCCGCGCCTGGCCGCGACCGGAACAACCGCGCCGGATCGACTCGGATCAACTCCCCGGCCAGCAACCAGACGTCGAGTTCGTGCACGGCCGGCTCAGGCGTGGCATCGAAGGCGCCCAGCTTCCGCAGCAGACGAGGAGGCGTCTCGGAATAGACGGTGATCGGCTCTGAACGGCGGCCCTTCGAGATGTCGTCGAGGTTCGGGATGAACCACCTGTTGCTCTGCCCCGGCCCGACCCATACGGAATAGCCGTTCAATCGCAGCTTGTAGCGACCGGCGACGGGGGCCTTGAAATTGCTAAATTTCGGCTCCAGCGGCTCGTAGCTGCCCGCGGCCACGCCCACGCCTTCGAGCTCACGCAGGTCGGCGTTGGTTTTGCCGGCGGAGATGGGGGCTTTGCCGGCGCGCACGTCGGGTTGGGCGGCAAACCCGAGGACAGGAAACGTGGCGCGCTCCGGAGCCGTGTTGAAGACGGAGAACTTCATCGGTCCCGTGTAGCTCCGTTGTTCGCGCGCGTAGTGCCGGACGACCGTCGTCTCCGGGCGCTCCACTTTGCCCGCCATCACCTGTCGCAGGGCATAGTCCGCCGCACCGAGATACCGCGCGATCTGCACGTAGGACACGTCCAAGGCCTCGCCCACCTTGTTGAATCGCTGGGCCACCCCGTCCTCCGGCAACGAGTCCCGCACTTGCAGCCAAGGCGCTTGGAGCAGGTCGCGCAGGGCGTTCTCGTATTCGTAGCGGTTCAGCCGTCGCTGGACCGACCGGCCATCCTTGGCGACCAGCTTGTCCTCCACCGTGATGATCGCCTTGGAAAGTGACGCAAGGAAGGTTGCAAGATCCTTGGGATCGGGCCGTGACTTCTTCTTGGGTGGCATTTCACCCTCGTCCACGCGGTCGAACACCGTGACCCATTTGGCGAGATCCTTGGGCGAACCGGCTTCAAGCTTCAGCGCCGCCAGATCGAGCCCCCCCTTCTTCATCTCGGCGTCATGGCATTCGACGCAATGCTGATCGAGAAAGCGCGAAATCCCCTGATAGGGCGCTGCGAATGCAGTGGAGCCACCGATCAGAAGCGCGGCGATCAAGGCATGGAGCCTGTGGAGTGAGAACTTCATCGTGGAATACCTCCACATGACTCATCCGAAACCCGCACAATTCAAGCTTTCAGCTTCATCAAGCCTCCCATCGGAAAAGAAAAACGGCGCCGGAGGGAGCCGGCGCCGTTCGTGAGGCACTGAGTTGGTCAGGAAATCTTGCGGCGGCGGATCTCGAGCAATCCGAGACCGCCGACCAGGGCCAGGCCGAAGGCGACGGTGGCGGGTTCGGGGACTACGGCGTAGACCTCAAAACCGAGCTTGGTGGATTGGTCCACGGAACCGGACCCGGTGTAAATGGCTTGGAAAATACCGTCGAGGATGAACGAGTCGGTGAGCCCGGTTGCATCAAGGTAGTAGCCATTGTTGATATCAGACACTCCACTTGCTCCAGAACCACCATTGAAAGTCAAAGTCTTGGTCCCGCCCCCGACCCAGGCACCGGTTCCACCGAAAGTCATGTTCTGCAGAGTGACACGGTAATCCGTAGGAGCGTGAAATCCGAAAGCGAGGCCCTTGATTTCTTTGTTGTTCCAGTTCAGCGGAGTAGCCCCGGTGAGCTCCGTTTCATCAGGGTTACCAGAGCCATTTTGATTGCTGATATTCGCTGGGGCCATAACGGTATTGTTGCCCTGAGCTCCAAACAGATACATGTCCAGCGAACTACCCCCACGGCTGTAGACGAGGCGGAACTGATAGAAAGTATTGCCAGGAGAGGCGACACTTGCGGCAATGGCCACATCAACCAACGCCTGCGGAGTGTCGCCACCTGACGGATTGGTAAAGGCCGAGGCCGAAGTGGCATTCACGTCGGCGGCATACCCAACTTTCAGAAGATCGTTCGTGCCGGAATTGACTTGGGAAAAGGAGGCGCCAAACGCGGTGTCTGCGGGAAGCACCGCCGCTTCAGAAGTAACCTCACCCAACAAAATCGTCAGACCAAGCATTACAACCAGTTCAATTTTCATAGTCGCTTTTGTCTATTTATCTTTCACAAATCCAAACCCAGGACACGCCAGAGAAGCAAAGTAATTCCGTTTTTAAGGCATATCAGTCATGAAATATGGCGATATTAATCATCCAGCGTAATGAAAGCCCAACCAAAAAGAGGAGGTATCCGGAAGTTTGTGTTTGGGTCGGTTTCAGGTTCCGCCTGTTCGTCCGTATGTTCCTGCGTAGTCGCCAAGGGAATTGGAGCCTCTCCAGAACGAGACCGATTAAATCCCGGACAATACAGGATGAGTAAGGCACGACCCGTGATCCTCTCCCTTGGCAATAAAAAGGCGCCCGGCCTCACGGCCGGACGCCCACACACGGTTCCTTACCCAAAAAATTACTTGGCCTTTTTCGAAGGACGAACGGATTCCTTCTCCTTCACCAGAGTGGCTCCCTTGCCGATACGGTTGCGGAGGTAGGTGAGCTTGGCGCGCCGGACGTCGCCATGGCGCTCGACTTCCACCTTGTCGACGCGAGGGGAGTGGATGGGGAAAATGCGTTCCACGCCTTCGCCGTAGCTGATGCGGCGGACGGTGAAGGATTCGGTCAAACCATGACCACGACGACCGATCACGATTCCTGCGAACACCTGGATGCGCTCCTTGTCGCCTTCGACGACCTTGGTATGCACACGCACGGAGTCGCCGACGTTGAACGGCCCGACTTCCTTCTTCTTATACTGCGACTCGATCTTGTCCAACAATGCATGGTTCATGGCTTTTCACTCTGTCTGTGGCCTCGGCCACGTTTCAAATCTTTTTCTCCGGAACCCAAATCGCCTTCCTCGGGCAATTGCGGTCCCAGCAAATCCGGCCGACGCTCGCGCGTCCTCGACAACGCCTGCTCTTGCCGCCACTTGGCGATTTCCGCATGGTTCCCGGACAGCAGCACATCCGGAACCTTCATCCCCCGGAACTCGGCAGGACGGGTATACTGGGGGTATTCCAGCAGCCCCATGTTGAAGGACTCTTCCTTCGAGCTTTCGTCATCGCCGAGCACTCCCGGAAGCAACCGCGTCACCGCATCGATGATCGCCATGGCGGGCAAGGCTCCGTTGGTCAGGACGAAGTCGCCAATCGAAAGCTCCAAATCCACCAGCTCATCGTGGATTCGTTGATCAAATCCTTCGTAAGCTCCGCAAAGAATCACTAAATGCTCTTCTCCGGCAAGTTTTCTGGCGGTGTCCTGGACAAACCGGCGCCCAGTTGGGGCCACCAGGATGACTTTGGTGGCCGGACCGCACAACGACTCAACTGCTTCAAAGATCGGTTCAACCTTCAGGACCATTCCGGGTCCTCCGCCGAAGGGACGGGCATCGACTGTCTTATGCCGGTCGTGGGTCCACTCCCTGAGGTTTCGGATCGTCAGATCCAGCTTACCTTCGGAGCGTGCCCGTTGGACAACGCTGCTGTCCAACGGCCCTGCAAACATTTCAGGAAACGTCGTCAGGACGTCTATCTTCATCCGGCCACCTGATTGCTTATTGGCGGCGGCGGCCGCGGAACCCAGGGTCACCCCCGCGTTCCCGAGGTCGACTATCCCGGGATTCCCGCCTGGTTCCATTCTCATCGATCAACTCGACGGAACAACGAACACCCTGACGGGCGGCGCCGACCTGAAGAAGAGACCTGACAATATTGATGGTCTGCCCCTCTCGTCCTATCACTTTGCCCATGTCATCAGGATTGACGCGGACCTCGAACAGCGTCGACCCGTCCTTCTCGGACGCGGCCACCACAACCTCCCCGGGATTGGCCACCAAGCCCTTGATGACATATTCAACGAAGGCCTGCATGGCAGGTCCTTAGCTGACAACAGGAGCAGCCACTGCGGCCCGAGTCGCCTTCTTGATCATGCTAGCAACGGTTTCGCTGGGTTGGGCACCCACGCTGATCCAGTAGTTGGCCCGTTCCAGGTTGACTGTGAAATTATCGCCGGCCTTGAGCGGATTGTAGGTGCCGATCTCCTCGAGGAACTTGCCATCCCGGGGACTACGGCCATCCGCGACGACAAGGCGGAAGACAGGGGTGTTCTTGGTCCCGATGCGCTTCAGACGAATTCGGACTGGCATATAAAAAGCATTCTCTTCCGCAGCCTGTAAGGACCACCTTGGTCCCACAATCCGGCCATCGAAAAGAGTCGTGAAACTAGGCAGCGCCGTTCTTGATGGCAAGCCCTGATTTGAAGAAAACTAAGTGATACCTATTGACCCGACCAAGTCCTCCGCTAAAGTCACCGCTCCTTTGAATTAAAGATCTCGATGAAGACTTATCTGCCGAAAGCGAATGAACCGGTCAGTGCATGGCATGTAATCGATGCCGACGGAGCCGTTCTCGGCCGCCTCGCCGTCCAGGTTGCGGACATCCTGCGCGGTAAGAACAAGCCGATTTACACCCCGCACATGGATGCAGGCGACTTTGTCGTCGTGATCAATGCGGAGAAGGTCGTCCTGACGGGCAAGAAGGAGACCGACAAGTATTTCATGTCCTATTCCGGGTGGAAGGGCGGCGAACGTTTCCGATCCGTCGCGGAAGTCCGCGAGACCCATCCAGAACGCCTCATCGAGCACGCCGTCAAGGGCATGATCCCGAAGAACCGTCTCGGAAGCCGCATCATAACCAAGCTAAAGGTCTACAAGGGTGC
>JAYTUE010000040.1:0-11048 GCA_043744715.1 Verrucomicrobiota bacterium | reverse complement strand
CAGTGAACGTGCATGACCCCGGCGAAGGGGATCGCGACCGTCCCGGTCGCATCGGTTGGCGTCCCGCCAACCGAACTCCGTGTGCGACGAAATGGTTTTGGCGAGACGCCGAAACCTGCGACCGAGACGGTCGCGCTCCCCCCTGCGCCAACACCGACCCGCAACGCGACAGTATAGTGGCCGTCCGACGTGCTCGACCACGCGACCAGCGAAATCGCGATGGGCAGCAAGATGGGTTTCGACGCCACCCGCAAAATGGCGGGCGAAGGCTTCAAACGCCCCTGGCCGCCGCTCATCAAGATGGTTGAGCGTGAAGGCAAAGGTGGAACAAATGTTTGGCTCGCGTTAATCTCCGCCACGTCGCATGAGTGAACATCATCAGCCGTCCAGCTCCACGCTGACTCGCGAAGCCATCCTGCGCGCGCTGAGTTCCCTCTCAGAGGAACTTGGCAAGATGGGCGTGACCGGCGAGGTCTGTCTTTTCGGCGGGACCGTGATGGTCCTCGCGTTCACAGCCCGACTCTCGACGAAAGACGTGGACGCCCTCTTCCAACCCACGCCGCTCATCCGTGACCTCGCCCGCCGCATCGGCGAGGAGCAGCGTTTGCCCGCTGACTGGCTGAATGATGGAGTGAAAGGTTTCATCTCAGCGCGACATGAAACCACGGCGGGAAATCTCCCGCAGTTTCCGCACCTGCGCCTGACCATGCCCGTGCCGGAGTATCTGCTCGCCATGAAGTGCATGGCTGCGCGTCTGGGAGGCACCACTGGCGAAGCCTCCGATGTGCCCGACATCATTTTCCTCATCCGCCATCTGCAACTGAAGTCTGCCCGCGACGTGCTCGATCTCGTCGGGGAGTATTATCCGGCCAACCGCATCCCAGTGAAGACGCAGTATCTCGTGGAGGGACTGTTCGAGGAGGGTAAAGTATGAGGCCCCGGACGCTCGCTGAAGTCGCCGCGCTCGCCGCGCAAGGCGACTCCTTCGACCGCTGCCTGGCTAATTTTCTCGATGAATTCTACGCCGCGCCGAACACCGCCGCGCTCGCCGCCACGCCTGCGCTCTTGGCCCCGCAGTTTGGCGACCTCGGACGCGTCCAGGATGCCTACCTCGCCGCCACGGCCGAGGAACTGGCCCGGCGTTTCTCCCTTCCACAGCCCGACTGGACGGTTGGAGAAGATCGCCAACTTCATCGCCCATGGTTTGCCACGTCGCTGGCCGCGCTACGCGCCGTGCTGCTGCTGGAAAGCCCGCCCGCCTTCCGCGCTCGCAATCTTTTCGTCAGCGAGAACGCCCTTGCCCGCGTGTGAAATGATTCTCTGCGCCAACACCGACCCGCAACGCGACAGCATAGTGGCCGTCCGCAAGGACTCACCAAAGGTCCAGAAGCCGACCAGGCCCGGCGTCTCGATGACGGTCTTGATGGCCGATTCGTCGATGTTGGCAGACCTGGCCGTTAGCAGAGGCAATGCAGTTCCGAGACAGAGCAATAGGCGGCAAAGTTTCATGGCTGGACAAACGGATCAGTGAACGGCGGGCCGTGACACGGCGGATTCAAGTCCGTTGCCATTGACCGAGCGGACGCGGTAGGTCGGTGGTTTGCCGGACGGTGGAGTCGGATCTGTCCAACGCATGTCGGGCATCGGGCGCTCCGGAGTGTCGTGATACGACACTCGCTGGAAGAGCGCTTTACCGGAGGGCACGACCGGTCTTTCAGGGATCCGTGCGGCCACCGCGCCGTTGCGTTCGATCACGAATCCGGCGAGGCCGCTTTCCAGGTCCCCTTCAGCCTCCCAGGACAGCACTCCGTCTCGGGAGATCCGGACATTGGACGGTGGTGCGGGCGGTGACGAATCTACGACGGTCCCGTTCTTTACATACTCGCTCCATATCCGCGCGACTGCGGCGTTGGGAAACCAGACGGCTTCGGATTTGTCGCCGGAGAATTCCTTTGCCGGCACGGCAGTGTCGCCCAGTAGCGGCGCCAGCCAGGCGTGCTTCGGGTTCATTGGCCGAAGCTTGGCGGTGCCGTTCCGTTTGGACGGGAGGCGTTGAGCGAGGCACGCGTCGAAGAACGGGATCGCGAGCGAGCGCGAATCTCCGCAGTCGTGGCTGGTTTTGGGATCTGGCGCGAAGCCGATGAGTCCCCCTTTCGCGCGGAAGTCGGAGAAGAATGGCTGCGTGGTCGTCCAGACGCGGGCGAAGCGGTCGGTCTTCTCCCTGATCCCTAGGTTGCACACCACGGGGACCTCGTAGGCGCTCGCGGGAACGGTCATTGGAGGATTTTTTCCGTCGGCCGGCATCAGCCGTGGCGAACCGGACCGAAGCCATACCGCGATCGTCCGTTCGGGATGGAGCAGGTGCATGGTTCCGGCCCAGTTGGCTCCGCCGGAATGGCCCCAGAGGGCCCAGGGAACGACGGCGAGTTCCGGATGGCCGGATTGTTTTCCCAGGTCGCGAAGCGCTTGCTGGAAGCGCTGGTCGGATCCGTTCCGGGGATCGCTCCAGAGCGTGCAGCTGTCGCTTTCGTCCTGGTGATAGGAAGGCCCGAGCAGGGCGCAGTCCCATTTCCTGGCCAAGGCCTGCCACTGGAGATCGTAGGCCGCGGTCTCGCCTCCTTTGCACGCGCCTTCGCCGCACCCGTGCTGATGGACGATCACGCCGCGAAGTTTTGCGACTCCGGGCGGGATCCAGACCGTGTAGGTCGCACCGAGGGAGAGTTCGCCGACTGCGGTGGAGCCCGGGTAGATGATCTCGTGATACGGCGGCGTGACCGCCGTGGCCTGCGTGCCGCCGGCGGTCCAGAACCCCAGCATGATCCTGGAGAGGACTTGTTCCCCGTGTTCGTTGGCGTGGACGGGGTCGCGATAGAAGAGATGCGGATGGATGTTGGAGGACTTGATGTATTCGGCCCAGGGCGTGGTCAGATCCAAGTAGGCGCAGCGTTCCTCCCGGGCCAGATTCCTCAGCTCTTCTCCGTAGTTGCCCGATCCGGAGCAGGGCGCATTCGCGAGCGCTGCCGCATCCCGGGGATCGACGGTTCCGAAGGTTCCGGTGCCGAGGAGGATTTCGACCTCGGGCAATCCGGCGCGGAGCTGGCGAACGACATCGCGTATTCCGGCGATGTCCTTCTGGCTGATGCCGCCTATGAAAACGAGGTCCGGGCGCCGGGGCAGGATGTTTTTCTGGATGCGTCCTTCTTCCCGGTAGTGCTGGCATCCGCCGCCGCCGCGCACGTAGACCGTCGCCTGGATGTTGGCCCTGGGATACGCATCGGACAGGTTGCCGACCCAACCGGACCGCATGGTGTCGTTGACGACACTGTCGCCGAGCGCGAGCAGTCGAAGGGAGCCCCCGTCGGTCAGGATCTTTCGCGTGCGCCCGAGATTCTTCCAGTCGTTCGGCGGGGCTGTGAACCGGCCCCTCGGCATCTCTGCCTGGATCCGGTCGATCTGTTCCCGCGACCGCTCCGGCGTGCGGAAGATGTAGTAGTCCTTCTCAGTTGCCTGGTTGGTTTTGGATGACCGATCGGGCGGATGCTTCGCGGGCAACGCGCCCTGGGCCGGAAACGTCACCGGGGAATCCTTGGCCATGTCGGCGCGCGCGTTTCCAGCGGAGAAGACCGTTCCGGCAACGAGCAGGACCAGGGGCAGCGTGTTCATGGTGGTATGGAGCAGACTTGGAGTTGCCGACCAGCATTCAGCTTCGATCTGGGCCATGGGAAGAGAAGAAGTTTGCGGTCTCGAGGGTGGACTCGTGCCTTTGCGATCTCTAGGTTGTCCCACATTCAGCCCCGTCTTTTTGCGCTTCCGCGTAACCTTGCATGGAAGCATTGACGGAGCCGCCCTGAGCCCATGTTAAGCGCCCGATTCAAGACCTTGCTCGTCGTCGCCGTAGCCCTGCTCTCGCGGGCCGCGATGGCCGCGCCCGCCACCACCGCGAAGGTCGATCCCTCGAAGCCGGTCAGTTTCCATCGCCAGATCCGGCCGATCTTCCAGGCGAACTGCGAAGGCTGCCACCAGCCGGCGAAGGACAAGGGCGGTTACGTCATGACGGAGTTCAAGCGGCTCTTCTCCGCCGGCGACAGCGGCAAGACCGCCCTCGTGGCGGGTAAACCGGACGCAAGCCATCTGGTGGGCCAGGTGACACCCAAGAACGGCGAGGCGGAAATGCCCAAGGGCAAGCCGCCGTTGACCGCGCCCGAGATCGACGTGCTCCGGCGTTGGATCGCCGAAGGAGCCCACGACGACACTCCGGCCAATGCCGTGGTGAACTACGACGCGGCGCATCCCCCGGTTTACACGCGTCAGCCGGTGATCTCCTCGATCGATCATTCGCCCGATGGGAGCCTTCTGGCCGTAGCGGGTTTCCATGAAGTCCTGGTGCACAAGTCCGATGGTTCCGGGCTGGTCGCGCGGTTGGTGGGTCTGGCGGAACGCGTGCAGGCGGTGAGGTTCTCGCCGGATGGATCATTGCTGGCGGTGGCCGCCGGCAGTCCTTCGCGGACGGGCGAGGTGCAGGTCTGGGACGTGGCGAGGCGCAAGCTGCTCGTCTCGGCGGCTGCGACGTTCGACACGGTCTACGGCGTGAGCTGGTCGCCGGACGGCAAGCTGATCGCGTTCGGCGGCGCCGACAACACGCTGCGGGCCATCGAGGCGACGACGGGCAAGCAGGTTCTCCAGCAGGGGGCCCACAACGACTGGGTGCTCGACACCGTCTTCAGCACGAACGGCAGCCACATCATCTCCGTGGGCCGCGACATGTCGGCGAAGCTGACGGAGACGGCGACGCAACGGTTCGTCGACAACATCACGTCCATCACGCCTGGCGCCCTGCGCGGCGGGTTGCAGTCGGTGACGCGGCATCCGTTCAAGGACGAGCTGCTGGTGGGCGGCGCCGACGGCGTGCCGCAGATCTACCGCGTTTTCCGGAAGACGGCCCGCAAGATCGGGGACAACGCCAACCTGCTCCGGCGCTATCCTGCGATGGAGGGCCGCATCTTCGGCGTGGGCTACTCGGCCGACGGACTCAAGGTCGCCGCCTGTTCGAGCCTGGATGGCCGGGGGCTGGTCAACGTCTACAACGCCGAATTCGATCCGACTCTTTCCACCAACCTGATCGCCGCCCTCGAGGTCGAAACCTCCGGGCAAAAGCCCGAGCAACGGGCGATGATCGAGGCCTATGTGACGAACGGCATCCGCCTCGTCCTCTCGGTGGCCGTTCCGGAAACGCCGATCTACTCCGTCAGCTTCCATCCCTCGGGACACCACCTCGCCGCGGCGGGGGCGGATGGAAAGATCCGGCTGATCGATTCCGAGTCGGGCAAGGTGCTGAAGCAGTTTGCGGTCGCGCCGCTGTCGAAGCCGTCGCGCGGCACCCGTCTCAAGCCCGCGCCGTCGCTCGCCATCGGCCAGTCTGGCGCATCCAACGTGGTCGAATCGCTTCCCTCCGGCGCGCGCGTGGTGGCGCTCGATGTCCAGCCGGAGAAGATCCAGATCGCCACGCGGAACGACTACGCCCAGATGGTCGTGCTCGCCCGGTTGGCCGACGGATCATCCGTCGATGTGACGCGGCTTGCGGGCTACGGCGTTGCCAAACGATTCGGGGAAGTCTCCGACCGGGGCATCTTCCAGCCTAAGGCCAATGGGTCAGATCGGTTGAAGATCTCGTTCGGCGGTCTGACCGCACAGGTGCCGGTGAAGGTGGCCGGGATGAAGGACGAGTTCGAAGCCGACTTCGTCCGCGATGTGAACCCGGTGCTGTCCAAGGTCGGCTGCAATGCCGGCACCTGCCACGGCGCGAAGGACGGCAAGGCCGGTTTCAAGCTGTCGTTGCGCGGCTACGATCCGATCTACGACGTCCGTTCGTTCACCGACGACATCGCCTCACGTCGCGTGAACGTCGCCTCGCCCGACGCGAGCCTGATGCTGATGAAGGCCACCGGAGCCGTGCCCCACGAGGGCGGCCAGCGCATGACGGTCGGCTCGAAGTATTACGGCGTCCTCAGGCAATGGATCGCGGCCGGCGCGAAGCTCGACGAGTCGACGCCGCGCGTCACCGGCATCGAGCTGCTTCCGCGTGATCCCGTCGTGCAGGTGGTCGGCAGCCGCCAACAGATGCGCATCGTCGCGACCTACGCCGACGGCCGCACGCGCGACGTCACGGCCGAGGCCTTCATCGAGAGCGGCAATGTCGACGTGGTTTCCACCGACGCGGCGGGCATCGTCACCACCCTGCGCCGCGGTGAAGCGCCCGTGCTCGCCCGCTACGAGGGCGCGTATGCCGCGACGACCGTCACCGTGATGGGCGACCGGTCGGGTTTCGAGTGGAAGGACCAGATCGCCTTCAACCGGGTCGACGAGCTCGTCGCGGCCAAATGGAAACGGATGAAGATCCTGCCCAGCGGACTTTGTTCGGACACGGACTTCATCCGCCGGGTCTTTCTCGACCTCACCGGCCTTCCGCCCTCCGCCGACGAGGTCCGTGCGTTCATCGCCGACGCACGCGACACGAAGGCCAAGCGGGAAGAGCTCATCGACCAGCTCATTGGAACGCCCGCGTTTGTGGAACATTGGGCGAACAAGTGGGCCGATCTCCTCCAGGTGAACCGGAAATTCCTCGGGACCGAGGGCTCGCAGCTCTTCCGCGAATGGATCCGCAAGGAGATCGACGCCAACACGCCCTACGACCAGTTCGTGCGGAAGGTTCTGACGGCTTCCGGATCGAACAAGGAGAACCCGGCCGCGAGCTACTACAAGGTGCTGCGGACGCCGGCGGAGACGATGGAGAACACGACGCATCTCTTCCTCGCCACCCGGTTCAACTGCAACAAATGCCACGACCACCCGTTCGAGCGCTGGACCCAGGACCAGTATTACCAGATGGCCGCGTTCTTCGCGCGCGTGGAGCTGAAGAAGGACCCGGCTTCCGGCGACAAGACCATCGGCGGCTCGGCCGTCGAAGGGGCCAAGCCGCTCTACGAGCTGGTGTCCAACGTCGCGAAGGGCGAGGTGAAGCACGACCGCACCGGCCGTGAAACGGCGCCGGCCTTTCCCTATCCGGCGATGGCTTCCGCTGCTTCCACCAACGACTCCCGGCGCGACGCGTTGGCCGCCTGGATGACGAGCCCGGACAACCGCTACTTCGCGCTCAGCTACGTCAACCGCCTCTGGGGTTACCTCATGGGCGTGGGCCTGATCGACCCCCTCGACGACATCCGCGCCGGCAATCCGCCGAGCAACCCCGAACTGCTGGACCATCTGACCTCCGAGTTCGTGAAGAGCGGTTTCGACATGCGCAAAATGCTCCGCCTCATCTGCAGCTCGCGGACGTATCAGCTCGAGGTCTCCACGCATAAATGGAACGACGACGACCGGATCAATTTCTCCCACGCCACGGCCCGGCGTTTGCCTGCGGAAGTCCTGCTCGACGCGGTCTTCAAGGTGACCGGCGCGACCCAGGCGTTCCCGGGAATGAAGCCCGGCCTGCGCGCCGCGCAGCTGCCGGATTCGGGCATCGACCTTCCGAGCGGGTTCCTCGCATCTCTTGGACGGCCTGTCCGGGAGAGCGCCTGCGAATGCGAACGCAGCAGCGACCTGCGCCTTGGCAGCGTCATGTCGCTCCTCAGCGGTCCCGCCGTCAGCGGCGCGGTGGACGATCCGGCCAACTCCATCGCGTCCCTCGTCAAACAGCAGTCCGACGACCGCAAGGTCGTCGACGAACTCTTCGTCCGCATCCTCAACCGCAGCGCTCGTCCGGGGGAGATCGACACCGCGATCAAGTCGATGGGCCGGCAGGGCGGCGACCACGACCAGCTCACCAACACCCTCGCGGCGGCGGAGAAGGCGTGGATTCCCGTGCTTGCGCAGAAGGAAGCCGCCCGCACCACCACCATCGCCCAGGCCACCGGGGCGATGGCCGCCTACCGGACGGAAACAGCGCCTGCGGTTGCGGCCAAGGAAAAGGAACGGGCCGACAAGATCGTCGCAGCGGAAAAAGCGTTCGCGGAGATTTCTCCCGCGTTGACGAACCGCGTCACGCAGTTCGAGGCCGGTCTGACCGCCGCGGATCGTGCGACGATCTGGCAATCGGACGAGATCAAGGATCTGAAGTCCACCGGCGCGACCAAGCTGGAGAAGCAGAAGGACGGCTCGGTCCTCGCCGTCGGTGGCGAGACGGAGAATCCCGAATACACCGTCAGCCTGGAGACCAGTTTGACCAACATCACCGGTGTGAAGATCGAGGTCCTGCCGCACGAGTCCCTGCCGGCCTTCGGGCCCGGCCGCAAGGATGGCAACTTCCTGTTGAGCGAGGTGAAGTTCGACTGGATCTCGCGCGGCAACACCAACGCCAAGGCCAAGCCGATGGCCGGCAAGTTCACGGACGCGAAGGCGGATTACGTCGAGAAGGACCATGACTTGAAGTTCGTCTACGACGGCAAGACGGAGCAGGGGAAACGCGAGGGCTGGGCGGTCGGCGGCGGCGCGACGGGGCAACCGCACTGGATCACCCTGAAGCTGGATAAGCCCGCCGGCGCGGCCGACGGCTCGAAGATCAACCTCAGCCTGCACCACCGGTTCCAGGCGCCTTACAGCATCGGACGTTTCCGCGTTTTCCTCACGACCGATGCCGATCCTCTCGCACCGGGATTGCCCGCTGAACTGGCTGCGGTCATCGGCAAGTCCTCCGAGAGCCGCTCGGCGGAAGATTCCGAACTGCTCCGCCGCCACGTTGAGTCGCACGACCCGGAGTTCCTCAAGCTCCAGCAGGCCGTGACCGTGGCGCATAGACCGTTGCCGGAAGACCCGAAGATCAAGGAGCTGCAGCTGGCGATCACCAAGGCCTCCGAGCCCGTCCGCACCGATCCGGCCCTCGTCCAGCTCCGCTCCGACGCGCAGTTCAGCGTCCGGCAGCTCACCGATTTCCGGCTGACCGCCGCCCAGGACCTTGCGTGGGCCCTGATCAACCATCCCGCCTTCCTCTTCAACCGCTGATTAACCCGCCACTCCCATGATCCGCATTCCCGGCCAACTCTGCAGCGACCTGTGCAACCCCGGTCTCAAGATGACCCGCCGCGACCTCCTCCGCATCGGCGGATCGAGCATCATGGGATTGTCGCTGGGTTCTCTCCTCTCGCTCAACGCCCGCGCCAACACCGCCGGTGCCATGTCCGGCGGACCCGGCTGGGGCAAGGCCAAGAGCGTCATCATGGTCTATCTCCAGGGCGGCCCGTCGCATCTCGACCTGTGGGATCCGAAGAAGGATGTCTCCGACAAGATCCGCAGCGCGTTCAACACCATCCCGACCAAGATTCCTGGGGTCCATTTCACGGAGATCCTGCCCAACCTCGCCAAGGTGAACGACAAGTTCACCATGATCCGCTCCATGGGCTACACGCCCAACGGCCTCTTCAACCACACGGCCGCCATCTACCAGATCATGACCGGCTACACGACGGACAAGGTCAGCCCGTCCGGCCAGCTCGAACCGCCGAACGCGAAGGACTTCCCGAACTTCGGCAGCAACATCGTGCGTCTCAAGCCGCTCAAGGAACCAATGCTGCCCTTCGTGCAACTGCCGCACCCCTTGCAGGAATCCAACGTCGTCGGCAAGGGCGGCGGCGCCGGTTTCCTCGGCAAGGCCTACGAGCCGTACACGCTCTTCCCCGATGGCGACGACCTCGACATGGGCAAGATGGACCGCATCAAGATCGACGACCTCCAGCTTCGCCCGGACCTTTTCAGCGTGCGCCTGGAGCGCCGTGCCAAGCTGCGCGATGCCATCAACGACCAGATGCCTGCCATCGAGGCCGCCGTGAAGGACATGAGCCTCGACAGCTACTACAGCCAGGCCTTGAACCTCATCTCCAGCGGCCGTGCGCGTGATGCCTTCGCGCTTGATCGCGAGCCGGTGTCGATGCGCGATCGCTATGGCCGCAACACCTTTGGTCAGAGCTGCCTGCTCGCCCGTCGCCTGCTCGAAGCCGGCACCCGCGTCGTCGAAGTCATCTGGCCCAAGGTCGCCAACTCCGACAACCATAGCTGGGATCACCACACCGGCCTCACCACGCGCATGAAGACCCAGAGCGGCCCCATGCTCGACCAGGGTCTCAGCGCGCTGTTTGCAGATCTCGACGCCAGCGGTCTGCTCGACGAAACGCTCGTCGTTGCCCTCGGCGAATTCGGCCGCAGCCCCGAAAAAGGTGTCTCCACCAGCGGCAACAGCAACAGCGCCGACGGTCGCGACCACTGGCCGTATTGCTACACCGCTGTCATCGGTGGTGCCGGCATCAAGCGCGGCTACGTTCACGGCAAATCCGACGCCACCGGCTCCGCTCCTGCCGAAGACCCCGTGCATCCGACCGAGCTCCTCGCCACCATCTACCACAGCGTCGGCATCGACCCCGAGACGATTGTTTACAATCATCTCAATCAACCGCGTGAGCTGGTGAAAGCCAAGCCGGTGACGAAGCTGTTTGCGTAATAAAGTGGATTCACGACAGCGATGCCAGTGACTGGACCATCTGCTGAATGACACGATCTTTGCCGCCTTTCACCCACATCGGCAGACTGTGGGGGTGCGGGATCAGGATGTCTTTCAGCGTGCGATTGGCCTGTCTGCCGTAATTGAAACGGTACTTGTTGGCTCGCAGACAGCAGCAGTAATAGAGCTTTTCGTCCTCGGTCAGCGGCTCCTTGGCCGTCAGAAAGTAAAGATCCCGTCCACTGTAGTAAGGCCGTGGCTGGAGGAAGGTTTCCATCACCGACCCACCGCCAGCCACGCTTAGCGTGCCCGCAGGGATCGGCTCTGCATCGGCGAGAGGTGACACATGAGCTGTCACGCCGTTATTTCTCGCAGACCTCGCTACAAATGGAATTCCATCCGGTCTCAGGCTGAGAGCGTTGAGCTCGAGGTTCACGCCGTAGCGCACCTCAAACAAATCACTGACTTTGACGAGGTTCTGTTTCATGCGGTTTCCTCCGGCGTTTGGTTGTCGTCGTTGCCTGTGACAGCCCGGTGCAGGATGTGGTCCCGCACGGCCCTCTCG
>JAYTUE010000039.1:0-2825 GCA_043744715.1 Verrucomicrobiota bacterium | reverse complement strand
ACGCCTTGAAAGCCGTCGAGGCCAGGTCGGCTCCCGCCGCCGCAGTAGTGGCCCAGCCGCCCCCGGCTGGGACCGTGCAACAGGCGCCCTCGCCTGTTGCGGGAAAGGCAACGAAAGCCGCCGCCAAAGTTTCGGGCGAAGCCAACCGTCAGGAAGAGGCCGTGCGCATGAGCAAGCTGCGTCGCACCGTCGCTTCGCGCCTTGTTTCCGCCCAGCAGCAGATGGCCATGCTGACGACCTTCAACGAGGTCGACATGTCCGCCATCATGGCCTTCCGCAAGGAACACGGCGAAGCCTTCCAGCAGCGCCACGGAGCCAAGCTCGGTTTCATGTCCTTCTTCGTGAAGGCGGTCATCGACGGCCTGAAGCTCGTTCCCCAGCTCAACGGCGAAATCCGCGGCGACGACGTGGTCTACAAGAACTACCACGACATCGGCGTGGCCATCGGCGGCGGCAAGGGATTGCTCGTCCCCGTCATCCGCAACGCCGAGCGCATGAGCTTCGCCGAGATCGAGAAGGCCATCCTCGCCTTCGCCGTCCGCGCCAAGGACGGGAAGATCATGCCCGACGAACTGGAAGGAGGCACGTTCACCATCAGCAACGGCGGCGTCTACGGCTCCATGCTCTCGACCCCGATCATCAATCCGCCCCAGTCCGGCGTGCTCGGCCTGCACAACATCGTCGAGCGGCCCGTGGCGTTGAACGGCCAGGTCGTCATCCGCCCGATCATGTATCTCGCGCTGACCTACGACCACCGCATCGTGGACGGCAAGGAAGCGGTCACGTTCCTGAAGCGCGTGAAGGAATGCGTGGAGAATCCGGCGAGGATGCTGCTGGAGGTGTGACGCCATATTCCGTCGTCGTTTCCCGAAGCAAATCGGGAGACGGTGCCAGTCCCGCCTGTCGGCCGGCGGATTTCAACGCCATGCAGATCCGTTGCAGTTCAGCAACTCGACGAAGGCGATGAGTCACCGCGGCCGGCGAATAGTCGATCCGTGTCATTGGCCGGACTCCAGGTTGCGGATGTCGTCTTTGTCCTGACCAGACCCGCGAAGTTTTTTGAGGCTGATCAAGCCTTCACGGGAGACCACCGAGAGCCGACCGAAGGCGGTCTCGATCACGACACGTCCGTCCCATGCGGCTTGGGTGGCCGGCGTGACCGACAATGCGTCGAGGACCAGCTCGTCCTCATCCAGTCCGGCAAATTTGGTGAACCGATGGATGCGAACCTGCCCAGCGGCGAGATCCAGTGGTCGGGGTTGGGAGCGATATCCCAAAGGCCCGGCCGCAGCCCTGAGCAAGGGGAGGCTGGCTTCTGGAAGCAGGAGATCGACATCCTGTGTGGCGCGGGGAAACCCGTGGACCGCGAGGGCAAAGCCGCCGCAGACGGCGTAATCGAGATCCGCCTCGTTCAAGACTCGAACCAGCGATTGAAATTCTGCGAACAGATCCACGGCAGCGGAGCGTTGTGGAATCTGGACGGAAAGGCAAACGGCCCTTGGGCTCCGCGAAACACGATTTGAAACCATGAACCAGTTCGATCTCATCATCATCGGCGGCGGTCCCGGCGGCTACGTCGCCGCCATCCGCGGCGCGCAGCTCGGCTTGTCGGTCGCCTGCGTCGAAAAGGAATCCGCCCTCGGCGGCACCTGCCTCCGCATCGGCTGCATTCCCAGCAAGGCCCTGCTCGAATCCAGCGAGCTCTACTCCGAGGCCAGGCACGGCTTCGCCAAGCACGGCTTCAGCGTCGGCGAGGTGAAGCTCGACCTGCCCACGATGCTCAAGCGCAAGACCGAGGTCGTCTCCCAGATGACCAAGGGTGTGGATTTCCTGCTGAAGAAGAACAAGGTCACCCGCCTCCTCGGCCACGGACGTTTGCTCGGCAACGGCCAGGTCGAAGTGTCGTCCGCCGACGGCAAGTCCGAGACCGTTTCGGCGAAGCACATCATTCTCGCCACCGGCAGCAAACCGGCCGTCCTCCCCGGCATCGAGCTCGACAGCCAGATCGTCGGCACCAGCACCGAGGCGCTCGCCTACGACACGGTGCCGGAACACCTCGTCGTCATCGGCGCCGGCTACATCGGCCTCGAACTCGGCTCCGTCTGGCAGCGCCTCGGAGCCAAAGTCACCGTGGTCGAATACATGGACCGCATCGCGCCCGGCATGGACCGCGAACTGGCCGACGAAGCGCAGAAGATCTTCGCCAAGCAGGGTCTGGAATTCCGCCTCAACCACAAGGTGCTTTCCGCCAAGGCCGAGAACGGCAAGGGCGTCGTCGTCTGCGAAGGCCAGGAGCCGATCATCGCCGACAAGGTGCTCGTCGCCGTCGGCCGCGTGCCGAACACGGACAAGCTCGGCCTCGACATCGCCGGTGTCGCCACCGACAAGCGCGGCCGCGTGGAGGTCAACGACCGCTTCGCCACCAACGTCCCCGGCATCTACGCCATCGGTGATGTGATCAAGGGCCCGATGCTCGCGCACAAGGCCGAAGAGGAAGGCATGGCCTGCGTCGAATTCATCGCCGGCAAACACGGCCATGTGGACTACAACTCCATCCCCGGCGTCTGCTACACCCACCCCGAGATCGGCAGCGTGGGCCAGACCGAGGAACAGTTGATCGAGGCCAAGATCGAGTATCGGAAAGGCGTCTTCCCCTTCAAAGCCAACGGCCGCGCCCACGCGCTGGCCCAGATCGAGGGCAAGGTGAAGATCCTCGCCGACAAGAAGACCGACCGCATCCTCGGCGTCCACATCCTCGGCCCCCGCGCCGGCGACCTCATCGCCGAAGCCGCCGTGGCCATGGCCTTCAAAGCCTCCGCCGAAGA
>JAYTUE010000038.1:0-37283 GCA_043744715.1 Verrucomicrobiota bacterium | reverse complement strand
GCGACCCCCGCAAAGCCGGCCCGCGGACGGGCATTATACGCGCGGCACACGCCTCTCCCGTCGCTGTTTTCAGAACAAATCATGGCCACCGTTGCCCTTTTGGGCTGGCGATATGTTCCAGTCGACAAACGAATCGTCTTTTTTCGGATCTTACGATTTTCGGTCGTTTCAAATGGACACCGTTCATTCTGACAACCGCACTCCTGTAGTAGTTGCTGCCGCAGGCAACCATCGATTGCTTTCCCGCGTTCCATCCTCCCAGCCCGCACCACATGCCGTGTTTCTCAACGGCCTGCCATCTGGCATCAACCCGGCCGCCATAAGTGGTGGCTTCGCCCTGCTGACCAACATTAGTCACGGCGCGAACGGTGGAGCAAACGGTTACGACAGCCTCGCCAGCTTTGGCAATGCGAAGAACTCCCTACTCGTCGGCTCCTGCGCCAAGAACCCGGACCTGACCAACGCGTGGACCGTAAGCAACTTCTCCGCCTTCGGCCCCACCGACGACGGACGGATCAAACCCGACCTCGTGGCTCCTGGCGAAGCTGTCCTCTCATCCTCGCCGATCAGCGACGACTGGTATTATACCGCCGACGGCACGAGCAGCTCGACTCCCGTGGTCACTGGCGGGCTCGCGTTGATAGAAGAATTCGTGAAACGCCACCTCGGCACCAACTTCTACTTCAACGGCGTCACCTACAAAGCCGTGGCCATCGCCGGAGCCACCGACGTGGGAAATCCCGGCCCCGATTACCAGATGGGCTGGGGTGTCTTCAGCGCACCCGGCGCAATCAACTCCGTGAACAGCGAGGTGCAGAATGGCCGCAACTCCACCATCAAGGAACTGCTCCTGACCAACGGCAAGAAATCGGAGTTCGTGGTCAAAGCAGGCAGTTTTGGGACCGTCACCCTGACGCTCGTCTGGAACGATCGTGCGGCGACCAACTACATAACCGGGGCCTTGAACCGAACCAACTCGATGCTCGTGAACGACCTCGACTTGCGCGTCATCCATGCGGGCGTGACCAACATGCCCTGGGTGCTCGATCCCTTCAGCCCGTCCGCCGCCGCGACCCAGGCCGACAACTGGCGTGACAACGTGGAACAGGTTACAGTGACCAACGTGACCGCCGGAGAAGAGCTGCTCGTCATCGTGACCCACAAGGGCACGTTGACGACCGACGCCTACAGCAACGGGCAATGGGCCACAGTTGTCGCTCAAGGCGCGAAGGACGAAACAAGCCATCCGCTTGTGCTCCAAACGCTACTCAACAACACCAACCAGCTCGCACTCTCATGGCCAGCACGTGTCGGCTCACGTTACGAGCTTCTGTCCAATAACTATCTAGGGACCACCAACTGGGCCACCATTACCGGAGAAATCGTGGCGCTGCAAACAAACGTGTCCGTGCTTCTAAACACCACCAACGCGCAACAATTCCTCCAAGTCAGGCAAACCAGATGAAAACCTTGAAGACACCGCTTTTCCTGACTGTCTTGGTCATTGCCTGCTTCGCGGCCAAGGGCCAAGGCATCGTCTACTTCAGCTATGGAACAGGCGCATACGTGAGCGGTGCGAATTCGCGGCAAGAGTTCGCTGTGGATCTTAACACTGATGGCATCACCGACTTTAGATTCATCGGTGAATCTCCTTTCTCAGGGGGCTTTTATCTTGAGCCACGAAGCCAGAATAAAGTTCTCGGCTATCTGATTACTTCGGAGTATCGGGTGCGAAAATTGGATGCCGTGGCCCAGATTTCTGCGAGCGCAGGACAAGGTTTGGAATGGGTTGGCTACCGGCCGCAACCTCTAAGTTCCGTTACCGGACCTACTCTGCTCTACAGTCTCAGCATTGGACAAAGCTATGGCGAGTTTGCAGCCAGACGACTTGGTCAGGCGACAGAAGGATACGTAGGCTTGCAGTTCTTAGCGGCCGACGGCTTGCACTTCGGCTGGATTCGCGTGCGTGGCGGCTATGACAACGACGGCACCATCCTCGACTACGCCTACAACACGGTCCCCGGCCAGTCGATCATGGCGGGAGCGGTGCCCGAGCCTTCCACCTGGGCGTTGCTTGGTTTGGGCGCGCTTTGTCTGTGGAGGTTTCGCCGTCCGGCGTGATGGACGCGCTCGCGCTCCAGACGATGCTCGTCGGCACGAACCAGCTTGCCGTCTCATGGCCCGCCCGTGTCGGCTCCCGGTTCGAGCTGCTGGCCAACGACGATCTGGGCACGACCAACTGGACGGCCTACGGCGACGTGGTAGCGGCCAAGACCAACGTGACGCTCGCCGTCACCTCGACCAACGCGGCCCGCTTCTTCCGGCTCCGCGTCATGGAGTGACAATGAAAGCACTGACGATATGGCTCACGCTGGGAGCGGCCCTGTTGCCGCTCCCGGCCTTCGCGCAAAGCTCCATCGTCTACGTCAACCCGCCGGACATCACCATGGGGGCATTCGATGGCCAGATGTTTTCCTTCGACCTTGATAGCAACGGTGCGATGGACTTGGATTTCAGAAACAGGTCAGGCGAATTTCAAGTTCTGCCCCGAAGTGGGAATGAAGTCTCGGCAATATCAGCAGTCTACCCGGAGGCTGGGGGCTACACTGTCCCGATTCCGTCCGGGTCGATCATTTCATCATCAACACCATGGCAGCCGAGATATGCTTCCAACTTTAGGCCAGGGGATTTCTACGGACCAACTCTCTCGTCGACTGCCGGTTCTGCCGGAGCCTACGGCCCCTTCGCCGGGTTGGACGGATACCTCGGTATCCGGTTCCTGATCGGAGCCGAACTGCACTACGGATGGATCCACCTCAACTGCGTCTTCAGCGGCCCCTACCAGCCCGCCGCCGGCCGCATCACCGAGTGGGCCTACAACTCCGCTCCCGGCCAGTCGATCTCGGCAGGCGCGGTGCCGGAGCCGTCCACGCTGGCGTTGCTCGCCTTTGGAGCGGCGGCTCTCTGGAAGTGTCGTCGTCGTTTGGACTGATCATCGCCGCGTCGCTCTCGGGCTGAGCACGGGCCGGAGCGCCTGTCTCCGCCCCGGCGCGAATCGCTTGGCTTCCCTAGCACTGCTTGCGGGACCGGCGGTCGGCGCTCCGTTCATCGTCGAAGGCAGGTTTCTGAAACCTTCGTCCGGGCGCTTGTGTCCTGCCTAGGTAACATCATGCTTTCGCAACCATCCCAAGCCAGTGTCCTGCGCACGAACTCCGATTCCCGATCCACCCGATCCACCGTCAAGGCGAAAGGCTCCCTATGATCATGGCCGATGTCCTCAAGTGGTTCCTCCTCATCATCGGCGTCATGCTGGTCTTCATCAGCTACTGGGTCGTGGCCGAGGCGCTCTTCCCCCGCTTCGTCACCAGGGCCCGGGAGCGCTACGGACGGCCGGTCAAGCTGACCTTCGTCGGGCTGCTCGCCATGGCCCCGGCCATTGCCGTCGGCATGGTCCTGTTGAACCAGGCCAACCCGGCCGTGAAGGTCGTCGGCTGGCTCGTTGTCGGCGGGCCGATCATCCTCGGCCTGGTCGGCTCGGCCGGGTTCGCCCAGAAGGTCGGTCTCGGCCTGCCGTCGCCGACCGACGCGGCTCAGCCCTGGCGTCGTGTGCTCCGGGGCGGCACGCTGCTCTCGCTGACGTTTCTCCTGCCCTTCGTCGGCTGGTTCCTGATCCTGCCGTGGACCTTGGTCAGCGGATTCGCGGCGGCCATCACCTCGTTCAAGCCGGCCCCGGTTCCCGCACCGTCGACTCCTCCACCCGCGCCGGTGTTGTCGGGTGAAACCGCCACCGCCCCATGAGCCTGACCCGGCGTCATTTTCTCCAGGCGGGCGGTGCCTCAGCGTTGCTGGCATCGGTCGGATGCGACCGGTTTCCGGATGCACTCAAGTCGCTCCTACCGCCCGACCGCGTCTCCGTCGACGGGCCCTTTCGTCCGCCGACTTCGAGTGAGATCGACCCCGTTTCACAAATCCTCAATCGTCTCACGTTCGGCCCGCGTCCCGGCGACTACGAACGCGTCCGCTCGCTCCATACCGATACCGACAAGGCCGCCGCGCTCTTCATCGAACGCCAGCTGGAGCCGGAAAAGATCGACGACGCCTTCGCCGCCCATTCCATCCGCCGCCTCGAAACCCTCGTCGAACCGCTGGGCGAACTCTTCGAATACAAGGAGAAGGTCCTGCTCGACGAACTCACCAGGGCCACGCTCCTCCGCGCCATCAACAGCGAGCGCCAGCTCTACGAAGTGATGGTCCAGTTCTGGAGCGACCACTTCAACATCGACCCCTCCAAGGGCGACGCGAAGTGGCTCAAGGTCGCCGACGACCGCGACGTCATCCGCACCCACGCGCTCGGGAAATTCTCCGACCTCCTCAACGCCTCCGCCTTCAGCCCTGCGATGCTCTGGTATCTCGACGGCCGCGTGAACCGCCGCTCCAAGGATTCCGACAAGCCCAACGAGAACTACGGCCGCGAACTGCTCGAACTCCACACGCTCGGCGTCCACGGCGGCTATTCGCAGAAGGACGTGATGGAGGCGGCCCGCTGCCTCACGGGCTGGACCGTGCGGGCCACCGAGCAAAGCCGCTTCGATCTCGGCAAGGTGGAGTTCAATCCCCGCCAACACGACAAGGGCGAAAAGGTGGTGCTGGGCCACAAGTTTCCCGATTGGCCGGAGGGTTTGTCCGACGACGAACAACAACAGCGCGGACGCGCCGAGGTTGTCAGGCTGTTGCAACTGACGGCGGATCACCCGGCGACCGCCCGACACATCGCCACCAAGCTTTGCCGCCGCTTCATCGCCGATGAACCGCCGCAGGCCGCCGTCGATTCCGTTGCTGCCGCCTTCTCAAAGACCGGGGGCGACATCCGTTCGACCCTGCGGGCCTTGTTCGCGACGGCCGAGTTCCGCGAGACACGCGGCGGCAAGTTCAAGCGGCCCTTCCACTTCATCGTCTCGGCCCTGCGCGCGACCGGGGCGGAGACGGACGCGGGCCAACCCATCGTCGATTTCCTCCTGCGGATGGGTCACGCGCCGTTCCATTACCCGACTCCCGACGGCTATCCCGAGGAAGCCTCGCCTTGGCTGGGCACGCTGCTCTGGCGTTGGAACTTCGCCGTTTCCTTGTCCGAAGGCCGCATCGGCGGAACGAAGATCAACGCGGACAAACTCCGCCACGCCTTCGGCGGCGATGCTGGACTGATCGCCCATCTGCTCGGACGCAAACCATCGGAGGCCGAGACTTCCGCCTATCACGAATCCGGGACCGGCCTTGCCCTAATGCTGGCCGCCCCGTCCTTCCAAAGGTGCTGACATGGCCAAGCTCCAGACATACGTGACGGGCAACGGCGACGAACGCCGGACACTGGTCGTGATCTTCCTGCGCGGCGGCGCGGACGGCCTCAACCTCGTCGCCCCGCTCGACGACGACGGCTACTACAAGGCCCGCCCGCGCATCGGCATCTCGCGCAAGGACGCGGTTCCGCTGGACGGCTTCTTCGGCCTGAACCCGTTGATGAAGGATCTGGAGCCGGCGTGGAAGGAAGGGCTCATGTCGATCATCCACCAGGCGGGTTCGGAGGACACGACGCGTTCCCATTTCGAGGCGCAGGATCTGATGGAGCACGGCGGCGTGGTCGCCGGCGGTTGGCTTGGACGTTTTCTCCGCTTCCGCCACGGCGCTCCCGCCGGTGCGTTGTCCGCCGTCGCCCTGGGCCGAGAACTGCCCGAGTGCCTGCGCGGCGCCCCCAGCGCGACGGTCATCCAGTCGCTCGACGAGTTTTCCCTCGGCGGCAATTCCGCGAAACTCCAGCGCCAGCTCGCGGGCCTCTACGGACTGGAAACCGGTCCGCTCGGCGGCGCAGCGCGGGACACGTTGGCCGCGTTGGAACGCATCGAGACCCTGCGGGCCACGCCGTATCTGCCCGCCAACGGGGTCGAATATGCCCGCGACGAATTCAGCCAGGGACTCCGGCAGATCGCCCGGCTCATCAAATCGAGGGTTGGCCTCGAATCGGCCTCGCTCGATTTGAACGGCTGGGACTCGCACTTGAACCAGGGCGCGATCATGGACCCGCGCATCCTCAACCTCGCGCAGGGTCTGGCCGCCTTCACCAAGGATCTGGGCGGCGCGATGGCGACGACGTCCGTTGTGGTGATGACGGAGTTCGGCCGGCGGGTGGTGGAGAATTCCGCCTTCGGCACCGACCACGGCCGGGCCAGCGTCATGTTCGTCCTCGGCGGCGGGGTGAAGGGCGGCTCAGTGTTCTCCAAGTGGGGCGGACTGAAGGAGGAACTTCTCGAAGGCCCGGGCGATCTGCCCGTCGTCTTCAACTACCGCAACGTCCTCGCCCCGGTCCTCCAACGCCATGGAGCCGGCGCGGATCTGTCGAAGATCTTCCCCGACTTCATGGTGGAGCCGATGGCGATCTACGGGTGAGCCACCGCGAGAGTAAGGCCGAAACGCCGCTTTCCTGGGGCGGTTTAAGAAAAGACTTAGGCGGTGTCTTCAAACCCGGGAAGTAGGCCGGGCGCGGACGCCCGGCCTACGAAAAGAAAACGGGCTCCGGCGTGAACCGGAGCCCGTGCGGTTGATCTGTTGGAGGAAAACTCAGTTCAGCTTCGCGCCGCCGGGAACGACGTTCACGGTCTGGAGGACTTCCTGGTTGATTTCCTTACCGTCCTTCGACTTCAGGGTGAACTTGGTCAGAACCTGATGCGCGGGACGCCAGTCGGTGAAGTGGAGCGTGACCGTCCTGCCATCGGCGGAGAGGTCGGTCTTGGTGACCTCCATCTTGTCGCGGCCGATCTTGAGCGGTTCGGCGGCGGAGACTTCCGTGCCGCCATAGTTGAGTTTGCCGTGCCCTTCGGCGCGGACGATGCGGCCACCCTGTGTCTTGTCGTCCATGTATTTGACTTCGTAGTTCCAGCGCTGGACGGAGAAGTTCTGGAGGTCCCTGACCGACGCGGCGTCAAGCGGTTGGGTGAAGCGAATCTGCACGCCGTCGCCTGTCACCTTGAGGTCATCGACGGTGTAGCGGGGTTTGCCGGTGTAGCGCACGCGGTCGATGCCGGCGAGTTTGACAGCCTTGGTCTGCCAGCCTTGGAGACCGGCGACGTAGAGCTGACCGTCGACCTTGTTGAACACGGGGCGCATGGCCGAAGAGGTGAACTTCAGGGGGAACTTGATGACGCCGCCCTGCATTTGACCACTGACCTCTTCCTTGAGCACATGGAAGAGCTGGCACTGGCCGTAGGATGTGTGGAGCAACTCGCCTTCGGGCAGGCCCCACTTGTTGCCCTGGACCCAGGTCTGACCGCCGCCGGAATTGTCCATGGTGCCGTGATGCAACCACGCGAGGGGCTTCTCACGTTTGGCGAATTCTTTCATGCCGCCGGTTTCTTCGACGCCGTAGAAGCCGCCGGGTTTGATCCAGTTGATCGGGCAGGCGGGCACCCAGGTGCCTTCGTTGTCGCCGGTGGTGATCTGGCCGTTCCACGGGTTCACGCCGATGCCGTTGGGCGCACGCAGGCCGCTCGCGACGACTTCGAACTTGGAGCCGTCCTTCGAGACCTTCATCAGCTTGCCGGCGCTGGCCGTGACTTCACCGTTTCCCCCACCGCCGCCGAAGCCGCGGCCGCCGCCTTTCACGGGACCGGCCTTGGCGAAGTAGAAGTTGCCTTCCTTGTCGGTCTGGAGATCGAAGACGAACTCATGGAAACCCCACGACGCCGTCAGGTCGCTGTTGAAGTTCTCGTAGTAGTCGGCCGCGCCGTCCTTGTTGAGGTCGGTGAGGCGGGTGATGCCGTCGCGGCCGATGACGTAGATCTGCTCGTCGACGATCTTCAGGCCAAGGCCGTCAAACAGGCCGCTGGCGTAGCGGGTCCACTTGAGGTTCTCCAGCTTCTCGTCGATGCCGGAGATGATGAAGACATCGCCGTCCCAGGTGCTGACGGCGGCCGACTTGCCGTCCTTGAAGAAGTCTAGGCCGCCGATGCGGATGCGGCGTTTCCACGGGTTGTTGTCGGGAACGGTCAACGAATCGGTCACGTAGGCGCCGTCTGGCGTGGCACTGGTCTCAAGCGCACCCTTGGTCATCATCGGCTCGGGCCAGCGATTTGCAGCGGGCTTGGTGAAGTCGGCCACCGAGACTCCGGAGGAACTGATCTTGGCAAAGCCGGCGGCCTTGGCCGCGGAACCGCCCCAGACGACGACGTTGAACGATCCGGCCTTGGTGCCCTTGGCGATGGTCAGGAGGACGTTGCCGTCCTTGGCGCTGAGCGAGACGCCTTCGGGCGCGCCGTCGATGCGGACCTTGGTCACGTTGGTCCCCTTGGTCAGCGTGGCCACGTTGCCTTCAACGGAACCGCTCGAACCGGCGACGAAAGCGACGTTGTTGTGGACCGTTTCCTTGGTCTTGGCGCCGCCGAAGAAACCGCCCTTCGGGGGATCGAGCCGGATGCTGCGGACGAAGGCCACTTCGCCATCGGCGGCAACGGAGCTTGGCTGGTCGTAGATCTTGGTGCCCTTCACGCTGTAGGCGAGGACGACTTTGTCATCGCTCACGTAGAGACCGTCGTAGCGAGCCACGGACTTCGGCATCGGCCCGAACGGCTCGGGACGCGTGTCCTTGAAGCTGCCGTCTTCACCGGCCCAAGCCGGACCGGCTTTCGCGGCGAACTTCTGCACTCCGACCATCTCGGGATGGCCGCCGTGCGCACCGTTGAAGGTCACACCACGCTCAGAAATGAACCCGCCGACCCAGCCGCCCTGCAAGCGGAGGATATCCATGTCGAAAGAAACCGTGGAGTTGTTGCCCACCCGGATAGCGATGCCCTTGGGTGCCTTGTCGGTGCTGTCCTTGTTCACGATGACCGTGCCGATCGCGGCCTTCTGGAACGGGAAATCGTCCTGCAAAAGCCTGAACTGCTGGGCGTGGACGGGGCTGAGGGCAACGAGACTGGAGGCGAAGCCCGTGAGGGTCGCCAGCCTGATGTGACGTAGAATGGTATGGTCGCGCATGGTTTTAAGTCTGTATCAGGACGCGGGAAGACAGGTCCAGATTCAATCCGACTGTTTGCCCGCCCGACGGAGGCCGACGCCGAAACCCGCTAGTCTGCCGGGATTGGACAGGATTCCGGCAAAGATACCCCGGCTCGGCACCGTGTTGTAGGCGTAGCCGGAGATCGCGCCATCATTGTAGATTCCGCCATGAACATGCGTTCACTGGAACACCCACGCGCGATACCAGCAGAAGTTCCAGAACATGCCCGCGCCCACGGCCGCCGCCTTCAGCGTGTTCCGGTGCAGGAACTCGATTTTTGCCCGAGGAAAAGCGGGTGCCGCGAACTTCGTCAGCAGCCTCATGCTCATCGCGTCGAGAATGCGGATCACCGCGTTTTGCACGATCCAACCGGAGGCCAAAGTCACGACGAGAAACCGAGCGGCTCTTTCCGCAGGCTGCCCGTCGTGGATGGGGAAAACCCAGTGCCAATTCGCGAGGAAGCTGAAAGACATCGCGACAGACGTGGAAACGAGGTTCGCGGGGATCTTCCGCCAGCGCAGCTTCCCGGCGAGGAGGTTGAACAGCGCGAAGTCCAGCAGCGTGTTGATCACGCCCACGAGCCCGAAGCGCATGAACTGTTCGATCAGCCGGCCCATTGGAAATTGACGTGCCGCCACGTGAGCCAGAGGTGGAGGGCCGCAAAGGTCGCCAGCAAGGCGTCTCCTTTCCACGACCGGTCTTTCGCCAGCCATGCTCCTCCCATGACGAAGAGCGGCCAAGCCACTGACACATACCGGGTGAGCGAGCCGAATGAGTTGAATAATCCCGGCAGGATGGCCAACGCCACCACCCACCAGAACGCCTCGCGGTCCCGTTTCCACACGGACCAAAGCAGCAGCGACACGAGCAGGAACCAAAACCGGTCGAGGAACGATCCCTTGTAGTTGTGGAATCCTGTCACCGCAGGCAACGCCTCCAAGCTCTCCCAAGGCCGCATCCACAGCTTGCCTGACAGCCCCGCGTTCTGGGACCAGTTCTTCTGCGCCTGCACACCCTCGAAGGCGTTTCCCGTCAGTGCCCACATGATTCCGTAGTAGGCCGCAACTCCCGCCACCAGTGAAACGACGGACGTGATCGATGCACGGTCCCGTCTTCGCCACACCATGAACGCCAACGGCAGCAGCACGAATTGCCCCGAGGCCCGGCACAGCGGCAACAGCACCGCGCACAGGGCCACCAGCCAGATTCGCCGCTCCTCCAGTCCAAGCACGAGTCCCATGAGCAGGAGAAGGAAGAGCGCCTCCGTGTAGGCGAAGTTCAGGAACAAGCTTCCAGGAAAGACCAGCAGGAGAATCAATGCATTCCCCGCTGCGACCGCGCCAAGCTTCAACTCCGCGAACCGGTGGAAGAGCACGGCTGCGGCCACGGCGAAGACGTTGGCCAGCAGCAGGCCAGCCAGCACCACGTTCATTCCACTCAACTTGGTGACTGCGGCGAGCATTCCCGGCCACAGCGGGTAGAAGGCGCACTGCGGTTCACCCGCCTTGTAACCTTCAGCCGCGAGCTTGAAGTAATGCGGTGCATCCCACGTGGCCCAATGCGATGCGTAGGTCGGATCGCCTCCGATGGGCCAACGGATCATGTTCCCGTAGAACCCGCCTTGGTCCATCTCCGGAGCCAGCCAAAGCGCGAGCGCCAGCAGTGAAAGAAACACCGCCTTGCCACCCGCGACCCACAGCCAGATCCGTCGGCTTCCTTGCGGCCGTTCCCCGTCAGCATTCGTCATGGGACGGGGTGGGATTGCAAGTTGGCCGCCAGACCGAGCTGTCCCCGCCGCAGCGAGAGCCGCATCCGCAGAAGTCCTTTCCAATCCTCCCACGCCGTCCGGCAGAACCGCACCCGGCTGTCAGGATCATCCGTCCACGTCACCGGCTGTTCATGGATGCGGAAACCGAGATGCTCCGCCAACAACAGCAGCTCCGTGTCGAAGAACCAGCCCGTGTCCTCCACCATCGGCAGCAGCCGTTGCGCGGCCGGACGCGTGATGGCCTTGAAGCCGCATTGCAGATCCCGCACCCGCGTTCCCGTCATGCCCTGCGCCAGCCGGTTGTAGGAACGGGAGATGAACTCGCGCTTCCATCCCCTGATGACATGGGCCTGCGGATGCAGCCGACAACCAATGGCCAGATCAGCCCGACCTTCGATCAATGGCGCGATCATCTTCGGAAACGCCTCCAATCCCGTCGACAAGTCCACGTCCATGTAGGCCAGCACATCCGCCTCCGACCGGAGCCAGGATGTCTTCAGTGCCCGCCCTCGGCCCCGCTGCTCAAGGCGCTGATGGGAAACCTTCGGAACCTCGCTGGCCAGTCGGCCTGCGATCTCCGCCGTTCCGTCCGTCGAGCCGTTGTCCACGATGACAACCCGAACATCTTCCGGCCAACCGGCGATGCCCGGCGCGAGCAACCGCCGCACTGAAGCCTCCAACTGCATCTCTTCGTTCAAGACCGGGATGACGAGATCGACCTTCATCGTGTGACTTCAGAGCCCGAGCTTCTTGAGCGCCTCGGTCACGGCGTTGACTTTCGGTTTCGGGTCCAGCCGCTTGGCCACGAAGAGCGTCGACCCGCCGCTGGACATCACCTCCACATAATTCTCCGCCGTCAGCTTCTTCCAACTCTCCTGCTTCATCTCGATGTCCGGCAACAGGACCAGCACCTCGCAGTCATATTTGCGGACCGTCTCCAGGACCGATGCTTCCGTCATGCTCCCGCTCCAGAAACGTTTTTTGGAAAGGATCGTCAGCTCGGGCGGTTGGATGAAACCCGCGTGGTAGACCGGGAGATTGCTCCGCGAGTAGGCCCACTTTACCCGGCCTTGATACTCCTTCAGCGTCGCGATCATCTCATTCTCCGCCACCTTCTCCGCATGGGCTATTCCGCTGATCTGGCTGACGAGCCTCGGTCCCTCAAAGCCGAACCACACCGCCACACAGAGCACGCCCATCATCATCGCCAGCTCCCGCCGTTTCTCCGTAGGCTGGGCGCCCCTGCCCGGCCAGTGGGATTGGTTGCTCATGAAAATCCCGATCAACCCCACCACACCCTTCCCCGCCAAGAACGCCAAAGGCACCGCGAAATGGACGCCATAATAATACCAGAAAGGCCGGTGGAACCAGTGCACCAGTCCCGCCGTGGCCAACAGCACCAGCGGAAAGACCAGCTCCCGCCAACGCCCGGTGCGGATGAGGAGCCAGACACCCGCCACGGCAGCCAGGACGGTTCCCGGCGCATCCTTGATCCATGCCCACGGATGAAACCCATAGCTTGCCGCCTTCTCCGCCGCTCCGGCCGTGGCATGGCTCCCCCACAACTGCGCCCAATCCCACGCCGGCGACCACCACAGCAGTAATCCGAAGGCCACTGCAAAAGCTCCGCCAGCTCCCCCAAGGTAGGACAGCGATTCCCTACAAAAAACATGCCCCTCCGTTGGGTTCACTGCTGATTTGGACTCCCTCTCCTCCGGGCGGAGCCGGAGGAGAGGGTTGGGGAGAGGAGGTTCGATTTCGAGATCGCCCCTCTCTCCGGCTCTCTCCCCGTTCGTTCCGTCCGGGGAGAGAGGGTTAACCGCAGACGTTGTGGTGCTTTTCAAAACATATTTGGAAGCCCGCCCTACCTTGGCCCAATACGCGACCAACACGTGCGCCGCCAAGGCCGGACCGATGATCAGTGCCGTCAGCTTGATCTGCGTGGCCACGGCCAAAACCGCTCCGGCCACGACAAACCTCCACATCCGCCATTCCCCGGCTCGCAGCGGCAAAACCGCGACTGCTGAAACCGCGAGACAAAACGCCGGCCACTCGCACATCGCGGAGACGGACAGTTGCGTCACAGAAGACCAAGAAAAGAGAAACAAGAGGCAAACCACCCGCTCCGCCAGCACGGCCCACGGCTCTCGTTGAGACAAGCCACCAGTGCCGACGTTGCCGGATGAGAACCGGCCCAAAGCCCATACGAGAGCCAGCGTGCAGACAGCCGCAAAAAAACGCCCCGCCAGAGGCGCACCACCGAAAAGCGCCAGAACCTGCGAGAAAAACCACGGCTGATCATTCCAGGCGGACGCCGCCAATTCCGGGCGCTGCACGAGGAGCAGTCCCTTGGCCAGTTCCATCCCCTCGTCCGCCCCGAGGATCACCGCCCCGTAAGACTGCCAGAGCAGCAAGGCCAGAAAACCGGCGACACCGGCCAAAACCCACCTCCCCGCATTGATTTCAGATCCGGCCGTCGAATAACCGCCCCGTGTAGGCACGGTCCCCCGACCGGGCGAACTTCCAAGCAGGCCAGTAGCCACACTCTCCACTGGGGGTTTGTCGGAAATCGATTCCTCAATCATGCCGCCACAACCTCCCCGGCAACTTCTTTACCCGACGGATTTCGCGCCAACACCAGCACGGCACTGAGGAACATCCAGGCCGCGATGGTGTTAAGAACCGCCGTCTGATGCACCGCCAGCCAGGGCCACCAACCCGTGAGCGAACCGAGGCATGGGCAATGGGCCACCCCGAGAAAAGTTCCCGCCAGCCGGTAAAGACTGGCGGGAACAATGAATATTAACATCAAATACGAAACGCGCCTTTTTTCACTAGTTAAAAACAAACAGATAAAGCAGACCGCTTCGAAGCAAATCGCCAGCATCATCACTGCTCGGATCTGTAGAGGGAAAACTCCGTCCGGCTTGAGCAATAAGGCCGGGGACGCGATCAATCCCAAGATTTTGGCACCCATTGTCACCGCCAAAACAGTCAATGCCATAGTGCGCATCATTTTCTTTCTACAGATTTTTGATTAGATAAGTATGATAGCAAAGAACTACCAACTGCCTGTTCCACCACCGGTGCAAGCAATCGGACCCGCCGTGCAGTTATTGACCCAAGAACTATGAGAAATCATTTGGGGTGTTCCACCGTTTGGATCCTCAGGATACCATGTGCAACTTGATGTGCACCACTCAGCACCAGTCCTAAAATCATCTGAACCGGACGCCGCG
Organism: Verrucomicrobiota bacterium; assembly: GCA_043744715.1. GTDB lineage: Bacteria > Verrucomicrobiota > Verrucomicrobiia > Limisphaerales > CANJSG01 > CANJSG01. Next base: position 23,233 of record JAYTUE010000038.1, on the reverse strand, counting down.
CTACTATCACAGCCTTGGACGTATGCTTGAGATGCCCAACACGTATAAGTAACACCAGCAAATGTGTTTGAAATCCAGCCCTCATCGGCGCACGGAGTTGGAATAGTAGCAACACAGGCTGCTGCTGTCACTGCGCCACTGAATAAAACCAATAGCACTTGTATTCTATTTTTATTCATTTGATCTACCTTTGTTTTTTTGACTCTTTCTAAATCGCGAGAGTCCATACGCGAATGCAACCGAGGCACCTACCATGATTGCAAAAAACCACATGCCACCGGCTTTTTCTGATGGTGCTTTTCCAATCAGTTTTGACTTCGATATTTTCCCGTCCACCACTACTAACGTATTTGTAGCGCTGAACAACATGGTCACGGAAGACACCCCGTTGGTTGCAAACAAATTAACAGGAAGAAAAAACGTCTCAGGAAGGGGCTTCGCTGACAAATTGCAATTCAGTAATGCATACGGCTGCGTTGGTGCATTAGTCTTAGCCTTATCCCAACCTGAGTAGTTTTTACAAACAAACAAAGCCCCATTTTCAAACTCCCGGAGAACGACGGCAAGCTTAGAGCGACTTTCCAGAGCGTTTGCATAAGAGACAAGGACAGCTCGTTCAATTCCCTCGTGATTTTGAATCTCCTCAACAGTAACGGCGACTCCATTTAGTCGAACAGCCCCTAACTTTCCATCTTCTTTAGCAGCGATGGAATTGATTGGAATCGCCGTTATTCCCATCATAATGGGAATAGTTGCCATAGTTTCATCGAACCAGATATCCCCGACTCTTTTCATGACTTGTTCGCGCGATTCAGTCGCCCTATTTACCATAGCAACAACTCCACCATGCGAACGCCAAACGATATCGCCCGAACGCCCTGCGACAATTTTTTTGGAGTCAAGTTTTAAGAGATCGCTTCTATTTGTAGAGGAATATAGGTAGAAACCGTTAGTTGACCAACCGCTTCTGTAAAGCCTCCCCCCCATCTCGAATACCGCAGTAGAATAGCCTACCGGATTCAGCAACTGATTCAAAACAGGGCTGCCATTTGTATCCGCATTCAGACTTTGAGGATGTGTTATTGATACAATCGCAAAAATGATTGCCGAGACCAGATGAAAGCCTCGCGGATACCTAGGAATTAAAATTTCAAAAGCCGTTTTTTTTCCAAGCAAATACAATACAAGTAAATCAGAAAAAATAGATTTACATCTTCCAGCCTGAAGACTTACGGGGGCGCTCCAGCAGCCTCTCCTCATGCCGGTTTCCTTGCTGATCGCTATTTCGGAAGGGCTGTCGACACATGATTGAAAAGTCTCACTGCCCTGCTCGGCCCTACCGGAACGATGTCTCGTTTGTGTTGCGATATCTGCCATAGGCTGCCTGCTCATCCTTCCTCATGTGTCCATGGACACTATACGATTTCAGCTGTGATAAAGCCCGTCTCCTGCTTTTTATCTGGCATATATTTCTTCTATTTGATCGGGGGGGTGGGCAGCAAGGATTTTGTTTTGCTTTTGTGGAACTGTTTACGAAACAGGCGTTTTCTTCATCGAATCGTGATGGGGAACGCCCGGTCAGGGGGCCGGGCCTACAGAGACCAAGGTGATTCCAGAGTTTTTTTGTAGACCGCGTGCCCTCACGCGGCGGGGTGGAGGCTACTTTGACTAGCTGCTACCTGGCCAGCATAGGAGCAGCGGTGTCTTCCGCTCCCCGGACTCAGCTTTGGTCTGCCTCGACCTTCGTTTCAACTGTTCAAATCCACGCTTCAACCGGCTTTCCCCAAGCTTCAATTGCTCTTTCCCAGGTTTTGATCGGCATGGTTGAGGCTTTGATTGCCTCATCCAAAACTTCGATTGCCGCATCTGAAGTCTTAAATGCCCTTTCCTAGCCTGCAACCGGAGAAGTTGAAGGCTCGTAGTCCTCGTCTGAAGCCTGGGATACCGTGATGTAAGTGGAGGATTTTGCCGGATCGGGCTGTTTCTTCAGGAAAACAATGCCCGGATGGATAGCGGAAGCGTTGTGGGATAAGAGCCCGTCAAATAAGCTCCCTGGGCCGCCGCGGTGGGGCACGCGGCCTACAAGAACCACCCGCAATGACCGGTTTATTGTAGGCCCGGTCCCCTGACCGTGGGCGTTTTTTTTGACGGGCTGAAAGGGGTTTGCCGCGTTTGGCACGTCATCCGCTGACGTAGTCCACCATAGCCCGTGCGTTGTTCCCTGGAAGGCGTATGTCTTGGCGGGGAGACGACGTGATGCCGTTCCGGCTATGAGTCGGTAAAACAAAAACACAAGCCGGACCGGCATCGACCGGCCCGGTGTCGGTCAGCAGTGAAAGGAAACACAAGATGAGCCTCATAAAACTCGGTTTATACACCATGTCCGTCGCGGACAAGATCCAGTTCGGCCGCCAAATCGTGCAGGCGATGACGGGCAACCCGAACTTCCCCACGCCCTCCCCGGCCCTGCCCGCGCTCTCGGAGGGTTCGCTGGAGCTGGAGGACGCGTATAACAACGCACAGGCGGCGCGGCAGGCGGCCAAGGCCAAAACCTCGGTGCAGGACGACGCGACGGCGAAGCTGGACTGGTTCATCACGCAGATGGCGCTCTACGTGGAGAGCGCGAGCGACGGGGACAAGGCGAAGATCGAGAGCGCCGGGTTCAGCGTGCGGAACCCGCCCGCACCCATCGGCACCCTGCCCGCGCCGGTGGACGTGCAGGTGGTCCCGAGCGAACACGCCGGCACGGCGGACGTGAGCTGGAAGCAGGTGCGCGGCGCGCGCGCCTACACCATCGAGCGCGCGGCCGACGCGCCGGCATTGGACTGGGGCATGATCGGCACGAGCACGAAGAAGGAGGCGTCGCTGAACTCGATGCAGAGCGGACGGAAGTATTGGTTCCGCGTCGCGGCCATCGGCGCGGCCGGCCAGAGCGCCTACAGCGATCCCGTGCCGCTCTTCGCGCCGTGATAATCACAGGTGAAACGTGAGGCACGTGTGCCCGCGCGGATGGGGGAACGGTTTTTTTCATCCGCGAAGGGCGCGAAGAGACGCGAAGAAGACTGTGCACGGCGGGACGGGCCATCGGCTTGTCCCGCCGATTGTTTGCCGTAGCAGCCCGTCAAAGAAACCCGCGCCCCGCCGCGTGAGGCACGCGGCCTACCAGAAACTCTGGAATCACCCTTGGTCTTGCAGGCCCGGTCCCCTGACCGGGCATTCTTTGGCGGGCTGCCAAGGAAACGCTGATCTAACCCGCACTCCGAAGTGGGAACCGAGGATGAGAACGGACCGGGGAGCGCACGCGTCCCGCGTGCTGTGTTCGGCGTCGCGCCGAAAACCCCGTCATCCATCCCCCCCCGGAAAGGCGACGGACAGTGTGACGAAGGTTTGGGCGCGACGCCCAAACCGGCACGCGGGACGCGTGCGCTCCCCATTTCCATTTCGGAGTCCGGGTCAAATCGGCGTCTCCCTGACAGGCGTAGTCCGTCAGTCAGCGGGCACCATGGTCCGCGAGGCGGTCGCACCGCCTCTCCCAACGCGATCGCTGCGGGCGGACGCCACAATCCGTTCCGGGTCGGAGACCCGGAACAGCAGGCGTGACGCCTGCGCCACCCGGAACTCGAGGCTTGCAACAAAGTGAGATGCGTCCTTTTGAATGGATACGGGTTTTGTAGCCTCTTCAGAAAGCATGACACGGAAGATTCCAATCCTTCTCGGTTCGGCGCTGTTGCTCTCGGGAGGGGCGGCGTTGGGATTGCAGATGGTCTGGGCGCGGATGCTGGCCGTGCACCTCGGGCAGGAGTGGCCGGCGGTGCTCGCCGTCACCACGGGTATCTTCGCCGGAATGGCCGCGGGAGGATGGTTATCCGGGAAATGGCTGACGAAGGGTCTCGATCCACTGTCCGGCTACATCGCCTGCGAGATCCTGATCGCGGTCACAGCGGCCGCTTCGTCCTGGTTGATCCCCGCCGCAGGAATGACTTTGGACTCCCTCACGTTCGGCAGCACTTCGACGGCCGTTCGCCTGCTGGCCGCGTTCGTTTGCACCATCCTGTTTCTCGCCCCGGCCACAGTCTCCATGGGAGCCACGCTGCCCTTGGTAGAGCGGTTCCTCGCCAGCGGCCGACGCCGTTTTGGCGGCTACTACGCGGCCAACCTGCTCGGCGCAGTCGTCGGAGTGGTCCTCGGCATCGGCTGGCTTCAACCCGCCTTCGGCTTGCGGAACAGCAGCTTTATTCTCGCCGCCCTCGGCCTTGGAGCCGCCGGACTCGCCTCCGCCATCAACGGACAGTCGGCGAAGTCCAGACCGGCGCTGCCGAAACGATCGGTCGAACCCCGGGCATCGATCGCGAAGGATCTCGTTCCCGCGTTCGCCCTTGGAGTGGCCGGGCTGGCGTTTCAGGCCACTTCCGCCCGTCTGCTTTCGTTCAGCTCGACGAGCACGATCTACTCGATGGCGGCGACGTTGGCCGTGTGGCTGCTCGCGGGTTTTATGGGGGCCGCGATTTGGCGAATGCTCGGCGAGAAGGCCTCGACCCGCTTTTCCATCGCGACTCTGTCCGCAGTCACCGGCCTGGCCATGCTGGCGGGCATCGCGCTGGGCGCTCGTCTTCCGGAGTTCGGCGCGCCGCCGGCTTCGTTGAGCGAACTTCTCCTGCGCGAATCAGGCCGCGCCCTGATCGTCACGGGACCGGCTGCGCTGCTGCTGGGGGCCGCGTTCGTCGCGTTGATCGACTCCACAAGAAGGACCGGCGGTTCGCCATCGGCCATGGTCGCCTGCAACGCCATCGGCGGCGCGCTCGGGCCCGCGCTCGGCGGGCTGGTTTTGGTTCCGTCAGTGGGAGTCGCGGGTGCGGCTTCGGTGATCGCCGGCCTGGTGGTGGTGGGATCGTTCCCAAGGACTCGCGGATCAGCCGCCTTGGCTGCTTCGGTGGTTCTCCTCGCCGTCGCGTTGCCGTTTCTCCCCATCCGCACCGGGGACACGGCGGCGAAAGTGCTCGCGGAGAAGAACGGATTCTTCGGCAATGTCCGCGTCGTGGAATTCAACGACGGCTCGCGCGCGCTCCGCGTGAATCAACGGCTCCAGATGGGCGGCACCGCGCCATCCGCCGCGGCGGCGGCCCGAAGGCACACGTTGTTGCCCCTACTGCTTGCGCCCAGGACGGAGTCGCTGCTCTTCCTCGGTGTCGGCACCGGCGTGAGCCTCGGACCGGCCACGCAGATTCCAGGCCTCCAGTCCGACGGCGTGGAACTGGTCCCTGAAGTGGCGGGACTGCTCGGCTCGTTCGAGCCCGGGAACGGCGGCATCCGCGATCATCCCCGCGTCCGCATCCATGTCGCGGACGCACGGCGGTTCGTCCGTGCGAGTGAACGGCGCTGGGACGTCGTCATCGGCGATCTGTTCCATCCCTATCTGGACGGGGCCGCGTTCCTCTACACGAGGGAACATTTCGCCGCCATGCGGGACCGGCTCGAGCCCGGCGGCCTGGTCTGCCAGTGGCTTCCGGCCTACCAGCTCGACGAGACTTCCTTCCGCAGCATCACGCGCTCCTTCCTCGACGTGTTCCCCTCGGCCGAAGCGTGGCTCCTGCGGATGGAGATGGACTCGCCGGTCATCGGACTCGTCGCGCGCGCCCCGGGCTCGTCGACGGACGCCGACTGGCAACCTCGCCTGAGCCTGCCGGGTTGGAAGGAGGCCCTGGGCTCGACGGCGTTGACCCATCCGGCCCTGGTGCGCGGACTCCACCTCGCCGACTCCGCCATTCTCAACGGCTTCGCCGGTGACGCGCCGGCCAATACCGATGACCGGCCGGCGGTCCTCTTCTCCTCGGTCGACGCCCTGACGATGAAGTCCACCATCGCGGGGGATCTTGTCATGAAACTGGCCGTGGCCGGCGAAGCGACGCGGCCGATCAACGACCACGGCGGTTCAGCGGCCGAGTTGCTGGATTTCAAACAGGCTCGGACCGTTTTCCTCCGTGGTCTGCAGCGGGAACTCGCCGGCGAAACCCGCGCCGCCATCGATGACTGGATCGCAAGCGCCCGGCTTTCGCCGCTGTTCACCTTCGGCTACGCGAAGGCCGCCACCGTCGCAAACCTCGTCGGCCCAGCTGATCCGGTTTTTGCCCGGGACATCCTCAGACGCCTCCGCCAAGCCCGCCCCGACCTTAAGCTGGCCGATCAGCTCCTGGACAAGCTCGACCCTGGTCCGACTCGTTGAGGCGACAGGTTATTTGAAACGCCCGCCGGGCAGCGCGGGTTCTCGTGGTGTCGTCCATCACGGTCGACGACCATCTCGTCCACGCCGACGAGATGACCGGGGCGGTCGACATCGACAAGCTCATGCCGAGCGGCCTCAAGGGTGAACGTGTTTCCGTGGAGCTCAACCGCCCGCTCCTGTCCATCGCCGCAGCCTTCGCCCGCCACTAGGAGCCGGAAGCCGCGCAGCTCATCGATTCCCTCAAGTTGATCCGCGTCCGCGTCGGGCAATTCGGGGAGGAAGGGAAGGCGCAGGCGAAGGAATCCTTCACGGCAGCACGCAAGAGCATCGAGGCCGCCGGCTGGCAGAAAGTGGTTTCGGTCCAGGACAAAGGCGACGACGTCGCGGTCCACCTGAAGATGCGAGGCGAGGAGACGATCGAAGGCCTTCTCGTCACCGTTATCAGCGGCGACCGGGAAGCGGTGGTCGTGAACGTCGTCGGCAACCTCAAGCCCGAGCAGATCGCCAAGCTCTGGGCCCGCCTGAACATCGAACCGATGAAGAAGGCCGGGGAACTCTTCGGGAAAAAGGACGGGGAATAGCGCGGGGCAAAAAAAAGCCCAGCAGATCAGAGACTATGAACCCGGATGATACGCCAGCGTATCATCCGGGTTTCTCGCGTCAGCGAAAGGTCGGGGATTGCATCCGCACGTTTCTCCTGAGCAATCTTTGCACATGCGTCCCCTCACAGGCCTGGTAGCTGTCATGCTTTGTGCCCTGAGACTATCGGCCGTCGACGACTACCGCCTGACGCCGGACTCCCATTGCCAGCCGGATGTCCCGCGCGGCTCGATCACCAAGCACAGCTGGTCCTCGACAAATTTCTACCCCGGAACAGTGCGAGACTTCTGGATCTACGTGCCGCAGCAATATGATCCCGGCCGCGCCGCCTGCCTGATGATCTTCCAAGACGGTGCGGGCTACGTCTCGACCAACGCCCAGTTCCGCATCCCCACCGTCTTCGACAACCTGATCCACCAGGGGTCGATGCCGGTCACCATCGGCGTGTTCATCAACCCGGGCACCGTCCCCGGTTCGGGCGGGGACTACCGGTCCCGTCCCACCCGCAGCTTCGAATACGACACCCCCGACGAACGCTACGGCCGATTTCTGACGGAGGAGTTTCTTCCACCCATCGAGAAGCAGTTCAACCTCACGACAAACCCCGTCGGCCGCGCGGTCTGCGGCATCAGCTCAGGCGCGATCGCGGCCTTCAGCGCGGCCTGGCATCAGCCCGGGCGCTTCGGAAAAGTCGTCAGCCACATCGGCAGCTTCGTGAACATCCGCGGCGGCCATGTCTTCCCGTCGCAGATCCGCCAACTGAAGGACCAGTCGCCCGCGAACACCTCCGCAGCCGCGCTGCAACTGCGCTCCCAGCGCCTCGCCCTCCGCGTTTTCCTCCAGGACGGCACCAACGACCTCGACAACCTCCACGGTAATTGGCCGTTGGCGAACCAGGACATGGCGGCCGCGCTGAAGTTCGCCGGGATGGACTTCCGCTTCGAGCTCGGCGAAGGCGGACACAGCGGCAAACACGGCGGCGCCATCTTCCCGGATACCATGCGCTGGCTCTGGCGTGATTGGCCCGGGGAAAAATGACGACGGCCGAATGACCAAACTCGAAAACACGATGTCGACCGCCTCACTTCCCCGCCGGCTCCAGTCGTCCTTCGCCGCCGCCCTTGTCTGCTTCGCGGCCACCCTGCTCTTCCCTTCGATGGCGCACGCCATCGACGACTACAAGCTCGGGCCCCTCTCCATGGAACAGGAGGGTGTGCCCAAGGGCCGCGTCCTCGCCCACACCAACTTCGCCAGCAAGGTGTTCACGAACACGACGCGCGACTGGTGGATCTACGTTCCCGCCCAATACGACGCCGGCAAACCCGCCAGCGTGATGGTCTTCCAGGACGGCCACGACTACGTCGGCCTCAAGGGTGCCTGGCGCGTGCCCACCGTGTTCGACAACCTGATCCACCGGGGCGAAATGCCGGTCACCATCGGCATCTTCATCAATCCGGGCCATGCCGGAAACTCCGTCCCAAAGTCTCCATGGAACGTCAGCAACCGCAGCGTCGAATACGATTCCCTCGGCGACCGCTACTCCCGCTTTCTCATCGGGGAAATACTCCCGGCCGTCGCCCGCGACTTCAACCTGACGACCAACGCCAATGGCCGCGCCATCTGCGGCGCGAGCTCGGGCGGCATCTGCTCCTTCACCGTCGCATGGGAAAGGCCCGACCAGTTCCGCAAAGTCCTCAGCACGATCGGAAGCTTCACCGACCTGCGCGGCGGCAACGCCTACCCCTACCTCGTCCGCAAGACGGAGCGGAAGCCGCTGCGGATTTTCCTCCAGGACGGCGCCAACGACCTCGACAACGCTTTCGGCAATTGGCCCTTGGCCAACCAGATGATGGCCGCGTCCCTCCGCTACATGGACTACGACTATAAATTCGTCTTTGGCGACGGACAGCACAACAGCAGGCACGGGGCGTCGATCTTCCCGGAAGCCTGCCAGTGGCTCTGGCGCGACTGGAAGGAGAAGGGGCTGTAACTGCGCCCCATCCTTTTCAGATTTCCAAGCGGTTCCGAATCTTCTCCCACGATGAAACGCCTCCTCCAATTTTGCGCCGCCGCCGCACTCACGATTTGTTCCCAAGCCCAGGACCTCGCCGGGGATCTCACGCTCCATCGCCTGCTGATCCCCGGCGAGGATTGGCAACTCGTCGTGGACAAGCAGGGCTTCGTCGATGCGCCCTGCGCCGGCGATGACGACAACTTCTATTTCTCCGACATGCGGAGCGAGCAGGGCGTCTTCCGCGTGATGCCGGATGGAAAGGTCGAGCCCTTCGTGAAGGCCAAGGGCGTCAGCGGAATGAAGTTCGCCCCGGATGGCCGGCTTTACTGCGCACAAGGAGGCCAGAAGCGCATCATCGCCGTCGATCCCAAGACCGGAGACACCTCGGTCCTCGCCACCAACGTCCAGCCCAACGACCTGGTCGTGGCCAGGAACGGAAACGTCTACTTCACCGAGACCGGCAAGAAGCAGGTGACGCTCCTCATCCCGAAGACCGGCGAACTCCGCGCCGTCGACGTTGGCATCACCGCGCCCAACGGCATCACGTTGTCCCCGAGCCAGGGAACGCTGGCCGTTTCGGACTATCGCGGCATCCACGTCTGGACCTTGCGCGTGGAGGAGAATGGCGATCTCACCGCGAAGATGCCCTACATGACGATGCGCACAGCTCCCGACACCGAAGCGTCCGACAAGCGCATGCGGGCGCCCGGATACAAGACCTCCAGCGGCGGCGACGGCATGGCGACGGATACGCGCGGACGATTCTACGTGGCCACCGCCCTGGGCGTGCAGGTGTTCGATCCTACCGGCCGGCATTGCGGCGTGCTGACCAAACCGTCCGACAAGGCGATCACTTCGGTCACGCTGGCCGGGCCCAGACACCAGTTCCTCTACGTCACCGCCGCCGACCAGATCTTCCGGAGAAAGGTCCTCGCCGAAGGCGTCATCTCCTTCAAGTGACGGGCCCGCTCCGCTTGCGCCGGAACATCGGAGCCACCCAGAAAGCGGACAGCACGACACAGCCCAATCCGAACATGTCGCCGTTGCGCCGGTAGAAGGTGGGTTTGCGAACGGAGGCCGGATCAATCTCCACCTCGGCCACCAGAAAGCCGGAACCGTAGATGCTTCCCAGTCCGTCGCGCATCACTTCGCGGATCCGACCCGAGGAATCGATCCAGCAGGTGACGCCGTTGTTGGTCGCCCGGACGATGGGACGCCGGTTCTCCACCGCGCGGAAGACGGCCGCCGCGGCGTGCTGCCACTGCGCGGCCCCATCGCCGAACCAGCCGAGGTTTGTGAAATTCACCAGCAACTCGACGTCATCCAAGGCGGCCTCGCGGCATACCTGGGCGAACACGTCCTCGAAACAGATCAACGGCCCGACGGCCATCGGCGGATTGCCGACGCGGAAGAGTTCTGGGCCGGTTCCCGCGCTGAAGCTGCCGCCGATCGGCGTAAGCCATTTCATGAACGGCAGCCAACGCTCCAGCGGGACATACTCGCCGAACGCGACCAACTGCCGCTTCCGATAGCGCCCGACGAGATCGCCCTTCGCGTCGAGATGGAAGGCGGTGTTGTAGAAGTTCGGCAGCGCGCCGGCGGGAGCGCCTTCGACCGGTTCGACGTCGTCCGCGCCGAACAGAAGGGACACGCCGGCTTTGACCATCATTGCCCGGAGTTCCTCGAACTGTTCGCGGCTGATGTCCGGCAGCGACGCCTCGGGCCAGACCACGACGTGCGGCTGGTTGGTCAACGCGGCGCGTGTCAGTTCGATCAAAGCGCGGAAACGGTTGGTCGACTCGTTGCGATCCCAGATCAGCAGTTGTGGAATGCTGGGCTGGATCAAAGCGATCCGCCGGACCGCCACCGGGGCGGGGCTGTCCGTGATTCTGCCGGCACCCGCGGCGAACAGGATCGTGACCACCAAGGCCGGCAGGGCAATCTCCCCGGCCAGCGCGCGCCGACGGGATGGTGCTTTGACCAGCAGCACGACGGAGCTGACCAGCCCGAACGAGAACCAGACCATCAGGAACGAAACACCCGACACACCGGTCCAGGAAGCAATCTGGATCAACGGCGACAACCGGAATTGGGAAGTTCCGAGCAGGTTCCAGGGGAACCCGCTCAGGAACCTGCTTTGAACGATCTCGAACGCCACCCAGAGCGCCGCGAGACCCATCCCCCATCGCTGCCGCCGGGCCCATGACCCGGCGGCCATCGCATCGAACATCGAAACAGAACCACCACGAACCCATCGACAGCCAAGCCAAGCCCACAACGCCGTGTAGAGCGCGAGAAACGCCGACAACGCCAGCCATCCGGCGATGGCCCCGGCGGGAAAAGGAACGGCAAGAAGCCACCTCAAGGCCGTCAGGCAGAAGGCGAGTCCGGCGATGTATCCGCCAAGAAAAGGCTTTCCGGGAAAGGCCCAAGCCGCTGCAGCCAGCACCAACGCCGGCGCCACCCAACCGAATCCCGCGATTCCGGAGGAGGGAAAAGCGAGCGCCCACACAACTCCGGCGCCCGCAGGAACGAGCCAGCGGAGTATTTTAAGAATTGCAGCCATGAGTCCGTGGAAAAGGTTTTGACCGGACTACGGCAGATTCATGAACCCCTCAGCGAACGGACGATCCGCCCTTCTTCCGGTAGATGAGAAATGAAGGATGGATGAAGTTGTAGCGGACGAACTGGTAGATCACGAGACCCACGTCGACATACTCCAGATCGGGATAATTCTTGGAAACCCACGCGCGCCATTCGGGATTCGTCCACTGGGTTTGATGCAGCTCCAGCCCTTCGTGGATGTCAGAGGTTTCCGTGGTGGAAGCGATGAAATACCCGCCCGGCGCCATGTGTTTGACGATGTTGTCGAAGACCGCAGGCAGGTCCTTTGGCGCGATGTGCTCCATCACTTCCCACGCCGTGATCAGGTTCATCCCGGCCGGCTGCGCGTCCATCTTCACCTGGAACGGCTTGGTGATGTCGCCCGTGAAGAGGTTCGTGTTCGCGTGGGTGGCCCAGTTGGCCCGCCGATGTTTCAGGGAGAAATCCGAACCTTCGATGCCGACGCCCACCCACCCGAGCGACATGAAGTCGATGACCAGCTGCCCGCCGGCGCAGCCGAGATCCATCATCTTCAGAGTCTGCCCAGGAAACTCGCGGGAGAGCTTGGCGTCCATGTGCAGGACGAACTTTTTGTTCGTGCTGTTGTTCACCGCCGTGCCCTTGGGCGCGATGTGGTCGGGCGACTCGAATGCAACGGGGTGGTTCGTCTCGCGTTCGATCTTCACCTTCGGGATCAGCCGCCCTTTGCGGCGGCCCGGCGCGATGAAGAGCCAGAAGAATTCCCACGCGACACGGTAGATGCGGACATGGACCTCGTTCCAGACCCGGCGGAACTGCCCGGTGAAGAGGAAGCGGATGGCTTTGAGGACGTTTTCCAAAGTGCCGGGACGATAAAGAACCGCCTCCGCCGGAAACCAGACGAAAGTCTGCCGTTAAAACGGAATGACGAAGCACGAAGGCCAAAGGCCGAAAGAAACCCGAAGGCCGGTAGCTTCATTCCAATTCGGCCTTTGGCCTTCGTCATTCCCCGGCTCTCAGCCGAGGGTCGCATACGCCGCCTTCGCCTCGGCCACGAACCTCCGAACTTTCTCGGGATCCTTTAGGCCGGGAGAAATCTCGACTCCACTGGACACATCGACGCCGAACGGCTGCACCTGCGCAATGGCGGCTCCGATATTCTCCGGCGTCAGACCACCGGCGAGGACGATGGGACGGCCACGATTCTTGGCGGCGATGGCGAGATCCCAGTTGAACTGTTCTCCCGTGCCGCCGTGGCCGGTTGGGGAATACGCATCGAGCAGCCAGGCATCGGTCGGATAGTCGGTGAGCTGATCCAACGACGAAGTGTCCTTCACGCGGAACGCCTTCATCGTCATGAGCCCAAACTGGCCGCAAAACTCCGGCGTTTCCTCGCCATGGAACTGGAGGATCGTCAACTGCGCCGAGTGGATCGCCTGCCACACCAGCTCATCCGTCGGATTTACAAACACGCCGACCCGGCCAACCCACGGCGACAGGCCACGCACAATGCCCGCAGCCTGTTCCAAGCCCACGGCCCTCGCGCTTTTTTCGTAGAACATGAGCCCGATGGCGCCGGCGCCGGCTTCGGCCGCCACTTGAGCGTCCTCGCGCGAAGTGATGCCGCAGATCTTGATCATGCGCCTACAAGCTGCCGCACCGCCGCACCGATGTCGCCGGAGCGCATGAGGCTTTCACCGACGAGGATCGCGCGACTGCCGGCGGCTTTGAGGCGTTCCACGTCGGCGCGGGTGAAGATGCCGCTCTCGGCGACAAGAAGCGTTCCGGCGGGAAGCCGGGAAGCCAGACGCTCGGTCACGGCGAGGTCGACTTTGAAATCTTTCAGGTTGCGGTTGTTCACCCCGATGAGCGCCGCGCCAATGGCCACAGCGCGGTCCAACTCCTCCTCGTCGTGGACTTCGACGAGGACAGTCAGCCCGGCTTCGGTGGCGAGATCGTGGAAGCGCTTCAGGCGCGCGTCGTCGAGGATGGCGACGATCAGGAGAACGGCGTCGGCACCCCACTCGATGGCTTCGAGGATCTGGCGTTCATCGATGATGAAATCTTTCCGCAGGAGCGGGAGCGAAACGGCTTGGCGGATGGCGCGGAGGTAATCGAGGGAGCCTTGGAAGAACTTCTCGTCGGTCAGCACGGACAGGCAGCTCGCGCCGGCGGCTTCGTAGGCTTTGGCGATGCGGACGGGATCGAAGTCGAGGCAGATGACGCCCTTGCTGGGGGAGGCCTTCTTGACCTCGGCGATGAGCCCGATGTCGCCGACGCGCGGCTTGGCCAAGGCGGCGAAGAAGTCGCGGCGTTCGCCGTGCTCCAACATGGCGTCGCGCAGATCACCGGCGGCGATGAGGCGCTCCGGCAGCTTCGCGACTTCGAGCTGCTTCTGGGCGACGATGGTGTCGAGGATGTTGGGCACGTTTAATCCTCCTCGTCCTTCACGCCCTGCATGCGCTTAAGCGGGCCGCCGGCGCGGAGCCAGCCGTTGACGTAGGGGTCGAGGTTGCCGTCCATCACGCCCTGCACGTCGCTGGTTTCGACGCCGGTGCGGAGGTCCTTCACCATGCGGTAGGGCTGGAAGACGTAGCTGCGGATCTGGTTGCCCCAGCTCACGCTGCCCTTGTCGCCGTAGAACTTGTCCATGTCGGACTTCGCGGCGTCGAGCTTCAGGGCAAAGAGTTTCGAGATGAGGGCCTTCATCGCCGTGGCGCCGTTTTGCAGCTGGCTGCGCTGGGCCTGGGAGGCGGCGACGAGGCCGGTGGGGATGTGGGTGAGGCGGACGGCGGTCTCGACCTTGTTCACGTTCTGCCCGCCCTTGCCGCCGGAGCGGAAGGTGTCGCGCTGGATCTCGCTGTCGGGAATGACGATGTCGGACTCGCTGATGTCGTCGATCTCCGCGATCACGTCGACGCTGGAGAAGCTGGTGTGGCGGCGCTTGTTCGAGTCGAAGGGCGAGATGCGGACGAGGCGGTGGACGCCGCGCTCGGCCTTGCAGAAGCCGTAGGCGTTCTCGCCTTCGACGCGGAAGGTCACGCTCTTCAGGCCGGCGGAATCCCCCGCCAACGCGTCGGTGATCTCCCACTTCCAGCCGCGCCGGTCGAACCAGCGGTTATACATCCGGGAGAGCATCTCGGCCCAGTCCTGGGCCTCGGTGCCGCCGGCGCCGGCGTTGATGCTGAAGAAGCAGTTGCGGCCGTCGTGCGGGCCGGTGAGGAAGACCTTGAGTTCGTTGACCTCGATCTCCTCGAGGAATCCGGGGATGTCGCGGTCGAGTTCCTTCTCGATGGCGTTCTGGGATTCCTCGGGTTCGGCGTCGCCGAGTTCGAGCATCGTCTGGAAGTCGCTCAGCTTGCGCTCGCAGGAGGTGAGAGGCTCCAGCTTGCGTTTGATGACGTTGGCCTCCTCGATCAGCTTCTGGGCCGTCTCGCGGTTGTTCCAGAAGGTGTCGGTGGCCATCTGGGCCTCCAGCTCGGTCAACCGTTGTTTCAATTTGGGGACGTCAAAGAAACCTCCTGAGATGGGTCAGCTTGTCGGCGGCGGTGGCGATCTGGCTCTTCGCGACTTCGAACATAGGGGGGAGAACTTAGGGACGCGGCTGGCGCGGGAAAAGCCCCAAGATCCCAGATCCCAGACCCCAGATGCCGGTTCAGCGGCGACGCCTGAAGACGACCATGCCCATGGCGATGAGGCCGCCGATGAAGAGGGCGATGGGTGCGGGCTCGGGAACGGCGGTGACGGCCAGATTGTCCAGGCCGGAAAATCCGCCCTCGTTGTGGAACCAGAGCGTGTTCCAGAGCGTGGGATCCGATGCGGACGTGCCGAGACCATTGAGGCCCATGTTGACGTTCTGAAGGCCGGTCACGGGATCGAAGGACGACGCGTTGGCCACCTTGCTCACCACGCTGAGGGAGCCGGCGCCGCTGTTGGCACCGAGGTTCATGTCGACGCGGATCGTATACCAGCCGCCGGCGGTGAAGCCGCCGGCATCGGTGCCGAAGCTTGCGCCGTTGAGGAACACGGCGATGCCGCCGGAGAGGCCGGTCTTGATCTCGAAGCCGTGCTGGTTGGCCGGCGAGTTCAACGTGACCTTGCTGGAACCATTGTCCCAACCGAGCCCGACGTAGTTGGACTGCGTGGTGCCGGCACGGAAATCAAACTGCAGCGTGACCGTCTCGCTGCCATTAAGGGGTGAGAACGCACCTTTATTCCAAGCAGAGGCACCACGTCCCGCGCCCGCGTCGTTGAAGAGCGCAAACTGGGTGGAGTTGAAGGACCCGCCGGAGATCTGGACACCGGCCGCGCCGTTGAACCCTTCGGAGCCCCAGCCGGACTGGCCGTTGAGATCGCCCAGAGTGTAGGCGTTGAAGTCATAGGAGAGGGCCCGGAGTTCGCGGCAGGGTAGGAGCCACAGCACCGACAAGGTGAAGACCAGTCTGTAAGCCTGATGGAGATTTAGTTTCATGGCGATTTCTCAAGATGAGATCGGACGCGTTGAAACGCGCCTTGAGTCGGGGAAGACATTCTTTTGGCTGGTTGAATTCGGCCGGCCTCCTCTGGCACGTTAAGACCATGCCTCGATGGAACCGCGCGACCGCTGGGGATGAAGACCGGAGCCCGTCGAAAACCTGGTTTCTTTCACCGCTGATCACGGTCATCGCCGGGGTTTCCCTGAGCGCCCTTGTCTGGTCGTGGGTCAGCGCCGATGCGGACCATCGTGCCGCCGTGGGTTTCGGCGAACAGGCTCGCGTCCTTTCGGCCGCGCTCTTCAACCGCTCGCAGGCCCTGGAACAGGGCCACAGGTCGCTCGCCATGCTGCTGGCGACGGTCCCAAATCCGACGGATGAGCAATTCACACTGGCGGCCAGGTCGATCCTTGAACCGAACACGGGGTTTGTCGCGGTGGCCTGGGCCCCGTTGGTGAAAGCCGACGGAAGGGACGAGTGGCAGAAGCAGGCCAGCGAGCGCGTAGGCCGGAAGATCGTGATCTGCGACCGTTCTCCCGACGGCGTCTGGAAAAGCTCCGAGACGAGGCCGTTCCACCTGCCCATCGCCCAGGTCGAACTCGCGTCCAGCATCGATCTGGCGCCGGGGTTGGACCTGATGATGCCGGTGTTCGACATGATCGTGACGGATGCGGTCCGTTTGGGAGAGATCCCCCTTTCTGCCCTCGACACCGGAATCCATGGATCAAACACGGGACCGCTGGCATTCGCCGTCATTCCGGTCTACCGCGGCGGAAAAACACCGGCCGACGAAGCCTCGCGCTGGTCACTGCTGAACGGCGTCCTCGTTGTCGCCCTTTCCCCGATGCAGACGATCAACGCGGCGCTCGATCCGGGCCTGACCAAGGAGATCGACCTGCTGGTCGGAGACATCAGCACCAAGGGGGTCATGACGGCCACCCACTACCGGCCCGCCGGGATGGAGTGGGAAACCAATCTGCCGGACCTCGCTGAATTCGCCGCCGGACGGATCATCGCGACGAACATCGTGCACATGACACGCGACCTGCAGATCCCGTTTCTTTTCAGGCCGTCTCCGCGTTTGACCGCCCAACTACGCGGACCGGTCTCGGCCACGGGTCTGACCGCCGGACTCTCCCTGACGGCCCTTCTCAGCGGATACTTGGCGATGGCGGGATTGAAGGCGCGGCGGATCAACGATCTCGTCCAACGTCGGACCAGAGAACTCCGCCTGGCGAATGGCCAACTCGAAGAACGGCAGTGGCTCCTCGACAAGGCCCAGGAAGTCGCCGGCATCGGCAGCTGGATCTCCGAGCCCGACAAGGACCGGCTTCGCTGGTCGACCCAGACAATGCGCATCTTCGGCCACCCCGTGGCGGACTTCGACGGGCGGATGGAAACCTTCCTGGACCACGTCCATCCCGATGATCGAGACGCGATCGAGACCGCCCGGAAGCGGATCTCTGAAGGCAGCGGGCCGCTCGATTTCCGTCACCGGATCATCCGACGGGACGGATCTGTGCGCTGGGTGGAACAGCAGGCACAGGCGATCCGCGCCTCCGACGGACACGTCCATCGGATCATCGGCGTCATCCGTGACATCACGGAATCGCTGGAGCAGGAGCGCCAGGTCCAGGCTAGCCAGCGGGAGCTCGCCGGGGTCATCAACTCCGTGCCCGGCGTCGTCTACCGCTACGAGGTCCGGCCGGACGGCACGGAGGGCTTCACCTTCGCCAGCCAGCATTCCATGGATCTCTTCCTGATCCCCCCCGGTGACATCGTCCGCAATCCCGGGGTCTTCGACGCCATGGTCTTCCCGGAGGACAAACCCCGGCTGGTGGAAAGCCGTGAAAAAAGCGCAACGGAACTCTCCCCCTGGCGCGAGGAATTCCGGGTCCGCCTTCCCGACGGACAGTTCCGTTGGATCCGCGGAAGCTCCATTCCCTCGCAGGACGCCGTGACCGGCATCCTCAGCTGGACCGGCGTCTTCCTCGATGTCACCTCGGAGCGGGAGACCATGGCCGAGAGCCGCAAGATCGAGCGCAAGATGCAGGACGCGCAGAAGCTCGAAAGCCTGGGCGTTCTCGCGGGCGGCGTGGCCCATGACTTCAACAACCTGCTCACCGGCGTCCTCGGCAACGCCAGCATGGCCCGCGCGACGCTGAACCCCGATCCAAAGCTCCACGAGTTCCTCACCACCATCGAGAACGCGGCGCGCCGGGCCGCCGATCTCTGCCGCCAGCTCCTGGCCTACGCCGGCCGGGGCAGCCTGCAGGAGATGCCGATGGACATGAGCAAGCTGGTCCGTGAAACCGTCGATCTGCTCAAGGTCTCCGTCAGCAAACGCGCCATCCTGGAGTTCGACCTCGCCGACAGCCTGCCCGCCGTCAGCATCGACCCCACCCAGATCCGCCAAGTGGTCATGAACCTCGTGACCAACGCCTCCGACGCCCTGGGCACGCGCGACGGACGGATCCGCGTTTCCACCAGCCTCGTCTGCCCCAATCCCGACCTGGTGAACCGAGCCGTCTATTCCCCGGACAAGGTGTCCGGCGAGTTCGTCTGCCTGGAAATTTCGGACACCGGCTGCGGCATGAGCCCACAGACCCGCCGGAAGATCTTCGATCCGTTCTTCACGACGAAATTCACCGGAAGAGGCCTGGGGCTTGCAGCGGTCCTCGGGATCGCCCGGCGGCACAACGCGATTCTCCAGGTCGAAAGCGCCGAAGACGAGGGGTCCACTTTCCGCCTCCTCATTCCGCCGGCGAGCCATCGGACGCGCCTGGCCAACGAGCCGGCCATCGATGAGGATGCACTGACGCTCACCGGCAACATGCTCGTGGTCGACGATGAGCCCGCCGTGCGGCAGATCGTCTGCAAGATGCTCCGCTCCTTCGGGGTCGAGGTCGTCGAGGCGGAGGACGGCGAGGCGGCCCTGATGGAGATCGGCCGCGCTTCCAACCAGTTCTCACTCGTCCTGCTGGACATCACCATGCCGAAGCTGGACGGCATGGAGACCCTTCCCCGCATCCGCGCGATGAACCCGACCCTTCCCGTCGTGATCATGAGCGGCTATGCCCAGAGCGACACCGAGTTTCGCCGCACCAAGCACAAGGCTTCAGGGTTTCTGCAGAAGCCGTTCAGCGTCGATGAACTGAAAACAATGATCCGCTCGGTCCTTTGATCAAGTGCCGTCAACCGACGCCGGCCCCGGTTCAGCCGTGGTCAGCGACCGCTTCGACCACGCAGTCACGCCCGCTGAACCCGACGATCCGGACGGCCCTGCCGGCTTCAACCAGTTCGCCCCTCGAAACCGCGTCGAGGAACTTTTCGCCGACGCGGATTTTCCCTCCGGGACGAAGCACGGAAACGGCCACGCCTTCCTGCCCGAGCAACTCCTTCTGATCCGTGTCCTGTTTCTGGAGGCCGGCTTCACCGGAAACGCCCGTCCCCACCATCCGGCGATAGACCGGAATGGACGGCAAGAACCGGGCAAAGAGGACCGCCCCCACGATTGATCCCACGAACGCGATGGCCAGATCCGTCAGCGGCCGCTCCAACTCGGCGGCGGAGGGAATGGCGGGCATTCCCGGAAACCGATCCACCGTGGCCATGGCCAATGCCGCCACCATCAACAACCCTCCGATGATTCCCGGCGCGAGCGTGCCCGGCAGCACGAAGAACTCGACCACCACCAGGGCGAGACCGAGCAGGAACACAAGCAGCCACTCAAATCCCGAAAGCCCGGCGACGTAGGCCCCGAAGAAATAGACCAGGAGACAGAGCCCGCCGACAATTCCAGGGGCACCGAAGCCGGGGGTCTTGAACTCGAGATAGACGCCGAGAATCCCGATGAGGAGCAGGATCGGGCTGATCTTTCCGATCCAGAAGGCCAGCGCCTCCATCCCGGTCGGGGTGATGCGGATCACGTTCGACTTTGGGACCCCGAGAAGGGTCAGGAGTGCGTCCATGTCGGCCACGGTTCCGGCGGACAACAATGCCTTGGGCGGATTGCCATAGACCGCGGCCGCTTCCTGGTCGGTCAGCGTCAGGATGCTTCCCGAGGCGTTGATCACGTTGCCGTCGATCTCGAGCTTCTTCGTCCGGTCGATCATCGCCTCGGCGACATCCGGATTGTGCCCGTTGCGCTGGGCGATGGCCCGGACCTTGGCCTTGACCACCGACGTCATCTTGGCCTCAACGGACTCGGGCATCCCCGAAACGCTTCCATCAAGTGGATTCACCATGATCGGAGTCGCCGCCCCGATGACGGACTGGGGCACCATGAAGATATTGGTCGTGGCGAGGGCGATGAAGGAACCCGCCGAATAGGCGGATCGGTTCACAAGCGTGATTTTGCGCCCGTGAAAGCGGTTGAGCAGTTCGATGATCTCATCCGTGTGGTCCAGCCGGCCGCCCGGCGTCTCCATGTCGAGGATGAGGATCGACGCTTCCGTGCGGATCGCCTCCTTGACACCCCTCCTCACAAGGAAGGTCAACGGGGCGGAAACCTCTTCCCGAATCGGAATGATGACTGCGGAGGGAGAGTTCGAGGAAAACGCGGGATCCGCGAGCACATCCAATGGCAGGAAGGTGAGCGAAGCCAAGAGGAGAAACCATTTCAACCTGTTCATGAATGGAGCGTAGCCGGGAAGCGCCCTCCGTAAAATGAAGAAGGGCCGGACTTTCGTCCGGCCCTTCGCGATTCAGATCCGATTCAGTTCAATCAAGGAACCAACGGGACATTCAACCGGAAGAAGCTGCTTCCAGAAGCGGTGTTGGTCGTGACAGGGCTGTTGGTGGAAACCAGGTTCCACACCCCCGTGACGGTCGTTGCACCCTGCAGGGCACCGGCTCCATCCCAACTCAAGGTCAGGCTGTTGCCAGCGACAACCGAACGGAGCGTGATGCTCGGGGCCACGATCGAGCGGCCTGCGCTTGCGGGGCCGTTGCCGGTCGGCACGTAGGCCGTGGCGGAGGTGAGCAGGATGCGGTCAACAATGGTGCCGTCTTCGCGCATCCAGAGGTTGACCGTGTGGTTGCCGGCGGAAGGCACCACCACCCGGGCGCGGCCGCCGCTGGTGGTGCTGACCCATCCGTAGGTGCCCGCAGCAGGGAAGCCGGTCAGGTTCGTTCCGAACTCGCCAAGGGCTCCGTTGAGACCGATGTGCATGGAATCATCGGCTCCGGAAGGTCCGGAAACCCGAACCCAGACGAAGTAGGTTCCAGCCGTCGGGAAGTTCACCACATAGTCGAGACGCGGGGAGAGCGTCAGGATGTTTGGATCGTTGATGTTCAGGCCGGCATTGGGCTGGGCCTCCATCACACCGACTCCGGAGAATCCGGCCGGAACCGGCCGGGTCGCAGGAGAGGTCAGCGCCCAATAGGAGGTTCCCTGTGCAGTGTTCAGGTCGTAGGATTCAGCCTCGAACGCACCGAGGTTCTGGGCACCGGCGAGCTGAATGGGGCCGTTCATATCCACGCGGACCGATGCATTGGTGAGGGTGTTTCCAGCGGCGGAATTATCCTTCACACCGGCGGCTGTCGCGAAGTAGACCGCGCCATCCAACAGAGAGGCGGAGGCGGTCAGCGTCACGATTCGTCCATCCTGGCTCAGGCTGGCGGCGTTGACCGTCAAACCGCTGAGCGTGTAGTTGGCGGCCACGTTGGCCGTCGAGGCGAGCATGGGCTCGCTGAAGGTGAGGAACACGTTGCTGGCTCCCAACGCGCTGCGGGCCGCGCTCAGGAGAACGGGGCTCGCCGCATCAGCCACCACGGTGAGCACGGCATTGCTGGAGGTCAACGTGCCGGCGATGATGTTGGTGATCGCATTGGTGAAGCTCACATCGACGCTGTAGATGGCGGCGTTGTTCGCAATGGTCGCGAAGGTCAGCAAGGAGGCGGTGGTGGCGCCTCCGATGGCGGTGCCGTTGCGCTTCCACTGATACAGGACCGTCTCGTTGAGGGCACCGGGTGAGGTGGCGTTGGCCGCGGCCGTGAAGGTCACAGGCGCACCTTCGGCGGCGGTCGTATTCGAGGGATGGGTCGTGATGTTGATCGTCCAATCATTCGGATCCACGAGGATGCCGAGATTGCGGGGCGGTATCACACTGTTGATACCCGACTGGAGCGGGACGCTGATCGGGGTCTGCCAACCGACCGATCCGCTGTCCCCGCCGCCGCCTTCCTTCTGATAATAGTCGAAGTAGTATCGGGTGCCGCTGAAGACATCGAAGTCGGCGGACTGATTGCTGAACCGGGTGGTATTGTAGGCACTGCTCGTGACAGTGCGGGCGGTGCGGCGATCTCCGGTTACGAACTCACGATAACCATTCCACTCGGGCTCATTGGCGATGGCAACCGTGCCGCGACCGGCCGGAGTATCGTCGGTGGGGTTCAAGAACAGGCGGCTGTTGTCATCGGACGAGATGGCGAAGAAGGCCGTTCCATCGAAGTCGGGAACGATGTATCCGCGGATCCAGTAACCATAGTTGTCATTGGATTGGGGGAAGTCCGCCATGGTGAAGAGCGTCCGGATCGAAGGACTGTTGGGATAGCTGGAGGCGGACCAGAGGTTGTCGACGCTGCCGCCACCAATGTTGTCGAACTTCATCGCAAAGACGCGTCCGGCGACGAAGATCGGCGAGCGGAAGGTGATCGAATTCGGGGACAGCAGGTTGCCGGCTCCCGAGACATCTTTCACACCCGCCATGGTCAGTGAATACCAGGTGTTCTCCGCCAGCTTGGCTGAGAGGGACAGAACCAGGTTGGTTCCGTTCTGGACTTCAGCGCTGGATACGGTGCGTGATCCGGAACCGTTGGTGGCAACCAAGGTGTAGGTCGTTTGACCCACGTTAACATTGGTCACAGGCTCGGTGAACCGGACGGTGATGCGGTTCATGTTGTTGGTGAAGTTCTCGCGCACCACCAATCCATTGATCTGTGGGGGAGTCAAATCAGGACCACTGATCGTAATGGTCGCTTCCAGCGAGTTGGTGGTCGCACCGGGGGTGCTGGCCTGGACCCGGAAGATTGCGCCGTTGTCCGCCAGAGTAACACGCGGATAGGTGTAATTCCGGGCGTTGGCCCCATCGATGTCGACGAAGGATGCGCCCACCATGCGCTGCCATTGGTAGGCAACCGCGGCATTGGCACCATTGTTCGTGGCCACGGCACCGGAGCGGAAGACCACGGCCGAACTTTCGGGAACCGAAACGCTGAGAGGCTGGTTGGTGATGGTCACTTGGACTCCGGTCGGATCGGCATAGACACCGAAGAAGGCCGAAGACAGGGGAGTCAGCGGATTCTGGGCCGTGACCACTCCCTCGCCGAAGAGGTTGCGCA
>JAYTUE010000037.1:0-11080 GCA_043744715.1 Verrucomicrobiota bacterium | reverse complement strand
GGTGAGGGAGAACGCGGTCGAGCAGTCCAGAGCAACTCGGAGCCGCAAGACGCATGGTTACCCACTGAAAACAGCGAGGAACCTATTTTGTTTTGAGCCGCCGGTTTTCTCACCGCACCTTTGGCGTCTTCGGCAGGGCCAGCGTGCAGATGGACATGCAGAGCAGCGCGGCGCCGAGCACCATGAGCGCGGCCACGTTGCTGCCGGTCCGGTCCTTGAGCACGCCGACCAGATGCGGCCCGGCGTAGCCGCCGAGGTTGCCCACAGAATTGATGAAGGCAATGCCCGCTGCCGCGCCCGTGCCGCCGAGGAACGCCGTGGTCATGGCCCAGAAGGGCGCGATGGTGCATTTGAGTCCGATGAAAGCGAGGCTCAACGCGGCCAGGGCGAAATATGGATTTTTGAAGTAGGCGCTGAGGGCGAAACCAATCGCGGAACTGGCCGCCGCCACCGCCACGACGAGGCGGCGCTCGCCGGTTTTGTCCGAGAAACGCGCGACCAGCAACATGCCCACGCCGGCCAGGAAGTAGGGGACGGCATTGATGACGCCGATGACGAAGGTGCTGGTGCCGGCTTCGGACATGCCTTTGACGATGGTGGGCAGCCAGAGTTCGTAGCCGTAGCCGCCGACGTTCATCAGGAAGTAGAGCAGGCACAGGAGCCAGACGCGGCCGCTGGTTAAAATCTTTGCGAGGCCGTGCTGTCCAGCGGCTCCGGGCGCGGCGACATCGGGATCGAGACGGCCTTGCACCCAGGCTTTTTGCGCGGGAGAAAGCCAGCGTGCATCCTGCGGACGATTGGGCAGAATGAGCAGAACGACAACCCCCATGAGCACGGCGGGCAGCGCCTCAATCAGGAAGAGCCATTGCCAGCCAGCCAGTCCGCCCATGCCGTCCATTTGCAGCAGCGCGCCGGAAATAGGCGAGCCGATGACGCCGGCCAGCACGCCGCCCGTCGCAAACATCGCCACGGTGCGTGCGCGTTCTTTCGCCGGGAACCAGTAGGTGAGATAGAGAATTACGCCGGGGAAAAATCCTGCTTCCGCCGCGCCGAGCAGAAAGCGCATCACATAGAACACCATCGTGACGGGTGTCTGATCGCTTCCTGTGGCTTCAATGGCCCATTCAAAACCCCGCATCACGAATCCGGGCATGCTGTTGAGAAACATGAAGCCCATCGAGACGATGCCCCAGACGACCATGATGCGGGCAATCCACACCCGCGCGCCCACGCGCTGGAGGATGAGATTGCTTGGCACTTCAAAAATAAAATAGCCGATGAAGAACAGTCCCGCGCCCAGTCCGTAGGCCGCGTTGAATTTGTCCTCGCTCACGCCGAGCACTTCGCGCAGGTGCAGCTTCGCGAAGCCCACGTTGATGCGGTCGATGTAGGCGATGATGTAGCAAAAGAAGAGCAGCGGGATGAGCCGCCAGGTGACGGTGGACAGCGTGGCGCGTTGTTCTTCGGGAGTCAGCGCGGGAGGCGACGAGGGCGCTTGGCCTAGGTTGCTCATGAGTGGGGCCGACGTTCCAAGGCAACCCTGGGCGACGGCAAGGCGAAAGTGCGGCGCCCACAACGTGCGGGCGCATCTTGAAAGTAACCGCCAGAGGAGCGCGGGCCTCCAGCCCACCCTGCCTTCAATCGCGGGGTTCTCGCGGAGACATTTTCCGTCTGCGTTGGGATCGCTTTCGTCCAACTTCGCGGAGAACCTTGTCTTGCCTCGCCTCCGCGCCAGTTCCTAGCCTGCCCGCCACATGAGTTCGTTCAAGATTGCAGCCCTCGCCGGTGACGGCATCGGTCCCGAAGTGATGCGTGAAGCCATCAAGGTCCTTCGCGCCGTCGAGAAGAAGTTCGCCCTCTCCTTCCAGATCACGGAAGCGCCCGTGGGCTGGGCTGGAATCGATGCCGCCGGAAAAGCCCTGCCCGACGCGACGCTGGCGCTCTGCCGGGAATCCGATTCGATCCTCTTCGGTTCCGTTGGATTGCCCGACCGTGATCCCACGATCCCCAAAGAACAGCGTCCCGAACGCGCCGCGCTGCTGCGGATACGCAAGGAGTTCGGGCTCTTCGCCAACCTTCGTCCGGTCAAGCTGCCCAAGGCCCTCTCCTACGCCTGCCCGCTCCGGCCCGAACGGCAGGGTGACGGCCTCGACATGCTCGTAGTCCGCGAATTGACCGGCGGCATGTATTTCGGACAGCCGAAGATGACCGAGGACATCGGCAACGGCGTCCAGCGCGCGATCGACACGATGGTCTACACCACGCCCGAGATCGAACGCATCGCCCACGTCGCCTTCCAGGCCGCGCGGCTCCGCCGGAGAAAGCTCACCAGCATCGACAAGGCGAACGTGCTCGAGAACGGCATCCTCTGGCGCGAGACGGTCACACGCATCGGCAAGGAATATCCCGACGTCACGCTGGAGCACATGTTCGTGGATAACGGCGCCATGCAGCTCATGCTCAAGCCGACTCAGTTCGACGTGATGCTCTGCGAAAACATGTTCGGCGACATCCTCAGCGACGAAGCCGCCGCTCTGGCCGGTTCACTTGGAATGCTCCCCAGCGCCAGCCTCGGCGCCACCAGCGGCGAACGGACCTTCGGCTTCTACGAGCCCGCCGGCGGCACCGCCCCCGACATCGCCGGGAAGAACCTCGCCAACCCCATCGCCCAGATCCTCAGCGTGGCCCTGATGCTTCAATACAGCTTCAAGCTGAACGCCGCTGCGGCCGCCATCGAAGGTGCCGTGGCCAATGCCATCGACCAGGGTTTCCGCACCGGCGACATCTACAACCCCGCCGAGACGACCGCGAAGAAGGTGGGAACCCGGGAAATGGGCGACGCGATCACGGCCGGGATCTGATCTTGCTTCGACTTCAAACCGCCTGCGCCGACTTGGTGCGGGCGGTTTCTTTTGCAGGGAAAGGTTTTCCCACACGCTCAATCGAGATGCTGTCCCTGCACCGCGCCGACGGGATCCGATCGTGGCCCACAAGGTAGGGAGGGCATCTTGCCTGCCCCGTGAGCCAAGGGGCGACGTTGCGAACAGGGAGAATCGTCGCGGCAAGCCGCCTTCTGTTCGCTGCAAGACTTCGCGGGGGCAGGCTGGAGGCTCGCCCTGCCTTTTGCCGTCAGGCGCGGCATCCTCTTCGAACGCGTTGTTTCCTCTTCTGCCTTGGCCACCGTTCGGTTTCCATCCGGGCATGGCTACCCTCTATCTCGACATTTTCAGCGGCATCAGCGGGGACATGTTCATCGGTGCCTTGATCGACCTGGGCGTCGATGCACGGCTCCTTGAAGCGGAGCTCGGACGGCTGGGAGTCGGCGGCTATCATCTCCATGTGAAACGGGCACAGAAGTCCGCCATCGAGGGAGTGAAGTTCGATGTGCATCTGGCTGACGGCCACGACCACGGGCCTGGACATTCCCACGGTCACGGCCATGGCCACGATCATGTCCACGGCGAACAGGGCCATTCGCACGGGGAAGAGCAGCGCAGCTTCGCCGACATCCGGCGGATGATCCTTTCGAGCCAGCTCTCCGAATGGGTCAAGCAGAGGTCGGTAAGCGTGTTCAAACGCATCGCGGTGGCGGAAGGGAAAATCCACGGACATCCGCCGGAAGAAGTCCACTTCCACGAAGTGGGGGCGATCGATTCCATCGTCGACATCGTGGGCGCGTGCATTGCCCTGGAGATGCTGGGATGTCCGAGAGTTTTGGCGTCGCCCGTCGTGGAAGGAACCGGCTGGGTGAACTGCGCGCACGGACGGTTCCCGGTGCCCACTACGGCCACGCTGGAGATCCTCGGGGCCAAAGGCATCGCGCTGACCCAGTGCGAGGAACCACACGAGTTGGTCACCCCGACGGGGGCCGCGTTGTTGGCGGAGTTTGTCGAATCTTTCGCGCCCATGACCGGGTTGGTCGCGACCAGGGTCGGTTATGGCCTCGGCACGCGTGACAACAAGACCCGGCCCAATGTCCTCAGGGCCGTCCTCGGCGAGGTCGTCACCGCTGCCGGCCCGACGGCGCATGACTGGGAGGCGGATTCCATCGTCGTGCTTGAGACCAATCTCGACGACATCAGCTCCGAGCTTCTCGGCCACTTCACGGGCCGGGCGCTGGAGGCCGGGGCGCTGGATGTCTTCCACACGTCGATCCACATGAAAAAGAGCCGGCCGGGCGTGCTGCTCTCCGTGCTCTGCGCGGTGAACGACGCGGACAAGTTCAGCGAGCTGATCCTGCGCGAGACGACCGCATTCGGCGTCAGGAGGACGGTCGCGGCGCGGCGAAAACTGCGGCGTGAATTCGTCGAGGTGGACACGGCGTTCGGCAAAGTGAGCGTGAAGCTCGGGAAGCTTGATGGACGCGTGGTGCAGGCGGCCCCCGAGTTCGAGTCATGCAAGGCTGCCGCCGCCAAAGCGGGCGCAACCGTGAAGGACGTGGTGGACGCGGTGCACCGGGCGGCGGCCGCGACGCTCCGAGGCACTCCTTGAGCGGCGCGCGACCGGCGACGTTGTCTCCAATCAATAAACACCGCTCAAAACCACGAACCTCCTCCAAAAAAGTAGGCTGGAGGGTGGCGGAGTGAAGAGGAGTCTCCAGTCCGCTGCTCTTTCAGCCTCGCTGACGGGGGCTTAATGAAATCAAGAAGAACGCCCGGCTCTGGAAGGAGCCGCGCGGTTGTCGTTTCAGGGGAACGGGCAGCTGTCTCAAATCACGCGAGATCCACCCACTGCTTGACCTCAGACGACTTCACTGCGGCGTCCATGACCTTCTGGGCCTGCGCGCCGTGGTGGAAGCTGACGGAGCACGCACGCTGTTCGCGGATCGCGTTGATGAACTCGATGGCCTGGTCGTAGCGGAAGGATATAAGCGGATCGCCCACGCCCGGATCACGCCTGCTGCCGGGCCACGTCCAGAACTCGCGCGGCACGTCGAGGGTTTGCAGGCCGGTTCCGCCGACTTTGCCGTATTGGAGCGTATTCCAGGAACCGGTGGTGAAGCTGAAGCTGCCTTCGCTGCCGTTGATCTCGACGCGGTCGGGGCTGCGTGAGCTTTCGTTGACGCCGCTGGCGAGCTTGGAGCTTTCGAGCACGCCGCTCGCGCCGTTCTGAAACTCGGCGAGGATGGCGACCCAGTCGTCCGTGTCGTTCGGTGCGCCGCCGCGGACGGGCGTCAGGGTCATCAGGTTGGCGACGAGCCGCTTCATCGGGCCGAAGAGGTGGTGGGCGAAGTTGATGCGGTGGCTGAGCATGTCGCCGATCTCTCCGGTGCCCGCGAGTTCCTTGACCTGCCGCCAGCCGAGGTTGCGTGTGCCCCAGTCCTGCAACCGGCAGGAACGGAAGTGATACGGCTGCCCGAGGTCGCCGCGATCAACGAGGTGCTTCAGGTAGCGCATCGCCGGAACGAAGAGGTAGGTGAAGGCCGTCATGTGGCGCACGCCGGCTTTGTCGGCTTCTTCGGCCATGCGTTGGGCGTCGGTGGCGTTCAGCGCGAGGGGCTTTTCACAGAGGACGTGTTTGCCGTGGCGCGCGGCGGTGATGGCGATGTCGGGATGGACGAAATTTGGCGTGGCGATGATGACGGCATGGACGTCGTCGCGGGTGACGATCTCCTCCCATTTGGACGAAGCGACCGGAGCACCGGTCTGTCGGCGGGCGGCGTCGAGCGTGGCCGGATTGGCGTCGCAGAGGGCGTGGACCTTGACGTCGTCGCAGAGCGCGAGGCCGGGGAGGTGGTTCTGCAGCGTGATGCCGCCGGTGCCGATGATGGCGATGTTGAGCGTGCTCATGAGTGGGTCGGGATGTGTGGTGGAGTATGTCGGTGCGCCCCGGCATGGCAAGCGGACGGCGGTGAAAGGGAGAAGCGGACGTCTGCTACTTCACTTCCTCGAACCATGTCATCTGGATGTTCTCCAGGATCTTTTCGTTCGAGGCATCGAGCTTGTCGGCGAAGTCCGCGAGCTCGGTGACCATCTTGTGGAGCTTGGGGAAGCTGAGCTTGAGTGGGTCCTGGTCGGGGAACTTGTCCATCAATGCCCAGGCGATCTCCTCGTGGTCTCTCCAGGTGAGTTTCATGGCCGAAGAGTTGGTGCCGGCGGCGGACGGGTCAAGCCGGCGGCGGGAAGTAATACAACTTTCCCGGCCGGCCGGTTTTCTCCATCTTACGCATATATGGCCCAGTTCAGTTTCAAAGCTAGGAGACGGTCGGGCGAGGTCGTCGAAGGGACGATGGACGGCAACGACCGCTCGGCGATTCTCACGCAGATCGAGCGGATGGGCATGTTTCCCGTGGCGGTGTCCGACGCCCGTGGCGGAGCGGCCGTGGCCCGGGCGAGTGCATCGACGACCAGTTCTGCGACTAGGACTGGATCGGACCTCATGCCTCCGGCTTTTCGGGCCTACTTCAAGCGCCAGAGGAAACCGAGCCTCAGCGAGCTGGCCAACTACACCCATCAGCTGGCGAACCTCCTGAACGCCGGTATGCCGCTGGTTTCGGCGCTGAACAGCATGGGGTCGCTTGATACGAAGGGGATTCCCGGAGAGGTCAGCAAGCAGCTCAAAGCCGACGTGACCGAGGGGCGAAGCTTGTCGGATGCGATGAAGAAGCAGCCCGTCGTCTTCACCGAACTCTACGTGAACATGGTGCGGGCCGGCGAATCCGCAGGCTCTCTGGTCGATGTCTTGAGGCGCATGGCGGAGCATTACGTCCGGTTCGCCGAGCTGAAGAGCAAGTTCACTTCGGCCATGATCTATCCGGCCTTCATCCTGATCCTGGGAGTTGGGATCATGATCTTCTTCATGACCTTCATGCTTCCGAAGTTCATGGAGATCTTTAAGGAGTTCAACGCCCAGCTCCCCTTGGCGACGCAGATGCTGGTGGGTTTCGGGGAGTTTGCAGGCAAGTGGTGGTGGCTGGTGCTGGGCCTGTTGATCGCCGCCGCGATCATCCTGAAGCGCTATTCGGGCACGGAAGTCGGGATGCGGAAGATCGACGGGTTCAAGCTGAGGGCACCCGTATTAGGCAAGATCATGAGGATCAACCTCTACGCGCAGTTCTCCCGCACTCTGGCCACCTTGCTGAAGAACGGTGTGCCGGTGCTCACGGCGCTCAAGATTGCCGAAGATGTCCTCCCGAACCGTCTCCTGCGTGAGGCGATCGCCAAAACACGGGAGGAAGTGACCGATGGCAAGACCCTTTCGCAGCCTTTGGCCCGCAGTAAATTGTTTCCCCAGCTGATGATCGACCTTGTGCGGATCGGTGAGGAAACGGGCGATGTGCCGGCCGCGTTGGCCAACGTGGCCGATACCTACGAAAACGAGCTGAAGACGGCCATCGGCGTGATGATGAGCCTGATCCAGCCGGTGATCATCGTGGTGATGGCTATGTTCGTCGGGCTGCTGCTTTACAGCCTTCTCTCCGCCATGTTTGCGATCACCTCCTCGATAGGAACCAACCGCTGATGACTCGCCAAGCGGACATGCGGAGGAAGCGCCGGGCGTTCACGCTGATCGAGATGATGATCGTCCTGGCGCTGGCGGCGTTGTTCATGACCATAGGGATTCCGCAGTTCATGCGTTCGCTGAACAAGGAAGGCTTCCGCAAGGCGACCAGCGATCTGATGGAGGGATTCTCGACCGCCCGGGCGAAGGCCATTCTCTCGGGAGCGACGGCTGAATTGGTCATCCGTCCCAAAGACATGTCGATCAACGTCACGGGCGCCGGTGTTTCGGAGGAAATGCAGGGAAAAGGACAGAAGATCGAGTCGCCGAGCTTCTCGGCGCAGATGCCGACCGGAGTGTATTTCGAGATTCTCGGTGTGAATTCCGTGGAACTTCAGGAGGAGGAGGAAGTCCGGGTGCGCTTTTTCCCCAATGGGACTTGCGATGAGTTCGATGCGATCTTCCGCGGCCCCAACGGCGAGATGAGACGGGTCACTCTTGAGGTGATCACGGGGATCGCTGACATGGAGACCTTGAAGTGAAAACGGGTTCGGCGACGCGTTCGTGCGGTGCCCGGCAACAGCGGGGAGGAGGGGCAGGGGACGCTTTTACGTTGCTGGAGGTGATGATCGCCGTGGCGATCTTTGTCATGGCGATGTTCGCCATCCTGAACCTTGTGACGCAAAATCTTCGAGCGGCTCGTTCGCTCAAGAGCTACACCCCACATGCCGGTTCGTTGGCGGCTGGCCTGGTGCTCTCGAATACCTTGGCCGAGGGAACGGAGACCGGGGATTTCGAGGATCTTTTTCCCGCGCAGTTTCCCAATCACACTTGGGCTCGGGAAATCACTTGGGCCGGATCCAACGGGCTATTCCAAGTCGACTTCATGATCTATCGGAAAGGCGAAACGGAATCGTCGCTGACCATTCTGGTCTACAAACCGCTTTCTCCAGCGCCCAAGAGATGAAAAGTGCCTGCCGCAGAAACGGTTCAGATGCATTCACCATGATCGAGGTGATGCTGGCGATCGGGATTTTCGCCCTGATCTTGAGTGCGATTTACGGCAGTTGGTCCGCAGTCAGTCGGGGAGCCAGGATAGGCCTCACGGCCGCTACAGAGGCCCAACGTGAGCGCATGACGGTTCGTGTGCTCGAAGATGCCCTCCTCAATTGCCAGATGTATCAGAACAACCAGGCCAACTACACGATGGTGGCGACTCCACGGGGCGACTTTTCCTCGATCAGCTTCGTGGCGAACCTCCCCGGCTCGTTCCCCGGATCGGGAAGATATGGGGGCATCAGCATGCGGCGGGTTCAGTTCTGGGTGGAGCCCGGGATGAACGGGCTGAATCAGATGTTTATGGAACAGCATCCGCCACTCTTGGCGACCAATGTGGACAACCAGCCCTATCGGTTGAGCCTTGGGCGCGACATTTCCCTGTTCCTGATGGAGTTCTGGGATGAAAGGGAAGCCAAGTGGACCAACGAGTTGGTGAACTCAAACCAGATTCCCAGGCTTGTCCGGTTTGCAGTTGGCTTCGGGCATGCAGAGAATTCCAGGACGAATCCCCGAGAGCTGATCACCCGCATTGTCAGCCTTCCATCGACCGTCATCACTTCAGTCATGCAGGCACCCGGCAGCGGGCCTTAGACCCAAAGAACCATGAAGCCAAGAAGGGCTAATAAAAGTGCCGATCAGGCTGGCATCGCGCTGGTTATCGTGATGGTCGTTGTGATGGTTCTGGGTGTGATCGCGGGAGGCTTTGCCTACAGCATGAGGGTGGAAATGCGCCTCGCCCGGCATTCGAATAACGATGCCGATCTGGAGTGGATGGGACGTTCCGGCATCGAAATGGCAAAGTTTGTCTTGGGCCAAAAGGAGCTCGTTTCGGCTGAGAGAGGCGTCGAGGCGTTGAACCAGAAATGGGCAGGCGGCAGAGGAACAACAAACTCAATCCTATCTGATATCTCATTGGAGAACATAGAGATAGGCAGTGGCAAGATGCACATTAAGATCGTCGACAACGAGAGACGTTTCAACATCAACACCGCTGACCAACAACTCATACAGCAGGCGCTGATCCTTGTGGGAGTCGATGCCGCTGAGTTTCCCACAATCGTCGACTCAATTCAGGATTGGAGGGATCGAGATGACAACCCCCGTCCAGCCGGGGCCGAAACCGATTACTACATGACATTAAATCCGCCGTATGTGGCGAAAAACGGGTGGTTTGACGACATCTCGGATCTTCTCTTCGTGAAGGGAATGACCCCTCAGATCTATTGGGGAGCTTCATCCTCAAATGTTCCGCCTTCGCAATTTGGAAGAATCGGTTCAGGGCTGCTTCCATCAACTAGCCGACAAAGTTTCGGAGTAGGGCTGGTGGATCTTTTCACCCCGATTTCACTGGGAAAACTAAACATCAATACCGCCTCCGCTGTTGCCCTTCAGATGATTCCAACAGTCGACCAGAATACTGCCGTCGCCATCATCCAGCATCGAGTGGGCCCTGACGGAATCGAGGGCACCAGCGATGACATTGTGTTTAGAAACCGCGGTCAATTGGCGCAAATCGGGGCATTAAATCCACAAGCACTTCCGTTGATCCTTACATACATCGACTTTCGAAGTCATACGTTTGAAGTCACAATTGAAGTTGAGCTTTCTGGAACAGCGCGTGTTTTCACTGGAGTTTTACGGCGAAAGCTCAATCAGCCTATGGACTTCGATGTGATCCGGTTCACATCGAAGTAGGGAACAGGAGATTTATGGATTGTGATCTTTGTGATCCATTCGCGCAGCCTGCGGGAACCCAGTTATCACTAGGCTTTTCGTTGAGGCTTCCTGTTTATCACTGAACCCACAGTCACTATGGCAGGTTTGGTGTGATTGGTTTTAGGCTGGCTAAACTTCAAAAACTTGCCCGAATGCCAATACGTATCGGTTTCGCATTTAGTTGAATATTAGGACTTTAACAAATTTGGAGCATGTTTTTTAAAAAACTCCTTGTGATCGTAAAGGATGGCCGGTATTTCTAATGGCACTTCGACGGCGGTGATTGCGAAAGTAAAACACTGCTGAAGAAACGGCTGAGATGCCGGACAAAAATCCGGGTCTCAGAATTTTCTGTCCCTCCGATGG
The DNA here is from genome assembly GCA_043744715.1 of Verrucomicrobiota bacterium. Classification (GTDB taxonomy): domain Bacteria; phylum Verrucomicrobiota; class Verrucomicrobiia; order Limisphaerales; family CANJSG01; genus CANJSG01. The sequence continues at coordinate 499 of JAYTUE010000037.1, read as the reverse complement.
GGCTTAGTGGTTATATTGCCATTAAGATCTTTGAAATTTGAATTGTGCGACAGTAGAGCCTCAATAAAGTTGAGTTTTAACGTCTGGCAGTAGCCTACAAAGGCAAGCCAACAAACTTCCATACGGAGAGTTTGATTCTGGCTCAGAACGAACGCTGGCGGCGTGGATAAGACATGCAAGTCGAACGCTAGCTTGCGGATAGCAATATTTGCAGGCTGGAGTGGCGAAAGGGTGCGTAACACGTGGGTAATCTGCCGTGAAGTTAGGAATAACCCCGAGAAATCGGGGCTAATGCCAAATGTGCCAACAAGTAAGCATTTTTTTGTTGGTAAAGTCGGGGACCGCAAGGCCTGACGCTTTACGATTAGCCCGCGGCCTATCAGCTAGTTGGTGAGGTAACGGCTCACCAAGGCTAAGACGGGTAGCTGGTCTGAGAGGACGACCAGTCACACTGGAACTGAGACACGGTCCAGACACCTACGGGTGGCAGCAGTCGAGA
>JAYTUE010000036.1:0-2832 GCA_043744715.1 Verrucomicrobiota bacterium | reverse complement strand
GCGTGCAGTGGATCGACAATGGTCCGCCCCGGACGGCTTCCCTTCCGACCAGCGGCAGCACCCGCTTTTACCGCGTCGTCACCCCGCAGTGATCCGCTCCGCAACCCGACAATTCCCCTACTGATTCACCCATGAACAGCCGTTCCACCCACCGCCTGTCGTTCCTCGTCCTTGCTCTCGTCGGTTGCGGATCCCTCGCCGCCGCAGACTACACCGATGCGCCCACCGCCGGCACGCACCGGATCTCGGTCAACACCCGTTTCTTCTTCAACGTCACCGCCAAGGTCTCCCATCCCAGCTCACCCGACCGCACCGGTCCGCCCACGGGCGGCGGTCTGGACCGCGTCTACGACGACGGCAGCGTGCTGCTCGACGTCTCCGGCAACGCCGGGGGCAAGACCTGGAACTGGGCCTACAAGAATTCCTCTCAGGTCGTCTTCGGGGCCATCGAGCAGCACCGGACCATCGGCCCGCGCGATGGATCCACGACCGAGCTCGCCACCGATTTCAGCTACGGCGGCGAAGTCGGCTGGTCCTGGGAGATCCGCCGCTTCGACATCGGCCGTCGCGAGGCCCGCGTGGGCATCGACATCTTTACCGGCTGGAACCAGGTCAGCGGCAACGGCAATTCGCTGGCGGCGGGAAACTTCATCGTCCAGACCGACCGTTTCGCGCTGAATGGGGTGGTGCCTCCGTTCGCCCCGTATGCCGGCACCTTCAACGGTCCCGGTCCGCTGCTCTCCGACAGTCCCACGCGTTCGACCGTGACCCAGGCCGCCACGTCGCAGTTCGCCGGGGACATCGATGCCACCATGATCGGCTTCCGCATTGGTCCTTGGATTGAGATCCCGCTCACCCGGAAGCTGAGCCTAAGTATGGGCTTTGGCCTGTCCGCCGTTCACGTCGACGGGTCGTTCTCCTTTGCCGAGCAGGTTTCCGTCGCCGGCGTTCCGCAGGCGGTCGTCTCGGGCAAGGTCGATCGCGCCGATTGGAAGTCGGGCTTCTACGTTGACACCAGGCTCCACTGGAACCTGAACCCCGAGTGGTCGGTCTTCGCCGGCCTGCAATACCAGCATCTCGGCACGTTCAAGATCGACGCCCTCGGCCGCCAGGGACGGATCGGCCTCGAAAGCGCCCTCGGCATCACGGCCGGTGTGGGCTTCAGCTTCTGATTGGAATGGTTTTCGTCGAAGTGGCCCGCGGCATTCGTGTCGCGGGCCACTTTCACTTTGACCCTCCTCCCGCCACTCCTAGGCTGGCGTCATGCCTCGTGGTGAAGAGAAGTCAGTTGCCCCAGCCGAAGAACACAGCAAGCACGACATCGTCGGGATCGTCCTCCTGGCCGTTGGCTTGTTGCTGCTCGTCGCGCTCCTTTCCCACGACCGCTCGGACCTTTCCGCCACCCGCGTTCCACCCAGCGCCGCGCCGCACAACATCATCGGACCGTTCGGTGCTTGGCTGGCCCACGGGGCGTTCCAGGTCTTCGGAGCGTCCGCCTACCTGCTGCCCGTCTTCGGATTGATCGCCGGGGCTGGCTGTTTCATCCGCCGGATCGCGTTCCTGCAACGTCGCTGGCCCTGGTTGCTCGTCGTGATCGCGTCCGTCGCGGGGATCTTCTCCGTCTTCAACGACGACCTCGCCGCCCTGGCCCGCCTGCGTGAACACATGTCCGCGCCCGACGCCGGGGGATTCCTCGGCCACGTCCTTTGGCGCTGGATCCTCAGCTTCATCGGCAAGACCGGGGCAACCATCCTGCTCGCCGCCGTCTACGTCATCAGCCTGCTTTACCTCACCAACTTCCGCCTCGGCGAATGGATCCGCTCGCTCTCGGAACGGCGGGCCATCGACCCGAACGCGCCCGCCGAAGAACGCGAACTCGAACGCCGTCGCCGCGAGCTGGAGCGTCAGGCCAAGGATCTCGAAAAGCAGGTCGGCAAGCAGAAGGACAAGTCCTCCGCGAAATCGCAGCCGAAGGAAGACATCGTCGTCGCTCCCAGCGGACTCGGCGCCGATCTTCAGCCCGTCCCCGAGCCGACCATCCGCGACCTCAGTCAGCCCGTCACCAAGCCGGTCAAACCTGCCGCCAAGAAACCGACTCCCGAGCCCGAGCCGTTCATCGAGGTAGGGGAGGTCATCCCGGCCAACGAAGTCCGCGCCGCCGCTTCGCCCTCCGACATCCTCGGAACCGGCACGACGAAGGGCGCGCCCGTTGAACCCATGTTTGCCGATGATTCCGGCAAGGACACGCCGCCCTGGGAGGAGAAAACTCCCGCCGCCGGTTCCGTGGCCCTTGCCGGAGCGACAGCTTCGGCCGTGGCTCCAGTCGCCTTGCCGAAGCCCCGCCCGCTGCCGCGCAAACCCAAGCCCATCACCGTCGCCTCCGCTCCGACCATCGGGAATTACCAGCTGCCGACCGTCGATTTCCTCAACCAGCCCGACCCGGCCATCCTTCCCTCGGAGCCGAAGGAACTCCTCCTCTCCAACGCGCGCCTCATGCAGCAGACGCTCGCGCAGTTCGACATCGAGGTCGCGCTCGGCGACATCACGCGCGGTCCCACCATCACCCGCTACGAGCTGCACCCCGCGCCCGGCGTGAAGCTGGAGAAGATCTCCGCCCTCTCGAACAACATCGCCGCCGCGCTCAAAGCCGAGCGCATCAACATCCTGGCTCCTGTTCCCGGCAAGTCCTCCGTCGGCATCGAAGTGGCCAACGCCGTGAAGACGAAGGTCATCATGCGCGATCTGTTGGAGTCGGACGAATGGCACAAGTCCAAGGCGCGTCTCCCCATCGCCCTGGGCAAAGACGTCTACGGTCATCCCGTCATCGCGGAC
>JAYTUE010000035.1:0-11171 GCA_043744715.1 Verrucomicrobiota bacterium | reverse complement strand
TTTTCGCGCTCTGCGACCAGCTCGTCTTCTTCACCCGGATGGCCTTCGACCCCACGGCGCTGCCCTTGAGCCGGCTCTGGGACTGGAAAGCTCACGACCAGCGCATCCCGACCGACGCCGAAGTCGGCCGCGCCCGGTCGCTCGTCGGCTGGCGCAAGGTGGAACGGCGAAACGGCGAAGTCCGTCTGCCCGTCGCCGGCATGGAGATGGACCTCGGCGGCATCGGCAAGGAATACGCCGTCGACTGCGTGGCGCAGATGATCGCGGACGCCAAGATTCCGGGAGCGATCGTGGATTTTGGGCAGGATGTCCGGGTCGTGGGCCTGCCCCCTGGAAAACCATTCTGGCACATCGGCCTCGAAGATCCTCTCAAGCCCGGCAGCTGCTGGTGCGGTGTCGCCGTGAAGGACGCGGCCGTGGCCAGCTCCGGCGACTATCAACGGAGCCGCATGTCGGGGGGCAGACGGATCGGGCACATCATCGATCCGAGGACCGGCTACCCGGTCGACAACGGCTGCCGCGCCGTCTCCGTGATCGCGCCGTCCTGCACGTTGGCCGGCATCCTTTCCACCACGGCCTTCGTCCTTGGTCCGGGCGATGGTTTGCCCCTGATCCAATCCCAACCTGGAGCCGCCGGCGTCATCTCGACCGACAAGGCCCGCGTCCACACCCGCAACTTCCATGAATTCTGTGTCACCTGACCGCCCCCGAATCATTCCGTTCCTCACGCTGTTGCTCACCCTCGCGGCATCATCGCTCCTACAGGCCGAAGGCTGGAAGGCGGGCGACTCCTTGCCCGACCTGAAGACCTTCGGACTTACCGGAGCCTTTCCTGCGGACCTCAAGGGCAAGGTGGTGCTCGTCGACTTCTGGGCCTCGTGGTGCGCGCCGTGCAAGGCGTCTTTCCCCGTCATGGATGAGCTGCAGAAAAAGTATGGGACGAACGGTTTCGTCGTCGTCGCGATCAGCGTCGACGAGACGAAGGCCGCGATGGGCAAATACCTGTCCAAGAATCCAGTCGCCTTCATGACCCTGCATGACTCCGCCCAAAAACTTGTGGCCGCCGCCGATGTCGCGACCATGCCGACCAGTTTCCTCGTCGATCGCACGGGCAAGATTCGTTTCGTCCACACCGGCTTCGAGCCGGACAAGACCAAGGCCGAATACGCCCGGCAGATCGAGTCCCTCCTCAAGCAACCCGTTCCCCAGCCATGAAGACCAAACGACTCCTCCTTATCGCCGGCCTCGCAGTTCTCACATGGAACGGGACCGGCTGTGCCAACGTGAAGCCGTGGCAGCGTGGCACCATGGCCGAATACGTGATGCGGTCGGACCGCGACCCGATGGCCGATGGCCTCAACGAACACCTCTGGTTCTCCCGCGAAGCCGCGTCCGGGGGGCGGGGGGTGGGCGGCGGCGGCTGCGGCTGCAACTAGCCAGAACCAGCTTAAACCGACCATTGCGGATGAATTCTTTCATAAAAAAGCACTCGCGGGTGTTGCTGACTTCATCTCATACATGGCCCACAATCTGCTGAAAAACAGCATGTCTCTTGTTTCCTAAAACCGAGAAAGTCCAACCGGTCCCTGATAAAATTTTCCGCTTTCCCATAATCCGATTTTAGCCGTATTAACCATAAGTATCCTCCGTTTACGTCCGCAAACCCGTTAAACAACCGTTATGAAAAAACCAAACCTCTTCGCGTGGTTCATCCGTGGCTCCCTGTCCGCAGTGGCCGCTTTTAATGTCCAAATATGCGTTCACGCTGGTGGTCCCCCGGACGAATTGACCTTGGAGCATCCCAAGGTCAAAGCAGCCATCACCGTCCAAAATTCCGTGACCCGTGATCTGATCCGCATACCGGGCATTCTCGGAACTGCAGTCGGCCTCGACGATAAGGACGCACCCGCTCTGATCGTCTATGTGGATCAGGATTCTCCGTCACGTGCAGAGATCGTCCGCAGCCTTCCGCCCCAGCTCCGGGGTGTCGGAGTCCGGGTGGAGCCGACCCAGAAGTTTCGCGCCTTCGCCAACACCGCCATGCAAACCGCGCCAATCCAACTCGGCACATCGGGCGGATGGAGCTACGATCTCGCAAACGGCTATTGTTGCGGCGGAACGCTGGGGTCGTTGATCCAAGTCAACGGTGTCCAATACATCATGAGCAACTACCACGTGCTTGAGTCGGATATTGTCTCAGGTGGAAACAACCGCGTTTCGACCTCGGGCGATCCGGTGATCCAGCCCGGATTGATCGACGTGGGTTGCAACTCGGTCAACGCCCAGTCCGTAGGGACGCTGGTGAAGCTCAGTTCGCTGCCCGGCTCCAACGTGGATGTCTCCATCGCGCAGGCTACCAGCGGCATGGTGAGCACCAACGGATCGATTCTCGGCATCGGCACGATCTCCAAAACCACTTTGGCCCCGAAGCTCAAAATGGGCGTCAAGAAAAGCGGTCGAACCACAGGCCTGACGTCCAGCAAGATATCCGGCCTCAACGCCACGATAAGAGTTACCTACGAAAATGAATGCGCCGGCGGCACTGCGTTCACGAAGACCTTCACCGGTCAGATCGTGATCTCGAATCCCGGCAGCTCGTTCTTGAACTCCGGGGATTCTGGTTCGCTCATGGTCGAGAACGTGGCCACCAATCCTAGGGCCGTAGGTCTTCTCTACGCCGGTAGCAACACCAGCGCGATCGCCAATCCAATCGCCGAAGTGCTGGTCTTCGTCGGAAGCAAGCTCGGCGGCACCGCCAGCATGGTGGGCAATTGATGGTGCTTATGGCTCGCAAAAGCCACAGATGGTCGAAGCCCCGCTTGTTGAGAGGACATGCGGGGCTTTTCCTTTTGTTCCTTTCACTGCTCTGCACCCAAGGCTGCATGCAACACCGACTTTCCCGCGAATCATCGGCTAGCCGACGCGACATCAACGCGGTCATTTCCGACCATGACCGAGAACTGCTCGCTCTTCCCGGTGTTGTCGGGGTCTACGTGGGGCTGCTCGATGACGACAAAACTCCCTGCTTGAAGGTGATGGTGAAGACGAAAGACCCGGACTTGGTGCGACGCATCCCCCAGCGCATCGAAGGCCATCCCGTTGTCATCGAAGTCACCGGCGAGATCAGGCCGTTCCGGTAGCCACTCACTTCCCAAGAATCCCGAATCTGTCTTATGAGGGCCCACCTCAATGGTTTCCTTCGTTGCCAGGTTCCGCCCATCCTGCTGGCTGTTTTGCTCCAAATGGCGCCAGCCATCCACTGGTTCACCCAGCAGATGACCCAGCCCGGAGGCCTGATCGCCATCGTCGTCAAGATCGGCGGCATTTCCGCCGCCTTGCTTGGCGGCACCCAAGCCATGTCAGGCGCGACCACTTGGGTCTCGAGCACCAATCCTCCGGCCGGCGGTGTCGGAATCGCCTACCAGTATCGACTCCAGACTTCGGGCGACAATTTGCCCATGAGTTGGAGTGCAACCAACCTTCCTCCCGGCCTCTCCATTCAAAGCAGTGTCGTTTCCGGCATCATGGTCTTTTTCGCCAAGGGAACGCCGACCCTCGCTGGAACTTTCAAGGCGTCGCTCACGGCATGGCAGCTCCCCAATCAGGGCGGAGCCTCCGCATGGGACTACGCAACCTTTGTCATTACCAACGTGACTTCATCGGCGGTCGCGCCAGGCATTGGCACGGCGCCTCAGACGCAACGAAGAATCCCGGGGACCAATGCCACGTTCTCGGTGACAGCCAACGGAACGAGTCCGTTGGCCTATCAGTGGCGGAGGTTCGGGACCAATCTCACGGGCGAGACCAGATCGCTCCTTCTGCTAACCAATCTCAGCGACGCCAGCGCCGGAACTTATGCGGTCGTGGTCACAAATTCGGCGGGTTCCGTGACCAGTGCGCCGGCGACTTTGCTGATCGCCAAGCTGCCGACCATCACCAACTCCATCGCCAGTCCCGGCATCCGGATGGCCTTCTACGGTGAAACGGGCGTCACTTATCGTCTGGAATTCAGCGGCATCGCCGATTCAATCAACTGGAACGCCGCGACCAACATCACCCCGACAGAGGACGCACCAATTACCCTCACCAACTCCCCATCACCCGGCACCAACACGTTTTTCAGGCTCAGGCTGTTGTCACCTTGAAGCCTGCTTCGCAAGCGGCATCCTGATGGCGATGTATGCCGTGTGTCATCGATGGAACAAGACCACATGATCCCTCTTATGACCCGCCTCTGCGCGCTGTTGGTGGCCTTCTGGCTTCAGGCTTCCCCCCTACTTCGCTGGGCATCGACCGAGCTGTCCTCGGGCAATCTCGCCGCGATCGTGGTGCGCATAGGCGGCGTGTCGGCGGCGCTGCTGGGAGGAGTCCAGGCGGTATCGGGGGCCTCTACATCGTTCAATGGCCCATTTACCGCGTCGGGTCAGGTCGGGGTGTTCTTCAATTTTAGGCTCGATGTGGTCGTCATCGGCACTGACCATATGCACTCGTTTACCGCCGTGAATCTCCCGCCTGGGATTCAAATCATCGGCCAAGGACTAGACACGGCATTCCTCCGGGGAACGCCGTCCCAAGCCGGGACTTGGGACACAACTGTCACCGGCTGGGAGAACGACAACGCCACGGGTGCATCGGCCAACGACACCGTATCCATCACAATTTCCGCAGGAAACACCCCGCCAACGATCTCAATCCAGCCAGCGAGCATCCGCCGCCTGCCGGGAACCAACGCCGTCTTCACCGTCCTCGCTCAGGGCACTGAGCCCATCACGTATCACTGGCGCAAGGATGCCGCTCCGTCGGCCTTGAGCAGCAGTGCCACCCTCACAGTTTCCAATCTCACCGCGAATGATGCGGGCACCTACTCCGTCATCGTCAGCAACTCCGCCGGCACGCAGACGAGTTCCGGCGCGGTGCTGTCCATCGCTTCCCGGCCCGTCATCAGTCCCAGCAAGGTGAACAGCTCGATCCGACTGGCGTTCACCGGGGAAACGGGCGTGACCTACCGCGTTGAGACAGCGACCAATGTGACGGCCACGGCGTGGAACACCCTTACGAATCTGACTCCCATCGCCGACGGTCCCCTCGCCATCACAAACACGCCGGCATCCTCGAACCTGTTCTATCGCCTGCGCCTGCTGGGCCCCTGATCACTTCGCCACTGTCTTGGTCGCACTGATCGGCCGGCCATATTGGTCCACTTCGATGTCGACGGGCACCTGGATGGTGCGGCCGTCGGATGTCGTTTCCTGACGCCAGGTGCGGACGACCCGGCGGGTGTTGTTGAACGGAGCCCTGGCCGCCGCCGCGAACCCCTCGCCTACGCCCACCACCGCGCCCGCCACATTCCCCCCGACCGCACCTCCGACGGATCCGATCCCACGGCCGAGCGCGGGCCCGGGCTGCGACGGATTGGTGATTCCGGGACGGTTCGGATCCGAGGCGCAACCGGCCAAGGCGAGGCTGGCAACGACGGAAAACAGGGCGCAAGAAGCGGAGTTGGGTTTCATTTCGTTCACAGTTTCCAGGGCGGAAGCTAAGGCTTCCCGGCCGGCACGCAATCTCGTGCTCGCGCTCCGTCGTCGTCGCGGCCAATGTAAAAGCCATGCCTGCCCGCGCTCTGATCGTTGCCACGCGCAATCGTCACAAGGTTATGGAAATCGCCGCCATCCTTGGACCAGAAAGCCTCTGTCTTTCCCTCGATGACGCCCCGGGATCGCCCCATGCGGTGGAAGACGCCTCCACGTTCGAGGGCAATGCGACGAAGAAGGCGATGGCCCTCGCGACTTGGCTCGCGACGAACCCCACGGCCCCTTTCTGGGAAAAGGCCGCAGGCCTCCCGGCCTTTGTGCTGGCCGACGATTCCGGCCTCGAAGTCGACGCCCTCGAAGGGGCGCCCGGCGTGCATTCGGCGCGATTCGCCGCGCTGGAAGCGGGGTCTCCGGGCAACAGCTCCGACGCCGAGAACAACACCAAGCTGATCCGCATGCTGGTCAACCGCGGCCTCGAACGGGCCACGGCCCGGTTCCGTTGCTCGGTGGCCTTGACCGCGATCCGGCCGGGGGCCACCGCGGACGAGCTGAAGACTTCCACCCGCACCTTTTCCGGAGCCTGCGAAGGACACATGAATCCGAAACCCAACGGTTTCGGCGGGTTCGGCTACGACCCGCTTTTCATCCCCGCAGGCCATGACGAATCGTTCGCCCAGCTCGGCGGCGACCTGAAGAACCGCATCAGCCATCGCGCGAAAGCCCTCGACAAACTCAAGGCCGCCCTCGCGTAGGCCGCGGGACGATCCGGAAGAAGAAGCAGAAAGGCGTTGCCCCTCGTTTCGTGTTTAGGAGTAGTATCGGGGACTGATGAACAGCGCCGCCCTAACTGCGGAAACGCCGAAGCCCGCCGCCCCCGCGGCCAAGTCCGGCCCGTCCCTGCCGCCCGTGCAACGGCCGAAGAAGTCCGTGCTCAAGCTCGTCGGCGAGGTGTTGAAACACGGCGGCCCAGGCTACCTCCAGTTCGCGATCACCAACGTCTGCAACGCGGACTGCGGCTTCTGCGGCTTCGCCCGTTCCAAGTTCGATCCCAAGGCCCGCCGGAGCGTGACGCTCCAGGAGGCCAAGGATGTCATCGACCTCTCGGTGAAGAACCACATCGGCTACCTGCTCTTCGTCGGCGGCGAGCCCCTGGTCCACCGCGAGCTGCGGGCGATGACCCGCTACGCGGCCGAGCGCGGCATCAAGCCGATGATCTGCACGAACGGCGCCCTGTGGAACGAACAGAACATGGCCGACATGGCCGACGCCGGCCTCAGCAGCGTCATCATGTCGATCGACGCACACGACGTGGCCAAGCACGAGGCCAACCGCGGCCTGCCCGACGTCTGCCGGAAGATCAAACGCGCGAACGAGTTCTTCCACGCGCGCGGCATCCAGACGACGGCCAGCATCACCGCGAGCCGCCTGATCGAGGACTATGAAAAGCTGCCGGCCTTCCTCGAAGCGCTGGGATTCACCAGCTGCACCTTCAGCTATCCGCTCACTTCCCTGGCCAGCAGCTATCTCAGCTTCAGCGACAGCGGCTTGGTCAACTTCTCCAAGGACGAGCTCATCGAGCTGTTCGAGCAGATCAAGAAGATGAAGCGCAGCAGCGGCTACCCGGTCGTCAACCCGACTGAGTCGCTCGACGAGATGCAGCGCCACCTGCGCGGCGAGAAGGAGAAGTTCAGCTGCCTCGGAGGCCACAAGTATTTCTACTTGGACTGGCACCTGAACCTCTACCGCTGCCATGCGTGGGAGACCCCCATGTGCAACGTCTACGACTGGGACGACTCCAAGCTCATCCGCGACGGCTGCACCAAGTGCATGATCGACTGCTACCGCGATCCGAGCGTCCTCCAGTTCGTGGCGATCAGCGCCAGCGACGCCTGGAACGCGGCCAAGAAAGGCAGGCTGATCACGGCGGCGAAGCATGTTTTCGACTCCAGGAACCTGACGTCCCTCAAGGCCGTCTGGGATGACCGGAAGTGGATCGGCAAGGTGTGAGCCCGTCGCCGCGATGAGAAGAACGCCGGCATCGGAATGCCGGCGGGATGAGGAATCTGATTGACCGTTTTTTCGATCCAGGGCCGATGTTTCTGGTCTCTGGACCCCATTGTTTTCTAAGCCATGCCGAGAAGCTCGAAGAAGATCGCCGTGACAACACGCTCCGCCGCGGCGGCGCGTTACGATGCAAACCACTCCGTCCTGCAGAAGACCTACGGCGCCCTCGCCGACCTGCGGAAGGAACTGGCGGAGTCCAAGTCCGCCGTGGCGGAGCGCGCCGAGGTTCTCAACCTCTTCGGCACCTGCGTGGACTCCCAGCGCGCATGGCTCCTGCTCGAGGACTACTTCGAGAAGCTCCACCTCTCGCGGAAGGATTTCGTCACCAGCGAGTGGTGGCCGAAGATGATCGGGGCCACGGGCAAGGCCCGCCTGGAGGAGCTTGCGCTGCTCTTCATGCGCTCGAACCGTTCGCTGCCGAACGAGCTGATGGCCTTCGCCAACTTCGACCGCTTTGCCGAGGTGGAGAAGGCCGAGAAGGAACAGGAGATCGTCACGGAGCTGGAGAACTGGATGTTCCCCCCGGCGCCCGCCCATCTGGATGCCCCGCGCGCCACTCTCCGGGTGGTCTGCAGCCCCCGCCCCCTTGAGGAAAACAGCTCGGTCTTCCGGCTCCACATCGACTTCCATCTCTTCCGCCCGCGCACGGGGGACAAGCTCAAGACTCTCGCCGAACTGATCGAGCTGACCACGCGTGCAACCCACGAGCAGGAGCTGTTCGCGCCCGGCGACTGGGAATTCATCCAATGGCTGGCGAACGAGTTCGCCTCCGACGATGTGGATGAAAGCGACCTGTTCATCTCGGGTTTGCAGCTCCTTCAATGGCTTGCACGCTGGGGCGACACCCGTCGCCTCGAGATCGTCAACACCCCGAACAGCCTGCACTTCCACGGACAGGTCGCCGAACTGAAACCCCATCTCGAACCGATCTCCGACGGGCCCGTCTTCACCCACCACGTCGCCCTGCCCGGCGGTGAAACCGTCGGGTTGGACCAGGCGAAGTTCTTCGTCGGCAAGCCCACGCTGGCGCTGGTCGGGGAGACCTTCTACCTGCTGCGGAACGCGCCGAAGGACACTTTCCTGGCCCGTTGGCTCCAGCAGAAATCGGTGCCCGTCACCAAGCTGTCGCATCGCACGTTGAACCGCCTCCGCCAGACGCAGCCCAACAACGGCGTCGACTGGAGCCAGCTTTGCGAAGCCCACACGGCCACGCCCCAGTTCGTGTTCGAGCTGACCGACGACGTGGTCCGCCTGCGCCTGCTGGCCAAGAGCGAGAAGAACGGCGGCGAATGGCATTGGACCGGTCACGAATGGCAACGCGACACCGGCGGACGCAAGAAGGGCGAACGGCCCGAGATCCTCGACGATCCCCGATTGGAGATGGCCACCCAGTGGCTGCGGCGTCTCGACTGGTTCACGCCGGATCCGGGGCTGTGGGTCGGTGACGCGAACGACAACTTCCTCAACACCCTCGCCGCCGCGTGGCCCCTCAAGCCGGCCGAGGCTGAATACCTCGGCAACGAGCCCTTCCGCCGCCTGTTCCTTTCACCGAAAAAGCTGAAACCCCTTCTGATGGTCAAGGGCAGCGGCATCGACTGGTTCAGCGTTTCCGCCGAATGGGAGGCCGAGGGCATGCGCCTCAGCAAAACGGACCTGCAACGTCTCGCCGCGTCCACCAGTCGCTTCGTCAAGCTGCCCGACGGCGGCTGGGTCGAGCTGGATGTCGAGGCCGTGCAGGCCGCCCACGAGGCGTTGGCCGATCTCGGTCTCGACGGACTGAACAACGAGGCGCAGAAGGTCGGGATGGAACAGGCCGCGCATCTCGACGACAAGGCGCTGGCCCGGTTCGGGGATTCGCCCGCCGCCAAGGCGCTTCGGCAGAGTCTGGCGAACTTCAAGGGCGTGCCCGACTGCCAGCTTCCCAAGAACATCCACGCCGAACTGCGTCCCTATCAGAAGGAGGGGTTCGATTTCCTCGCCCACCTTTCCTGCCACAAGCTGGGAGGAATCCTCGCCGACGACATGGGTCTCGGGAAGACGCTCCAGACGCTCACCTGGATCGCCTGGCTCAACGAACAGCACAAGAAGAACCCCAAGCCCTGCCTGGTCATCTGCCCGGCCTCCGTGCTGCACAACTGGCGCCGTGAATCCGAAAAATTCACGCCCCACTTGAAGGTCCTCATCCTCCAGAGCGGCGCGGCGCGCCACAACCTCCGGAAACAGATTCCCGAGAACAACATCATCGTCACCAACTACGCCCTGCTCCGCCGCGACCTTGAAGCGCTCCAGAAGTTCGCCTTCCGCGCCATCATCCTCGACGAGGCCCAGTTCATCAAAAACCCCGGCGCGCAGGTCACGCAGTCCGTCAAGCAGCTCAAGGCCGAGCAACGCCTCGCGCTGACCGGCACTCCGCTGGAGAACCGCCTGACCGATCTCTGGAGCATCGCCGACTTCGTCCAGCCGACCTATCTCGGCGATCAGGATCATTTCTCCAACACCTACGATCCCAAAGGCTCGGGCGAGGAAGCCGAATCCGCCGCGCGCATTGCCCGGCGTCGTCTCGCCGCGAAGCTCCGTCCCATCATGCTGCGCCGCCTCAAGAAGCAGGTGGCCAAGGATCTGCCCGACCGCATCGAGGAACGCCGCGACTGCGATCTCGGTGAACCACAGCGAAAACTTTACCTCGCCGAGCTGCGCCGCAGCCGTGAGCAGGTCATGCAGACCGTGCAGGAAAAGGGGATCGCGAAGAGCAAGATGCATGTGCTCGCCGCGCTCACCCGCCTGCGCCAGATCTGCTGCCATCCCACGCTTGTCGGCAACGACTCCGCCTCCGGCAAGACGGAGACGCTCTTCGAGTTGCTCGATCCGTTGATGGCCGACAACCAGAAGGTCCTCGTCTTCTCGCAGTTCGTGCAGATGTTGAAGCTGCTCGAAGCCGAATGCGCCAAACGCGGCATAAAAACCTACATCCTCACGGGCGAGACCAAGGACCGTCAGGAAGTGGTCAACGCCTTCCAGGACGAGCCGGGCGGCGGCGTTTTCCTCCTCTCGCTCCGCGCCGCCGGCACCGGCCTCAACCTCACCACCGCCAGCTACGTCGTGCTCTACGATCCGTGGTGGAACCCCGCCGTCGAAGCGCAGGCCATCGACCGGTCGCACCGCATCGGCCAGACCCGCACGGTCAACGCCTACCGCCTCATCGCGCCGGGAACGGTCGAGGAAAAGATCTGGGACCTGCAGCAAAGGAAGTCGCAGACCATCGCCGACGTCCTTGGGGAAGAAGGCTTCGCGAAGAGCCTGTCACAGACGGATCTCGACTACCTGTTCTCGGAGGACTGAGGGAGCCGGCGGAGGATGGGGTTTTCGATGGAAGCGGAGATCAGCTCCCCTTCCGCCGGAAGACCACCATTCCAAGTCGTTCCTGCGGCAGTTCCGTCGCGAGATAGGTGGACGACACATCCTCCAGCTTCATCAGGATCCACGGCTGGTTGGGCGTCGCGCCGTTCTTGGTGAAGACGATGTCCTCGGCCAGATGCACGCAGGCGTGGATGGGTTTCCCTCGGGAATTGATGAAGG
>JAYTUE010000034.1:0-11186 GCA_043744715.1 Verrucomicrobiota bacterium | reverse complement strand
GGAGTTGGACCCGGCCGCCGCGGCGGATGACTTGGGCGAGCTCGCGGCGGATACGCCATGTCGGAAGGAAATAGGCCGAGGCGATCCGGACGTCGCGGGCCTTGGCCAGGTCCTGGTTCAATGCCGTCTTGAAGGGCGTCGTGCCACGGCCGGGAGCGGACAAGAGCAGGTCGCAGCCGGGGATTGTGTCGCAGCGGCGGTGGATGGACTTCCGGTAGGCGGCCAGGCGTTTGTGCCGGAACTCAGCCAGTTCCCACATCTCGTCGATCGTGCCGGCCATCTCGGCGGCCGCGGGGCCCTCGACGCGCATGCCGAGGTCGCGCCAGCCGCGTTCCACGCCGTCGCCGGAGTAGTCGTCCGTGATGTTGAAGCCGCCGATCACCGCGACGCGGTCGTCGCAGACGAGGATCTTCCGATGGTCCCGGATGGAGAAGCGGCGGAGGGAAAGCGGATTGAACCAGCGCATTTCGCCGCCGGCCTCGCGCAGGGGGTTCCAGAACTCCTTCGACAGTTCGGCCGCCCCGAGCGAATCCACCAGCACCTTGACGCGCACGCCTCGTCCACAGGCGCGGACCAGTGTTCCGAGAAAGGAGCGGCCCGTGGCGTCGTCGGCATAGATGTAGATCTCAAGCCGGACGGACATCCGGGCCGCGTCGATGGCGTCGACCATGGCAGCGATGCCTTCGCCCCCCGTCTTGAGCCATCGGACCGTCTGTTCCACGGAAGGAATCTGTCCCGGCCGGACGGCGGGCTCCAAGTGAAATGACATGGATCGAACAATTGATCGCCGGCGGCTGTCTTGGGTGGAGCCGGAATTCGCGTTTGGCAATCCAACCTTCCGGCGCAAACTCCAGTCATGCGTTTGATCCGCCACGTCCTGCTTCTCTTTCTGCTTCTCGCGGGACCTGCCGTCCAGGCGGCCAACACGAGCGCGCGCCTGTTCCTCGACTCCGTCGAAACTAAACCCGGCGACACGGTGATGGCCGCCGTGGAGCTGAAGATGAACCCCGGTTGGCACACCTACTGGGTGAACTCCGGCGATTCCGGCCTGCCCACGACGATCAAGTGGACGCTGCCCGAGGGCGTGAAGGCGGGGCCGATCCAATGGCCGGTTCCCATCAAGTCCGTGTTCGAGGGCGAGAACCTTTATGGCTACGAAGGCGTGGTCACGCTGCTGGTTCCGCTCACCGTTTCGGCCGAGGCCAAACCGGGCAAGGCGGCGCTTCAGGCCGCCATCGACTGGCTGGAGTGCGAGAAGCTGTGCATTCCCGGCCGGGCCAGACTTTCCGTGGACCTGGTCATCGGCACGGAGAAGAAGCCTTCCGCCGAAAGCGCCGCCATCGACACCGCTAGGCTCAAGCTTCCGAAGTCCTCGACCGGCATCACGGCAAAAGCCTATTGGCTGGATGCCCACACGACGGACCGCACGCTGGTGGTGGAATGGGCCACGACCAACGCCTACGCCGAGTTCTTCAACTACTCCAATCCCGACGCGACGTTCCGGGGCGCATCCATCGTCGGACAATCCGGCCCGGAAGTTCGTCAGATACGGAAGAAGGCCACCCTGGACGGCACCGCATGGCCCAAGGAGGTGGCCGGCCTGCTCGTCGGAGGGGCGGACGCCCACAACTCCTCGGGCTACGAAGTGAAGCTGCCCATCGCCGATGCCACCGCCGACGCAGCCTCGGGGGACGGCTCGGTTCCGGCCGTCACGAAAGACAGCCTGTGGCTCCAGCTTGTCTTCGGATTCATCGGCGGGCTCATCCTCAACATCATGCCCTGCGTGCTGCCGGTGCTCGGCTTCAAGATCCTCGGCGTGGTGAGCCAGAACCGGGATGATCCCCGGGCCGTCCGCATCCACGGAATCCTCTACGGCCTGGGCGTCTGGGCCAGTTTCCTCAGCCTCGCCGGCCTGATCATCGCGCTCAACGCCGGGGGCCAACGCTTCATCTGGGGCAGCCAGTTCGGGAGCCCGGTCTTCCTCGTCGTCATCACCACGGTCCTCGTGCTCGTGTCGCTCAGCCTCTTCGGCGTCTTCGAGATCACGCTCTCCGGAAAGGTCATGGATGTGGCCAGCCAGGCCTCGTCCGGCGGGGGCCACGCCGGGGCGTTCTTCAACGGCATGTTCGCCACGGTCATGGGCGTGTCCTGCACCGCGCCCGTGCTCGGCGGTGCGGTGGGCTACGCGCTGGCGCAGAAGAACCCGCTCGTCGTGCTCCTCATGTTCTCGGCCGTGGCCGCCGGCATGGCCGCGCCCTATGTCGCGCTGAGCTTCAATCCGGGTTGGCTGAAGCTCCTGCCGAAGCCCGGTGCGTGGATGGAGCGCTTCAAGGTGGCCATGGGCTTCCCGATGCTGGGAACCGCCGTCTGGCTGTTCACGATCGCGGCGGCGATGTTTCCGAAGAAGGAGCTGTGGCTCGGCCTCTTCCTCGTGCTGGCCGCCGCCGCCGCCTGGGTCTTCGGGGAATTCGTCCAGCGTGGCCGTCCTTCCGGTGGGCCCGGGAAGAAGCTCGGCTGGATCGCCATCCTCGTGCTGCTCGGACTCGGTTATGGCTACGGTCTGGAGAAGGAATTGAACTGGCGAAACCCGCTTCCCGCGAACGCCGTTGCGGGAGCGCGGGCCGAAGGGGGAATCCCCTGGCAGCCTTGGAGCAGGGAAGCGATCGCCAAGGCGCAGGCCGAAGGCCGGCCGGTGCTCGTCGATTTCACGGCCGACTGGTGCGTGAATTGCCAGGTCAACAAGCGCAACGCCATCGAAGTCCCGGAAGTGCAGGAGAAGCTGAAGGCCATCAACGCCGTCAGCCTGATCGGTGACTTCACGCGCACGCCGCAGGACATGGCCGACGAGATCCTCAGCCACGGCCGGGCGGGAGTTCCGCTCGTGCTCGTCTATCCGGGCAAAGCCGGGGCGAAGCCCGAGATCCTTCCGGAGCTCTTCTCCAAGGCGACGATGCTGGAGGCTTTGGACCGGGCGGTGTCCAAGTAGCGTTCGTTCTCCGCGGGCTCCGAACCGCGGCTCGACCTTGGGCGCATGAGATGATTCTCCGTCGCCGACCGTGTCCCGGCCGTCATTCGGCTTGCCACCCGCGCGGGAACTGACGTAGTAACCAAGGCCTGCGTCGGCGTCGGCGCAGGGCCGGACAATCCGATTCGATCGGTGGGAAAGTCCGGGCAACAGGCCAGTTTAGCTCAGTGGTAGAGCAACGCTTTCGTAAAGCGAAGGTCATCGGTTCGAATCCGATAACTGGCTCCATTTTCGCGTGGGTTTTGGTTTCGGAAATAAGCCTTTGACAGGTAGCCCTCCGTGCCTAGTCTGCGCGCCGCTGGTTGGGGTCGTAGCTCAGTTGGTAGAGCACCACAATGGCATTGTGGGGGTCGCAGGTTCGATCCCTGTCGGCTCCACCATCCAGCGCTTCTTTCGGAGTAATTCCCCGCCGTTCCCCAAAAGGGGCGGCGCCATGTTCAGATCCGGCCTTCTCCCATCCGAACGTCCCGGTAAGGCCGGGAAAGGCTGCTGACTTCACCGGTCCGCAAGGAAGGTCTTTATCCGCGATGGCCTGGCAGGTTAGCTGTGGGCATGTCCCAGTCCGACCCTACCGCGCAGCCGGCCCGTGCCGAGACGCTTTCACCCCAGCAATGGCGCAGCGGCATAGCGGCGTGGCTGGGCTGGCTCTTCGACGGCCTCGACATGCACCTCTACACGCTGGTGGCGGCGTCGTTCGTCGCCCAGCTGGTGATGGTGGACAACCCGGGCGATCCCCTGGTGAAGCAATACAGCTCGTGGATCCAGGCGGCGTTCCTCATCGGCTGGGCTTTGGGCGGCGGATTCTTTGGGCGGCTCGGGGACAAGCTTGGCCGCTCCAAGGCCCTCAGCCTGACGATCCTGACCTATGCGCTTTTCACCGGCTTGTCCTTCTTCTGCCAGACGTGGTGGCAGCTGATGATCTGCCGTTTTCTGGCGGCGCTCGGCATTGGCGGTGAATGGGCCGTGGGCGCGAGCCTGCTGTCCGAAACGTGGCCCAAGCGGTGGCGTCCGTGGATCGCCGGCGTGCTGCAAACCGGCGTGAACATCGGCGTGCTGCTCGCGTGCCTGGCGGTGTATCTGATCGCGGATCTGCCGGTCTTCCTGAAGGAGAACCTCTCCGCTGGAATGTGGGACGCGCTGCCGCAGGGCCTGAAGGACGGGCACTTTGAGCGCTACGTGTTCCTCGTCGGCGTGCTGCCGGCGTTCCTCGTCTTCTGGATCCGTCGCCACGTGCCCGAGCCGGAGGAATGGCACAAAGCCCGTCTAGGCGCTGTCACGCCTAGGGTCTCCGACCTGTTCCGCCCTCCCGTCTCCAAAACGACCTGGCTGATCATCGGCGTGTGCGCCTTCTCGTTGACCGGCTGGTGGGCCTTCATGTTCTGGCATCCGCAGTATCTCCGGGCGTTGCCCGAACTTGCGGGCTGGACCGCCCCCGAGAAGCAGAAGCTGGTGAGCAAGGCGTTCTTCATCGTCATCGCCGTTTCCATCGTCGGGAATTTCTTCGCCTCGTTCCTCGCGCAGAAGCTCGGATACCGGAAGGCCATCGGCATCCTGTTTGCGTTGTTCATCGCCGCGTTCGCGGGCACGTTTGCCGTGCCGAGGACACACGAGGAACTGCTCTGGTGGCTTCCGTTGATCGGTTTCTGCTCCGGTGTCTTCGGGTTGTTCACCATGTATCTGCCACCGCTCTTCCCCACGCTCCTGCGGACGACGGGAGCGGGTTTCTGCTACAACATCGGACGGATCTTCGCCGCGTTCGGCACCGTGTTCTTCGGGCTCTATGCCGGCGTGAGCGACCTCCGGGCGGCTTTGCTCGTCGTGGGGGTCTTGTTCGTGCCGGCGCTGTTGATCTCGTTTTTCCTGCCCGAACCCGGGGACGGGGCCTGAAGGCGGTCCTCGACGGGTGCGCGCCCCGTTACCTAAGCTCATGGCCAACTTATGGCCGAACCGAAGCCGCAACCGCTCGTCGGGATGATCATGGGCAGCAAGTCCGACTGGGACACGATGCAGCACGCCGCCGCGCAGCTTGAGGCGCTGGGCGTGCCCTTCGAGGCCCAGGTCGTCTCCGCCCACCGCACGCCCGATCTGCTGTTCCAGTATGCCGCCGCCGCAGCCGGCCGAGGCATTGAAGTCATCATCGCCGGAGCCGGTGGAGCCGCGCATCTGCCGGGAATGTGCGCGAGCAAGACCGCCTTGCCCGTGCTCGGAGTGCCCGTCGAATCGAAGACGCTTCACGGCATGGACTCGCTCCTCAGCATCGTGCAGATGCCCGGCGGCGTGCCCGTGGGAACCATGGCCATCGGCAAGGCCGGGGCCATCAACGCCGCGCTGCTGGCCACAGCCATCCTTGGGAACAAACATCCGCAGTTCCGCAAGGCCTACGAAGATTTCCGCGCCCAGCAGACCGCCAAGGTCCTCGCCGATTGCACCCTTCCTCCGAAGTCCTGACATGACGCGTCCGATCCCTCCCGGTTCCACCATCGGCATCCTCGGCAGCGGCCAGCTTGGGCGCATGATCGCGCTCGCCGCCCGTAATCTGGGCTATCGCATCGCCATCTTTTCTCCTGAAGCCGACGCGCCGGCCGCCTCCGTGGCCGACGAGGAATTCGTGGCCGATTACCTCGACCTCGACCGCATCCGCGAATTCGCCAAGAAGGTCGACGTCGTCACGTTCGAGTTCGAGAACGTGCCGTCGTTGACGACGCGGGCGGCGGCCGAGTTCGCGCCGGTGCGGCCCGACGGTCAGGTGCTGCACGTGACGCAGAATCGGCTTCGCGAAAAAACCTTCCTCAAGGAAAACGGCTTTCCCACCACGCCGTGGATGCGCGTCCAGAACCCCGAAGACCTCCAGGCCGCGCTCGCCCAGATCGGCACGCCGGGCGTGCTCAAGACGGCGGACTTCGGCTACGACGGCAAAGGCCAGAAGAAGGTCATGCGGCCCGAAGACGGTCCGGCGGCATTGGCCAGTTTCAACGGGCAGGAAACCGTCTACGAAGGCTTCGTCGACTTCGAGATGGAGCTGTCCGTGGTCGCGGCGCGGACCGAGGCGGGCGAGTTCAAAGCCTTCCCCGTCTTCGAGAACCGCCACGCCAACCACATCCTCGACGTGACGGTCGTGCCCGCCGCCATCAGCCCGAAGCTCGCCGTCCAGGCCGAGGAACTCGCGCGCGGCATCCTAGACAAGCTCCAGGTCGTCGGCGTGCTGACGGTGGAACTTTTTGTCACGCGCGACGGCCGGTTGCTGGTCAACGAACTAGCCCCGCGCGTCCACAACTCCGGGCACATCACGATGGACGCGTGCGTCACCTGCCAGTTCGAGCAACAGGTCCGCGCCATCTGCGGACTGCCGTTGGGCTCCACCGAACTCAACGCGCCCGCCGCCGCCATGGCCAACCTGCTCGGCGATCTCTGGGCCAAGGGCGCGCCCAACTGGGCCGCCGTCCTCTCCGACCCCGGAGTGAAGCTGCACCTTTACGGCAAAGCCGAGGCGCGGCGTGGCCGCAAGATGGGTCACATGAACCTCGCCGGAACGGATCGTGAGACGGTCATCCGCAACGTCCTCGCGCAACGCGAACGGGTGTTTGAAGGGGCGGGGGTGGTGCAGTTGGCGGGATAAAGGGAGTTCTGTCCCAATGCGGAATGCTGTTACGCGCGATCTAACCGCTCGATAGTGACTCGGTCGGCGACACCGTGATGCTTGAGCTGTTTTTGGAGCATGGTGGTCACGGTTCCTAGATAGCGTGTCGCAGGGACAAGGATGTGAAACTGCTTTGAGAAGAGATCCATTTCCGCGTCGGGAATCTCTCCGACTGGTTCGCGGAGAAGCTTCCCATACAGCTCTTCCTTCGCGTCGTCGAAGAGAGTGATTATCTCTCGACTCGGTTCCGACTCTGTCAGGGAAACCCGAATGATTTTCATGGGTGGCCTACGGTTTTCGATTACTTCTTCTCGACCGAGATGATCGTGATGCCGACGGGTTCGATAGTGCGGTCGTCGACGAAACCGCGCAGAGGCGGACGTTGGCTGAAGCGGCGTTCGCGGTCAGTGACCGGAGCGAACGGATTAAGGAGCTGAAAGGGATTCCGCTTCTCGGGACCAAGGGCGCGGGGCACTGCGCCGCCGACGTTGTAGTTCCGGCCTTCAATCACGTCCGTCCTCTTCTCAGCGGAGGTTTCAACCTTCTTGCTCTTCGGATCAGCTACGACGGCCGTGGAGGCGGATGCCGCCGTCAATGTGGGTCGGGCAGGTGTTGTGTTGGTGGTGACTGGTGCCGTCGTCTTTGACGCTGCCGAATTGGTCTGTGCGTTCGCAAACACGGTGGCGGCGGAAAGCACGGCTGCGATCAGGATCGTCGTTTTCATGGCAGCTTTTCCAAGACGTTGGTCGGCGTGTTGTGCGGAGTCAAACGACGAGTCAGCGGGAACGAAACGGCTCCGAGATTCGCGAGTCCACACTTCGTCGGTAGGGCGCGTCACTCCGTGCGCGCCGCTGCCGGATCTTCGACGCATCGCGCCGTTCCCGCCGCTCCGCCGGAAGGACGATCTTCGCTCAGGGCTTTCCGCTCGAGACCGGACAATCATCCCATGGCCACGAGGCGGCGCGCACGGAGTGACGCGCCCTACCGCGCGAAGGTTCATGGGGGCCGTGTGAGGGTGGGATCCGGGGCTCATGAATAGGCACGCATCTGTCGACGCAGCTTGGACACTCACTGCTCGATGATCCGATAGTAGCGCTCGGCCCCGATGGGCGCGCTGTCCGTCAGGCTCATTGGCTGGCCGGTTCCGGCCGAGTTTCCGCCGACGTTGAACCAGCCGGAGGTCGTCAGGTTCGTCGCCATCTGCACCTGGTAGCTGCGGCCGATGAGGGAAGGCCAGTCGAGCGTGACGTTGCCGTTCGGCGCGCGGACGACGGAGCTGATCTGGTGGGTGCCGACGACGTCGATGCGGAAGGTGTTTATCGCCGACTTCGCGGGAACGCCGTCGTCGGACACGCGGATGGTGACGAGGACGCTGCTCTGTCCATTGGTGGCCGATGTCTGCCAGGCGAAGAAACCGGTGGTCGGATTGATCGATGCTCCGGCCGGGGCGCCGGGATCGAGCGAGTAGAAGAGGCTTTGCGGCGGCGCATCGACGTCAAAACCCGACGCGGTCAGAGCCAGCGTCAGGCCGGCGGTGACGGTGCGGTTGGCGGTCGGTGCGAGGGAAGGCGCGTTGTTGACGGCGGGATAGGCATTGGGGGAGCGCGGCGTCGAGTTGGTCATGAACCAGTAGGTCTGGTTCGTGTTGCCGGTTGGGAATCGGCCCTGGGAGATGTTCTGGAACTGCGGGCCAAACGTGACCGTGCTCTGCGGCGTGCCGTCCGGAGAGAAGAGGCCGATGGCTTCGCCGGCGTTGGACAGCTGGAAGTTCGCGTGGAGATCGGCGGTCAGTCCGTTTTGCAACGGCTCGTTGTCGGCCCAGACAATCAGGAAGCCTTTCGGGGCAATGATCGTGTTGTTCGGGATCTGCCATTTTTCCGGCAGCGACAACGTGTCGGTCAGGAAGTAGCCGGAGAGGTCGAAGGCGTTGGTGTTCGGATTGTAGAGCTCGAACCAGTCCTGGAATTTTCCATCGACTGGATCGGCAAGTCCGTTCGGCGCGGCGTTGTCGGCCATCCATTCGCTGATGACCACGGGCGTCGGAGCCGAGGCCGGGTTGTTGTTCGTGCCGGGCGTCACGAAGAAGAACTGTTGGCGGTCGACCGACTGCGCATCAGGCGCGGAGCCGAAGGAGCGGTTGGTCGGCACGAACGCGTAGGACAGGTAGTCCACGATCTGCGTCGTCCCGTTGAGGGAGCGGCTCAGGTAGACCGCGCCGTTGGTCGTCGAGGGACGGAAGGCTCCATGCCATTCGGTGGCGGAGGACTGGGCCGGCTGGTTGTCGAGGAACACGACGAGGAACTGGTTCGTCGAGATGGTGGACGTGGTCGGGAATTGCCAACGGCCGAGGTTCGTCGGGCTGTCGCCCAGGAAAAAGTTCGAGATCACGAGCGAGTTAGTTCCGGAGTAGTGGAGTTCCATCCAAGGCTCCTTCTCGCCGAAGCGGTCGATGATGCCCGAGAGATTGTTGGGTTGGAGTTCGTTGATCCAGAGAGGCGGGAAAGCGGGGAGTGCCGCGCTGACCGAATTCGTGGTTCCCGGCGTCGGCGCGGCCGAGGCCCAGTTCGCCACCCGCCAATTGTCGCGGGCCACGTCGATCAACTGGAGCGACGGGCCGGTGCCGTTGGCGTTGGTGGGCCAGGGCGCGGTGGAATCGTAGCGGACCTGGGCGACGACGAGTTCGTTGGTTCCCGTGCTGTCGGGCCGGAGGAGCTGGAGGCGTTCGCCCGTGTTGCCGAGTTTGCCGCCCAGCACTCCCACGATGGGTCTGGCAGATGGAAAGGCGTTGGTGAATCCGCCAAGACCTCCGACGGCCAGGAGAAAGCTGTTCGGCCAGAGAACGGTTCCGTCGGGGAAGGCGAAGTCCGCGCCGTTGATCCGCCAGCGCGACAGGTCGAAGGCCGTGGTGGTGGAACGATTGAAGAGTTCGACAAACGACGCGTTCGTCTGGAGCGGGTTGTAGTGGATCTCGTTCAGGACCACGAAACCTTCGGGAAGATCGACGGGATTGGGCTGGATGGCCGTGAGGGCGAGCAGTTGGCCGGAGACGGGCTGGCCGGCGAGGTTGAGGCCCTGGATCGAAAGCGAATTGGTCCGGGCCGGGAGCGGAATGGCGAGCTGCCAGTTGGTCAGTCCTGTCCAGGTGACCGGATACGCGACGCCGTTGATCAGGATCTTCGCCGTGTTGATCGGAGCGAAGCCTCCGAGGTAGAGCAGATTTCCCGAGTTGGTGATGGTTGTGCCGTTGCCGTTGGTCGCGGCGAAGGGCGAGGAGGCGCCGTTCGTCGCTAGGAAGGCCTGGAGGAAGTTCCGCCGATCATTGAGATAAGTCTTCACGGCGGTCGTGGCGCCGATGGCGACGTTGTCCGCCTGCAAGCCTTGGAAGCGTCCGTCGATCTGCGTCGTATAGGCCGCCGTCTGAAGCGGGCCGTTCACCGCGTCCTGCAGTCCGCGGAAGAATGCGCGGCGTGTCGGCGCGTTGGTGTAGAGCCGCCACACGGTGGGGTCGTTGGCGTCGCCCTGGTTGATGGGCGACTGGGTGGCTCCGTGGCCGAGGCCGAGGGTGAAGTCCACATCCCACACAAAGAGGTTCCAGCGGTCCTGCGTGGGCTTGTAGGCATACATGTTCTTGCCGCGCTGGTAGCCGTAGCTGTCCCAATTGCCGACGACGCGCTCGAAGGCGAAGACGCGCATCCATTCGTCCGTGTCGATGTAGTTGGCGGCGTTGGTCGGGAAGTTCGCGCTAGGATCGTTCAAGGCGTCGACTAGGCGATACATCGCGGCGTAGTCGTTGGCGGAATCGGACACGGAACGCGCGCGCCAGTTCCAGCGGTAGCGGGCCATTTTTTTCTCGATGGCGAGCGTGAGCGGGTTCTGGGTGGTGAAGTTCTGGAGGGTGGCGTCGCGGTTGAAGAGCCGGCCGTCGCTTCCTCCGGTCAGGGTGTCGTTGAACTCGAACCAGTCCTCGACCTTGTGGAGGTTGCCGTCGGCGTCGCCGGGGAACCACTGCGAGACGACGTCGCCGTTGGGCTGCTGGGCATCCTCGTAGAAGCTGATGTTCGAGGTGCGGCGCCACAGGCCGTTGACGAAGAGGTGGACCGGCCTCCTGTAGAGGTAGGGCAGGCCAAGTTTCCTCAGTATCCAGAAACTGACGCTCTCGCGGATGCCGGTGGAGTCGGACCCGATGTTGCCTGTGCTGGCCATGACGAAATCGGACGAGCCGAGCATGAGGTCGTCCGGCGGGAACTCGAACACGTAGTCGCACATGTTGTTCAAGGGCCCGTTGTAGCTCGGCGTGTGGAACGGGCTGCCGCTGTAGTAGGCGCCCACGTTGTAGACCACGCGCGACGACCCGTAGACGAAGGTGGCGTCCAGACCCGCGTTGTAGTTCTTCAGGCGCGTTCCCCAGCGCGTGATGTTGGTCGCGGTCATGAGCAGCCGGTAGGTTCCCACCGAGCCGGCGGGCTGGAATTCACCCCAGCGCACGAGGCATTCGCGGACCGGCGCGTCGGCCGGGAACGTGGC
>JAYTUE010000033.1:0-2858 GCA_043744715.1 Verrucomicrobiota bacterium | reverse complement strand
GCGAGTGGGTGTTGCGTCGCGCCCCTCGTGCAGGAGCACCTACTGGCCGCGCGAGGACGCGCGGCCTACGATGGCTCGGCGGGAGCCTTCGCCCTACCAACCTTCGTTGATCAGTAACACCAGGCTGGGCGGAGACGCCCAACCTGTGCCCTACACGTCGCAGAGCTTCACCGCTTCGTTCAGCCATGCCCCATCCGCGACGCCGACGCCGGGTTGCAACCATCCAGCGGCACCACCGGGGAGCTTTGTTCGACAAGGAGGTTTCGTTTTGTGACGGGAATGCACTGGATTGCCGTGGGCGTATGCGGGTCCTAGCGTGGCTCCTTGCCCAATGAGCCGGACACGATGCTCTCCGCGAAAGCCGGCCCAACAGCCGGAAGCGGCCCCGCAGTGTCGGTGGTGATCCCCACGTGGAACGAAGCGGCGGAACTTCCGGAAACCCTCCGGCGGTTGCAGGCGGTCGCCGGAGTCCGCGAGATCATCATCGCCGACGGCGGAAGCACGGACGCGACGCCCGCGGTGGCCGAAGCGGCCGGAGCTCGATGGATCCAGGTGTTACGCGGCCGCGGCCGCCAACTGCGGGCCGGCTGCGCGGCGGCGACGGGCGACGTGATCGTCATGCTCCACGCGGATACATGGGTTCCGCCGAACTTGGCGGAAGCCGTCGGCCAGAGCCTGGGGCGATCGGATGTGGTGGGCGGAGGTTTCTGGAAGGTGTTCCGCCATCCGACATGGCTGATGAGGGGCGCGCGCTTCAAGTGCTGGCTGCGGTTGAAGGCGGGCGGAATCATCCTCGGCGACCAGGGGATCTTCGTTCGGCGGGACGTGCTGGAGCGCGTCGGCGGCGTGCCGGATCTGCCGATCATGGAGGAGTTCGCGCTGTGCCGTCGGCTGCGTAGGGAAGGCCGGCTCGTGCTCGCGCCGGCGACCGTGGTGACATCGGAACGGCGCTTCCGGCAGCTGGGCGTGCTGCGCACTTATGCGCGGATGTGGCGGGTCAGCCTCGCGTATCAGGCGGGGGTTGCGCCGGAGGAGTTGAAACGGATTTACGAGCGGAGGTGAGGGGGCGTCGGTTCTTAATCCTACTCTTCCTCTTTCCCGTGCTCCTTCTCGGATCAGGAGAATGAAGAAGAGTAGGATTAAGAAGGGTCTTCGCCCGGAGTTGCACCCGGCCTTCCTGCGGAGAACGATTGGCTGGAATGGCGAACAAGTTCTACCAGCCGGGAACCGCACGGGCGCAGAAGGTCAACGACCTCTTCGCCGCCGTGGCTCCGCGCTACGACCTGATCAACGACCTGCAGAGCTTCGGCCTGCATCGTTGGTGGAAGCGCCGGATGCTGTCGCTGGCGCAGGTGTCGTCCGGCGACGCGGCGCTGGACCTGTGCTGCGGCACGGGCGACGTGGCCTTCGCCCTGGCGAAACGCGGAGCGCGGGTGGTCGGGTTCGACTTCAGCGAGCCCATGCTGGCCGTGGCGAGGAGACGCAACACCGGCTGGTGCTACGAAGGATGTGCGGCCCCGGAATTCCATCAGGGTGATGCGATGCACCTGCCGTTCGCGGACGCGAGTTTCGACGTCGTGACGATGAGCTATGGGCTGAGGAACCTGTCCGATTGGGACCGGGGCTTGAAGGAGATGTTCCGCGTGGCCAAGCCGGGCGGGCGCATCCTCGTCCTCGATTTCGGCAAGCCGGATGATCCCTGGCTGCGCGCGGGATATTTCGCCTATCTCCGCTGGCTCGTTCCGTTCTTCGGACGTGTCTTCTGCGGGGATGCGGACACCCATGGCTATATCCTTGAGTCGCTGCGTGCATTCCCCGCCCAACGCGGCATCGAGACGCGGATGCGCGACCTCGATGGCCGGGCGGTGCGCGTCGTGAACCTGCTCGGCGGGGTCATGGGGATCAACGTGGCCGTGAAGCGGATTGAATGACGAAGTCAGAAGGCCAAAACCCGAAGAGGAGGACAAGGAGTGGCCTGGATCGGCTTTGGCCTTCGCGCTTCGGGTTTCCGCCCAACAGGCGGCGTCAGTATCTCGACTTTTTGCGCGGCTGGTATTTTCCCGGGCCCGAGAGCGTGTAGTTCGTGCCGTTGACCCAGGGCATTTCCTGTAGATCCACCTTGAGGGTGCGCGGGAGCAATTCGATCTCGTGCCCCAGCAGGTTGAACGTGAGGGCACCGGGCAGGAACGTCGCGTCGAAGTAGGGCATGTCGCCGAAGGGAGGAACATTTGTGACCGTGGCGAAGCTGACGAGGGTCGGGCCCAGGCGGTTGGTGATGGTCTTGTCGGAGACGCGGACGGTGACATTCGATATGCCGAGGGCGGCCTGCGAAATGGTCAGCGCCGGATGCCCGCCGGCATCGGTGGCGAAGGCCACGTTCCACGGCCCCTTCACGACACGGCGATGCTCCAGCCAGCTGAAGCCGACCACGTAGATGATGAGGGTCACGACGAAAACCGCGACGACCTGCTTGGCAACGCCTTTCGAATTCACCCGCGGACTGTTGGTGCGGGGGTGGCACCCGTCAAGCCATGCCCCGAAGCCGGTTTGGTTCGGGCTGGGTTGCGAGGCCACCATTCCGTCCGTCCCGGAAGGAACAATGGCCGGTCGCTGCAGGCGAGCATGGGCCGATCAACTTCCTGGGCCGGGGACGCAGGAGATAGTGGCGGGAGACTGGCGGGAGACGTGAAGGTGTGCGAGACGGCCGCGGCCTGAGGGATAGTTTTGGAAAACGGGCGGGGAAGGCGGTCCCTTATTGGTTTAAGGGAATATCGGTTTGACACTGCCAAGCCGCGACAACTAGCGTCCGCTCAAATAACCCGTATGTCCGAGAACATTCCTTCTCCGTCCGGTGGGGC
>JAYTUE010000032.1:0-11281 GCA_043744715.1 Verrucomicrobiota bacterium | reverse complement strand
CGCGACGCACAACGGCCGGTTCCATCTGCTTGTCACGGATGTAGGCGCAGAGCTTGAAGTAGTCGGTCTGCATCTTCTTGGAGCCTGCCAAGAAGGTTTCCGCCTTTTTTCGGAGTTGAATTTCCTCGCGCGTCTCTACTTCGACAGGAGTTAGGGGGGTAACTTTTGCGGGCTTGTCGCAGTTGAGCGAAGGCGTGCTCACTGGGCACCTCCCGACTTGCCACCCAACCCAATCGACACGCGGGAGGCCAAACCTAGTTCTTCGGCTATAAAGCCAGCCGTGAACCAATGAGCAGCCGACCTTCCTTCAAAGAAATCCTTAGAAGAGTAACAGAAACACCGGGCCAGCTCTGCTTGAACGAAAGCGCTGGATTCAGTGAAGCGAAGGAGATTTACAAGCTTTGCTGTGGCCGAGTAAGGAAACTTTTCCGCGTGCTTGAAGACCGAGAGGGGACTGATGTTTTTAGCTGCCATATTGCGGCAGCTCTTCCGTGCGGGGCGTAGCGTCTATCCGCTAGGGCTAGTGAAAGTTATATGGAGTTAAGGCGTTTGAGCATGAGGAGTATCGACGGTGAAAACTGTCATCATTCATCCGCCCAGTTTTCACCCTTGGCGAAGGTCTCCGGGCCGGCATCCTTGAACATGCTCAACCCCTCTTTGGCCACCACCAAAGAGTCGCGGTCGACGACTTGGAAATAACGCGTGATCCCGCCCCAAGGGCGGCCCACCAGAGGATTCGACAGGATCGAGGAAAGCTTGAGAGTGATCGTGCAGCATTTCCGGGCACGATTCTGCGTCGGACTTACCGAAATTCCGCAACAAGTGACGCGCCATCAATGTCCCTTGAACAGGGGCATTGGAATCTGTCCTGACGATTTCGCCGGTGGATCAATCAAGGGAGGTGAGGAAAGTGCCCGTGGAAATTTCGGCCCGGAATTCTCCGGGGAGTTTGGAGGAATTGAACCGCAGGAGGAGCGTGTGCTGGCCGGCTGGGAGACTGGCCCTCACCTCGGAGCCGGAAACGACTGCCGTCTTTCCGTCGATCAGCACGTTGGCGGGAACTCCACCGGTAAGTTTGATGGAGGTTTCTCCCGTGCCGGAGGATGTGAACTTCGCGGCGGCATACACGCCGTCCGGTTCCCGCCACTGAATCGATTTGATCGAGTCCGTGAACGCGCTTGCAGGAAGACGCCCATCGACGGAGGTCATGACGGTCGCCCAACCTTTGCCCCGAAACCCGCCCTGAAGAATCCGCTCATCGCCGAACTGGCGGACATCGATGGTGCGGGGATGGAGTGCCCAGACGCGCGCGACGTTGCCCTTCGAGGCGTCAAACGCACCGGGCTTGCCCAGTTCCGAGAGGAAGCGGACAAGGTCGAGTTTTTCCTGCTGGCCAAGGGCGTCGATCAGGCCACTCGGCATCAGGGACGCTCCAGTTGTCCGTGACTGGATCTGTCGTTTTGCAATTGATGCCTCGTTGCCGGTGGCATCCCGGAGCACAAGTTCATCGGACGTTTCCCTGACAAGAATCCCCATCTGCTCCTCGCCGTCCTTCCGGGTCACAAGAATGGAATGGTAGCCCTCCTTGATCTTGCGGTTCGGATACAGGAGCGACTCCACCAGGTAGTCCGCCGGCGCAGAGGCGCCGATGCTCGTCATGTCGGGTCCGACGCGCCCGCCAGCCCCGCCGATCGCGTGGCAACTCACGCAGCCAAGCTGCGCCCGTCGGTAGACTTCTTCACCCCGGTGCGGGTCGCCTTTGGCCAACGCATCCGAGGTCAGTCGCTTCATCTCGGCATCGCTGAGTCCGCCGACGGATTCCTCGAGTCCGGCTCCGCGACTCAGGGCCAGGATCAATTCGGGTTCATTTCGGCCGCCTTCACGACTTGTGCGGACTCCGGCCTTGGCGACCGGGGCGGGAATTCCCTCTTTTGGCAGCGCTTTTGTGATCCGGGCCGGGACGCCTTTGATGGAAAGCAGGCTCCTCCATAGTCCCAACGAACCGGTTTCATCGGATTGATCGAGAAGAACTCCGAGAATCAGGCCTTCAGATCTGGCGAAATCCATCGCGGCCAACGACGAAGCCGACAATCGACGGACATCGGCCGGTCGATCTTTCCCGGCCAAGGACCGCAGGGCATTCACGGCAGCATCTCCACCGACTTCACGCAACGCCTGCATGGCCGCAGCCCCACTGGTCCCGCCCTTGATCGCCGCTTCGGCAAGCGAAGGGACGGCCGTCGCCAGCTTCCACTGCCCGGCGAGCCTGAACGCGGCATCGCGGACGGATTCGTTGGCGAAGAGCTCGGACAGCCTGTTCAGATCGCCGGATGGGCGGGCGTTGCGGATGCGGGCTGCATCTCCCAAAGCCGCCAGCGATTTGGACGCGGCAGCACTCTCGAATCCGCCCGTGAGGAGTTGCGTGAACATCTTGCCGAGCAGCTCAGGAGTGCCCGCCTGGCCGATCAACTCAAGCCATGGCCCGCTGCCGTCCTTGGGCAGAGGCTTCGGACCGACGAGCTGGTCGAGAACCGTGGCGGCTTGCGCGGGTTCGATCGCCTTGAGGCCGAACTCTAGCTGCTTCTCCCGGCCTTCGACCTTCCACGATCCGGTCTTGAGCGAGTTCAACCAGACCTGCGAAAGATCGTTGATGGTGAGCCAGACCGCGTAGTCGAGGAACGGGTCCATCGGCTTCTCAACCGCAGCCAGAGCGAGATCAGCGGCGTGGGGAGTCTTCTGGCCGGCGAGCGCCCGGATCGCTTCCAGCCTGGCGCGGGGATGTTCGTCGGCCAGCGCGGTTTCGATCCTTCGCAAGGCATCCGGAAACTTGGTCTGCCATCGGTTCAAAACACGAACGGCCGAGGCACGGATCCGGCCGTCGCTGGATTTCAGCAGCAGATCGAGCAGCTCGGGTTGAAAACTTTCGATCGATTGGAAGGCCCAGAGCAATCGGAGCCGGGCCAGGTCGGTCGCTGCGGATGCGAGCTCTGTCTTCAGCTCATCGAGGACGTTGGTCCCATTCTCCGCGATGATCCTTTGGGCACGCTGCCGGTCCCAGGGAATCGCGCTTGAAAGCTGCTTGGCCACGGTTGCCGGGGCCTCGCTGCGGCGGATGTCGGACATCGGCAGTTTCTTGCCGGTGGGAGCCACGCGCCAGATGCGGCCGTTTTCCTTGTCGCGGCGGCGATCGCGGAAATCGACCTCCCCGTGCTGGATGATGGGGTTAGACCAGTCGGCGATGTAGAGGGCGCCATCGGGTCCCAGCTTCACGTCGATGGGACGGAAGGTGACGTTGGTCGTGCGGAGGAGGTCGGGCAGTTCCTTTGTCTGGTAGCCGCTCCCCTGCTCTTCCCTTCCAAAACGGACGACGCGGTGGGCGCGGAAGTCGCATGTCACCATGTTGCCCTGCCAGTCCTGCGGGAAGATCGGCGAGCCGATGATCTCGAGTCCGCAGAACTTGGGATAGCTGCCCGGGCTGATGCTCTGCAGCTCGCGCCTCATCTGCGAGTAGGTGAAGTAGGTGGCGCCCTCGATGCCCCAGCTGATGCCCTGTCCGCCGGCTCCGTCGGTGACGAAGGACTGGCCGAACTCGTCGAACTGGTGCCCCCACGGATTGCAGAAGCCTTTCAGGAAAACGCCGAGGCGCTGGGTCCGCGGGTTGAAGTCGTGCAACGCGCCGCTGTAGGCGCGGACGACGCCGTTGGGCGTCTCGATGTGGCTGTGGATGTAGATCGACTGGTTGAAGAACAGGTTTCCGGACGGGGCCCAGCGGAGCGTGTGCACGATGTGGTGCGTGTCCTCCGTGCCGAAGCCTGAAAGAACGACGCGCTTCTCGTCGGCCACGCCGTCGCCATCGGTATCCTTGAAGTGGAGCAGCTGTGTGCTTTGTCCCACATAGACGCCGCCGTCGCCCGGCTCGACTCCGGTGGGAATCAACAACCCGTCGGCGAAGACGGTTGCCTTGTCGGCCACGCCTTTGCCCTGGGTGTCTTCGAGGATGATGATCTTGTCGTTCGCCTTCTCGCCGGGGGCGATCTGGGGATAGACCTCGGAACTCGCGACCCAGAGCCTGCCCATCTTGTCGAAGTTCATCTGGATCGGTTTCGCGAGCAGCGGATTCTCCGCCCAGAGCGAGACCTCGAAGCCGGGGGCCACGGTGAATTCAGGCCTGGGCTGCTGTTGCGTCGCCACGGCGACGCCGGAAATGGAGGCTGTAGCTTTTACTTTCGCGGCGACGTTCGCGACGGACGGCTTGAGCTCGAACCTTCGGGGCCTGGGCTGGCGGAGCTGGACGATCTTCGCTTCGTATTCGGCGATGATCGGGTCGAACATCGGGATCTCCTTCGCGTTCTGGCCCTGCTCGTGTTTACGGAAGCCGAAGAGGTAGGTTTCGTTTTCAGGACGCCAGCGATGGAAGAACTGGCGGTTTTTCTCGATGATCGTCCGGCGCAGTTCCTCGACCTGATCCGCCTGCGCTCCGGCCAGGATTTTGGTCGACTGCTTCCAGTTCACGTCAGTCCCCGTTGCGGCCTCTTTTCCGTCGATGAAAAGCGTGTAGGTGCCCTTCCCCAGTCCGAGGATCTGCATGACCGGAAGTCCCGGACTGATCAGCATGGGCTTTCCATCCTTGAGCTGGCGGGCTGGTTCGAGGTTTTCGTTGAGGACCGTCGCGGAGAACGAATTGGTCGTCTTGATCGCGTTCGTCACCGTCGAGCCGAAGCTGCCTTCCCGCACCGTGCCATCGTCGAGAATTCCCAGCCGCCAGTTAATCGGAGGCTGGTTGATCGCGATGTCGATCAGGTCGGCCATCTGGCTGTAGCCGTAGCTGGAAAGATGAATGCCGTTGTCCGTGAAGTAATGGCCGGCCGCGTAGGCTGGTCCATCGCGGAGATCCCGGAAGAGATCCGTGAACCACGCATTGCGTTCCTTCGCCAGATCCCGCAGCGCCGCGGTGATCGCCTCAAGCGTTTTGTTGTGCGCAGTCGGGTCCGGGAGCGGGGCCGGCATCCGCTCATGGCGGATCGGACTCACCAACATGAAGCGAACCTTTTCCTTGCCGCCGGCAATCTGCTCGATGGCGTCCATCAGCCTGGCCATGTCGCTCTTGAACGGGGCCACGGCGTCGATGCCGTCAAAGGAGTTGGCCATCCCGTAGCCGAGGACGACGACGGTGGGTTTTACCTGCGCGATCTGGTCGCGAAGACGGTTGAAGACCTTGTCCGGGTCGCGGAAATCGAAGCTGGAGCGGCTCGTGCCGCGCGGGGTGTCGGCGCTCCAGCCGAGGTTGCGGACGATGAATTGCCGGTCTTTGAACCGCTCATGGAGCCGCAGCTCCAGATGGCAGTATTCCTGTTCGCGCTCGATCAACGTGTCGCCGAGGAGCAGGACGCGGTCGCCATCGACGATGTCGAGGCGGTTCGTGTTCTGGGCGGAGGCCGTCAACGCTGACAGCGCGGCGCAGAAGAGGGCCAGGGCAAGTCTTGGAAGCAGGGTCGGTTTGCTCATGGTAGAAGGTTCAGTGGGATGAAATTACTTGGGTATGCCGAGGAGGCTGGCTTTGACCGTCTCCGCGATCAAGCGCGCACCCCTGGCGTCGGGATGGATGCGGTCGGGAAAGAGCGCCGCTTGTCCCGCCAATGCCGAATGGAGATCGATGACCGGAAGCCGGCGCCGCTTGGCCACGGCCCGGATCGCTGGAATGACCCCGCCGTTGATCGTGGCTTCGTTGATGCCCCACCGGACCTCGTAGGCGGGAACCGGGAGACAGAGGAAGATTTTTGGCCTGGACGGCAAGCCCTTGAAATCGTCGATCAACGCTTCGAGGTCGTCCTCGAAACGGATGCTGCGGATCCAGTTCTGAGGCTTGGAATCGTTGGTCCCGAGCTTGATCACCACGACGTCGGGACGCAGTCCGAGGGCGGCATTGAACTGCGGGGTAAATCTCCAGGGATTGTCGCCGTGGGCAAGGAGCGTGGCCCCGTTGACGCCGAAGTTCCACACGTCGAACCGCTCGCCCAGCAGCTGGCCCAGCACGCGCGGGTAGCTGTTCTTCTCTCGGTCTTCGACACCCGCGCCATAGGTGATGCTGTCGCCCACGCAGGCCACCTTGATCAGGCCCTTGTATTTCGACGCATCGATCCGCCCGGCAGCGCAGCCGGTCATGCAGGCAAGTGAGGCGAGCCCGGCGGTCCTGAGAAAGCTGCGGCGGTTCATGGTGACGCCGGATTGAACCGGGCGGGGCCATTGCGAGGCAAGCGGACCTTTCGGGAAAAGCATCTGGCCGATCAACTGTTTTTCCGGTTGAACCGACGTCCCACACAACTAGCTTGATCATGATGACAGCGGTGGTTCCAACCGATTCGTCTGAAGGCCTGGTAGTGGTCCTCCTCGTGACCCTGCTGCTAGGTCCGGGCTCGATCTGCATCCTCTTCGCGGTGCGCTGGTGGCGGGACCGGAGAATCATCCAGCGCCGATTGTTCCACAGCCGATTCGTTTCGCCGGCCACGCGGCATGCCCGGTCGCTGCTTTTCGAACGCCCCGGACGTTGGCTGGCCATTAAGGCGAACTCCGTCGCCGAAGTCCGCGGCGCGTTGGGGCTCGATGAGACCACTCCATGCTCATGGGATGAAGGCCTGACGGAAGCGCGGGAACAGATGCTCTTCGTCGCCCCGCCCGTGGACGGCTGGGTATTGGTCGTCGGCCACAGCCTGCCCGACCCGGCGGATGATCCCGACAGGTCGTTCCATTTTCTCCGCCGCCTCAGCGACCGCATCGGCCACGTCCAATTCTTCAGCGTCAACCGCATCGTCAACCACCATGCCTGGGCGATCATCGACCAGGGGGAAGTCTTCCGCGCCTATGCCTGGGCCGGCGAAGTGATGTGGAACCAGGGGCCGCTGACGGCCGCTGAACGCGAACTCAAGATGAGGGTCCGCCCCTACGCCTCCGAAGCGGAGCAGCCGCTTTCCTCCGACGAGGCCGGGGCCAACTGCGACCGGCTCACCCGCCTCGCGGCCCGTTGGGGCATCGATCCCGCCATGGTCGCCGAGGAAGTCTCCGGCAGCGACGGCGGCTTCGTCGGGCGGATCAGCCGCCGCATTTGATCTTCGCGAAGCTCTGCCTAGTCTCCTGGGCATGACCGCAAACCTCCCGGCCAGCCTGACGGCCGTCTTGATCCTGCTGGCGACGGGGGTTGCCCACGGGGACGACTGGCCCCAGTTCCTCGGCCTTAGGCGCAACGGCGTTTCCCTTGAAACGAATCCCATCGTTCCCTGGTCTGGCGATGGACCCAAGACAGTCTGGCAGCGTGACGTCGGAGCCGGATTCGCGGGGCCGGCCATCAAGGGCGAACGGTTGCTGCTCTTCCATCGGATCGGCGACGACGAACGGCTGGAGTGTTTTATGGCCGCCACGGGAAGGCCGATGTGGACCAATTCCGGACCGACCCGTTACGAGGACAGCTTCCGTTTCGACGAAGGCCCTCGGGCGGTGCCCACCATCGACAGGGACCATGTCTTTGCGCTGGGTGCGGAAGGTGGACTTCGTTGCGTCGAACTCACCACGGGGAAAACCGTTTGGATGCGTGCGCTGCTCAAGGAGTATGAAGCGGAGAAAGGTTTCTTCGGCGTTGCGTCAGCCCCGCTCGTGTTCAGCAACGTGGTGATCGTGAACGTCGGCGGATCCAACGGCCGCGGCATCGTCGGCCTGGATCGTTTGAGTGGAAGAGAGCTGTGGAAGGCGACTGAAGACGAGGCGAGTTACGCTGCTCCAGTCCTCGCAACGATCAACGGCAAGCCGCTCGCGCTCTGTTTCACGCGGGCGGGGTTGGTCGGATTGGAACCGGCTTCGGGCAAAGTCCTGTTTAAAGTCCCGTGGCGTGCGCGCTCCTCCGCGTCCGTCAATGCCGCTACGCCTCTCGTCTGGGGGAATCGTGTCTTCATCACGGCCAGCTATGACACGGGGGCCAAGCTCCTGGGCATCGACGACGGAAAGCCGACCGAGGTCTGGTCGAATGATGAAAGCCTCTCCAGCCATTATCCCACACCGGTCTGGGCCGATGGTCATCTCTTCGGTTTCCACGGCCGCCAGGAAAGCGGAGCCGAACTCAGATGCATCGAGGCGGAAACCGGAAAGGTCCTCTGGGCGAAGGACGGCCTGGGCATCGGGCATGTCATCCGGATCGGAAACCGCCTGGTTGTGGTGAGGGAAAACGGCGAGCTGCTCCTCATGTCCACCAGTTCCGTGAAGGCGGAGATCCTGGCACGCGGACAGATCCTCGGCTTCGGCGTCCGGGCCGCACCCGCCTACGCAAACGGCCGGCTCTTCGCCCGAAGTCCTAAGAAGCTGGTGTGTGTGAAGCTGGCGGATTGATTCGAAGAGTTGAGGCTTCACTCTTCGGCGCCGGGCGCTGCGGCTGATTTGCCCTTCACCTTCTGATACATGGCCAGGCAGCGGACCCGTTGAACGTCGTGGAGCACGATCCTCTCGGCATATTTTGAGCGACTGAGAAGAAGCGGGTTCTCCCAAGGCTGATGGACAAGCGACGCTGGAACATCGCGCAACTCCGGCACCCACTGCTTCACGAACAATCCTTCCGGATCGAACTTCTCGGCCTGGGTGACCGGGTTGAAGATGCGGAAGTAGGGCGCGGCATCGGTGCCCGTGCCGGCGCTCCATTGCCAGCCGCCGTTGTTCGCCGCCATGTCGCCATCGACGAGCTGCTCCATGAAATACTGCTCCCCTTCCCTCCAGCTGATGAGCAGGTCTTTGGTGAGGAACATGGCCACGATCATGCGGAGCCGATTGTGCATCCAACCCGTCTTGTTGAGACAACGCATCGCGGCGTCGACGATGGGGAATCCTGACTGGCCCGCCTTCCAGGACTGGACGTGTTCGCGGTTCGCGCTCCATTCCAGCGCGTCGTATTCCGGCCGGAAGTTGCCGCGCATGACGTGCGGGAAGTTGTGCAAGATCTGGAGGTAGAACTCGCGCCAGATGAGTTCGCTGACGTAGGTGTCCAGGCTCTTGAGCTGCGTCGCGTTGGCGGAAACGCGGAGGGACTCGACCTTCTGGAGGATGGTGCGGATGCCGATGGTGCCGGCTCGAAGATGCGGAGAAAGCCGGGAAGTTCCAGGCTCCGCCGGGAAATTGCGGCCATCGGCGTAGCTGAAGACGGCCTTCGCCGAGAACGATTCGAGCGCTTCCCGCGCCGCCTTCTCTCCGGCAGGCCACAGATCCTGCGTCGTCGGGTGTCCAAGCGTCGCGGGATCGAGAGGAATTTCCTCCGAGCGGATCGTAGGAGCGGCTGTCTTGGTGGCGGGCAACTTGGGTAGCGGTTTCGCGATCGGCTTGGTCCGCCAAGTCTTCGAGTAGGGCGTGAAGACGGTGTAAGGCCCGCCGGTCTTGGTCAGGATCTCCTTCTCTTCCCAGATGACGGCGTCCTTGAAGACGCGGAAGTCGACGCCGATGCCCCGGAGATTTTCCCGCACGCGGCGGTCGCGCGCCTGCGCGTAGGGTTCGTAGCGGTTGTTGGCGAAGACGGCCTGCGCTCCCGTTTCTTTCGCCAACTCGGGAATGACGGTTTCCGAACGGCCGCTGCGGACAACGAGCTTGTAGCCGAGGGCTTCAAGGCTCTTGGCCAAGCTGTCGAGCGACCGCATGAGAAACGACACGCGTGCTCCGCCGACATCGCAACCGGTGCGGAACGAATCCTCGACGACGAAGACGGGGATAACCGTCTCCCCTGCTCGCTTGGCTTCCAGCAAGGCGGTGTTGTCGATGACGCGCAGGTCGCGCCGGAACCAGTGGATTATGGTCTTCACCTGCGGCAATTCCGGGAGCGACTAGGCTTCAATTGTTCTCTGGCGAGTGGCGTTGTAGTCCTACCGCATGCGCTATGTCGTCGAACTCCTCGCGGCTGACTTCTTCGAGCTGCTTGCCCTTGGCCTTGAGCTTCTCGTTGATCTTGATGGCCTTCTCCGTCATCTGCTCGTGGGTTTCCTTGGAACCTCCCACGAGGGCGAAGTTGTCTCCGGTGGTCACGCGCTTGTGGCCGTCGGAATCGAGTCCGACGCCCACAAGCAACGCCTTCTTCTTGGGCTGTTTGGCCATTGGGCGGAAAGTAGGTGCCGTCGCCCGGACTTCAAGCGGCAACACCGTCGAGCAGCTCCTTGATGCGTGCGGCGGGATCGTCCTTGATCGGCTGTCCGTGGGCCATGAGCAGGAGATCAAAGTCGAGCGTGAGCAGCTTCCGCAACTGCTGGAGAAGCTGGGGACGGTCGGTGCAGTAACGGTCGGGCAGAACGCCGAATCCATGGCCCGGCAGGTTGAACAGCACGTCGCCCACGATGAGGGTTCTTAAGGCGGGATGAAAAAAAGCCAGTTCACCACCGGCTCCTCCTTCGAGACGGAACACGCGGAAACCATCGTATGAGTCCTCCCCCGGCATCAGCCAGGTGGTTGGCTGCCATTCGAATTCTGCGCCGTGGCCCGCAAGGACGGGAATCTTCCACAGGTTCCTCAAGTCGTGAGAATTTCTGAAGTGGTTTTCATTGGTCAAGATCACTGCCCGAGGCCTTCCCAAGGCTTCGAGTGACGCAAGAGGTTCTTCCATGAGCGGAATCGG
Organism: Verrucomicrobiota bacterium; assembly: GCA_043744715.1. Taxonomy (GTDB): domain Bacteria; phylum Verrucomicrobiota; class Verrucomicrobiia; order Limisphaerales; family CANJSG01; genus CANJSG01. Next base: position 657 of record JAYTUE010000032.1, on the reverse strand, counting down.
GTCGAAGACATACAGGTTCCCATCCTCGACGATGGCCGAGGAGGTCAGTTCGACTTTGTGATGCGGAGAGAACGCCTCCCAGACCAGCACTCCGTCGCAGACCTCTTGCAGGGACTTCGCGATTGGCAGATCCATGCCAAGACGCTACCGGAGTTCCAGTGCCCTGCAATCCGGCGCGTTTGACAGGGTCGGGAGGATGTCGCTGTCTTGTATCGCCATGAAACGTCCGAGTGCCATTGCAAGGATACACTGAGGATTGCTCCTGCTCGTCGCGGTGGCCTGGGCCAACGATGTGGCGGTCATCTACACGCCGGTCCAACAGACCGTTTCGGTTTTGATGCGGGCCATGCCCGCAGGAGGATCCGCCGAATGGTTCGATGTAAGGACGGGCGGACTGGTCTCCGCAATCGGTGTTCTCTCCGAAAAGACCGTGGAGTTTTCCGCTCCAAGTTTTGGAGACTGGATGTTGGTCATCCGAGGCAGGCCGCTCGACTCGCGGAAATGAAAATCCCAGACTCTTCGGGAGTCTGGGATTGCGTGAAAATGAATCGGGACGCCGATCAGAGCGAGTGGGCGGCGACGGTGCAGGTGGGATTGACGCTCACGGTGGTGACGGCGTAGGTGCCGCTTGCGGGGCACTTGAGCTCCGTGTTGACG
>JAYTUE010000031.1:0-11348 GCA_043744715.1 Verrucomicrobiota bacterium | reverse complement strand
ATCCAGCCCTAGAAGACCAAAAAACCCGTCCAGAGTCTAGTCCCAATTTTACACCGTGCCACTCAGCAACTTGTCCAATTAAAGCATTTTGCCCTGGGCATTCCCCCTCTGTCAAAACTCTGTTCTTGCCGCGCCGTGCGGCCGGGCTTATTCCCACCGCGCTCTTTGGAAATTTGAAGGGACGGTTCGACCGTCCCGGCCGAAACGCAGGAGGGAACCCCGTGAAAGTCGGGGACGGTTGCGCCACTGTATCGGGTTACAAGCTCCCATCGCCACTGGACCGCAAGGTCTGGGAAGGCGGGAGCGAGGTTTGAAACCCGGAGTCAGGATATCGAATGCGTTTTCGCTCGTCGGGGTTTCACGCCGGTCCGCCGCACAGTCGGGCCGATGGGGAAACCCTCTTCTCCGACCTAGAGAAGGATGAGGCCAGCCAGGTTCCGCGTGTGCGGTCTGGGAATGTAGAATGCCTTTGTTCTCGTTTTGTCGGGGGCGGAGGCTTTGTCGTTTTCAGGGGGAACGCGTTTCGGACGCTGCCTCCGGAGGCGTCGTCTTCCACTCCCGGACTGGTTTCTTAACCGAAACCCATTCCGCCCCGTGCGGAACCCGTCAGGAACCAATCAGTGAAAAATCCAAGCCGGCTGGCCCTTGCCAGCCTTTCGTTCGCCGGCGCCGTCGTGGCGCAGGAAACCGCCGTCACCAACCGCCTCCCGTCCATCGTCGTCACCGCCACCCGCATCTCCGACAATATCGACGCCACCGCGGCGACGGTGTCGTCGGTCGATTCGTCGGACTTCAAGGCGGGCAAGTTCAGCTCGGTCGCCCAGGCGCTCGAGCTCGTGCCCGGCCTGACCTACGTCTCATCCGGCACTCCCGGACAACAGGCCTCCGTCTTCGTGCGCGGCACCGAGGCGAACCACACCCTGCTGCTCATCGACGGCCGCCGCATCCCGCCGAGCCTCGCCGGTGGTGGCATCTACGAGAGCCTCTCGCTCGACGGCATCGACTCCATCGAGATCGTGCGCACGCCGTCATCGGTGCTCTATGGTGCGGATGCCATCGGTGGTGTCATCAACCTCCGGACCTTCTCCGGCCGTGGTCTGGCCAAGCCGGTGAGCGAACTCTCCTTCGAGGGCGGCAGCTTCCACACGTTTCGCGAGGCCGCTTCGACGCGCGGGGCCGTGGGCAAGTTCGACTACGCCCTGAGTGCGTCGCGGTTCGACGCGGAATACCCGCGCGCCAACAGCGAGTTCGAGATGACCTCGTTTCGTGGATCGGTCGGCTACGAAGTGACCAAGGACATCTACCTCGATCTGAAAGGCAGCCTCAGCCTGAGCGACGGCGGATCGCCGGGCAGCGTCTCGTATCCGGATCCCATCGCGACCTTGAAGCGCGAGGTCAGCCGCATCTCGCCGGGCATCGAGTGGAAGATCAGCGAGACGCTGTCGACGAAGGCCTACTACTCCTTCGACCGCCAGTGGCAGCGCTATCGCGACCAGTTCGGCTCCGACAACAAACTCACCGTCGACGCCCACCAGGTCGACGCCCAGGTCGAATGGCAGCCGGTTGAGACGCTCCGGATCGTTCCCGGCGTAACCATGGTCGACCTCTCGTTCAGCCAGTTCAACGCGGCCGGAGTGGAGAAAATCCGCGCCCACCAGACCGGTGTCGGCGGGTTCATCCAAGGCCTGTGGAATCCGGTCGAGCGGCTCAACTTCGTCAGCGCCTTCCGCTACGACGGCTACACGGCCTACAACGACGCATTCACCTGGCGTCAGGCCGTGGCGTATCGCGTCCCGGGTTCGGAGACACGGCTGCACGCGAGCGTCTCGCAGTCCTACAGCCCGCCGACGGCGCAGGACCTCTATTACCCCGGCTACAGCAATCTCAACCTGCTGCCCGAGGAATCTCTCGGCTACGAGGCCGGCGTCGAACAGCCGTTCTTCAACAACCACGTCCGGGTCTCCGCGACATGGTTCCGCAACGAGATCGACAACCTGATCCAGTCCGACGCGAACTACATCCCGCAAAACATCTCCAAGGCGCTGACCGAAGGCGTGGAACTCGGCCTGGAATATCAGCCGAACGAACGCTTCAAGGCCCGGGCCTCCTACACCTACCTCACCGCCATCGACGACAATACGGGCCTTCGCCTTCTGCGCCGCCCGCGTCATCAGGTCGGCGTGAACTCCACCTACAGTCCGATCGAAAAGCTGACCCTGAGCGCCGGTGTTTCGTGGGTGGTCGAACGGCAGGATTCGCAGTTCCCGGGGCAGGTGCCCATCGGCGACTACCTGACCGTGCGCGGCGCGGTCAGCTACCGCTTCAACGACCACGTGGAGATCTGGGCCCGGGGCGAGAATCTCAACAACGATCGTTACGACTACATCCTCGGCTATCCTGCACTGGGCTTCGGCGCCTATGGCGGCATCAAGCTGACCTTCTGACCCTGAGAAAACGACTGACGGAAGCGGTGGAGCGACGGTAAACCGTTCCAGCGACTTGGAGCTCCGGCGCTCCATCGCTTCCCGATTCAAATATCCATGGCTCCCGCACCGAACGCGAACGACCCCTCGTGCTGCCCGCTTTGCGGAGGTCCGAACGACTGCCGGCTCTGCACGTCCTCGACCTACAAGGGCCAGTGCTGGTGCTTCAGCGTGGAGATCGATCCGTCCATGCTGGAGAAGATTCCCTCCGACGTGCAACGCCAGGCGTGCCTCTGCCGGAAGTGTGTCGACGCGGCAAACGCAGCGTCGCCCAAGGCGTAGGCCGGGCATCCTTGCCCGGCCGGTTGCTGCACCCTTTTCGTCGGGGTTCCTTTTTTCGTGAAAGCAGAAAACCTTCTGGCCGCGCAGGGATGGCCGGCCTACTTGCCGCGGTAGACGCACTTGGCCGTGCAGGTTTCGGCGACGACGATCTCGGTCAGCAGCGGCAGCAGCGGCTTGAGCCGGTCCCAGATCCAGACGGCCACGACCTCGCTCGTCGGGTTCTCCATGCCGGGAACTTCGTTCAGGTAGTGGTGGTCCAGCTGTTCCCAGAACGGCTTGAAGGCGGCCTTGATGTCGGCGTAGTCCATGACCCAGCCGAACTGCGGGTCCATCGGTCCTTCGACGACGATTTCGACGACAAAGCTGTGCCCGTGAAGACGGTGGCACTTGTGGCCGTGGGGCACGTTGGGCAGCGCGTGGGCGGCCTCGAATTGAAAGCTCTTCCTCAGTTCCATGTTCGGTAAAGTCGTTGGTTGATCGATCCGCAAAAGTGTTCAGCCGCCGTTCTCCCAATCCGTCCAAGTCACCAGATCGCCGAGCGCGGGACGCCCGTCATGACGCCAGGTGATCGGGGGATTCTGCATGTCGCCCACGGCGCACACGCGGGTCACGCCCCAGCGGGCGAGTTCCTTGACCATGCCCGACGCACGGTCTTCCGGCGCGGACAGGGCGACGGTCGAGACCCGGCGGTGGACGCGGTCGGCGCCACGGAGCACCTCGGCGAGATTGGGCGCGGCCTTGACGTAGATGAAACGGTGCAGGCAGGACGGCGCGAATGCGGCGTCAGCCTCGAAGATGACGGTCCACGCCGTGGAGTCCGCGCTCGTCCACATCCGCGTCTCTGCGGACGCGCTGGCCCGCACTTCGTAGAATGACCGGCGGATCGCGATGGCGGCGGCGTCTTCGGTCGAGACCGGTCCCCGTGGTTGGGCGTGTTCGAGCGTCCGCAGTTCATGGGCGAGTTTTTCGGCGAACTGTTCGGGCGTCACCTTTCCGCCCGTCTCCATATAGAAGACATGGGGCGAAAGGCAGCCGAGCTGGTCCCAGGCGGCGACATCCTGCGCGGCGCGGCGAAGAAGTTTCGGAAGGCCGAAGCCCGAGACGGTTTCCCGGGTGATGTAGGCGAAGCTCACGCGATGGCCGAAGCCGAGGAACTTTCCACGGACGCGTTTCCGCAACGCGGCGATGGTTTCATCGCTTCCCATGGCGGACACGTGGTCGCTTTCCGCGAAGAGCGCGTCTTCGAGCAGCGTGTTGCCGCCACGCCATTCGGCGATCTCAAGACAGGCGGCGAGCTTGGGTTCCGCCGCGTAGATGGAATGGGCGAACAGCCGGGGCAGGAAGCTGGTGCCCGAGGCGCACTTCACGAACTGCGCCGAACGCGCGAGGAGGCCGAGGATGATTCCCGTGAAGACCGGATTGGGCAGGACTCCGGCCGTGATGTGGGCCAGCAGCTCCGGGCCGGTGGCGATGGCGGCGCGATCGAACTCGCGGTCGCAGTCGTTCTCCGACGGCTGGTCCATCCGGTCGATGTGTCCGAGCTCCTGCTCCAGCAGGTTGGTCAGTCGATCCTGTGTGACCGACCTGAAGTAGGTGTCCAGACCCTGGATCAGCGTCTCGACCGAGAAACCCGTGGCGGATGGGCCTTCGGCCAGCGCCTGTTTGCGGAACGGGTATTCGGGATCGAGCCAGTTGGACGCGATGGAACTGATCGTGCGGACGATGCTCGCGGTGTTGCGTTCGAGCAGATACCGCTCGCGGTTGCGCTTGAGGGTGCGACAGGCCTCCCTGATGACCGCCGGCGTGAGGGAATCGCCCGGCGGAAGGTCGGCCAGGAAGAAGTTGGGCAAGGGCTCGCTCATGTTCGTCTTCGCGAAAGATCACGCCGGCATCAGCGAGCAGCCCCGGGCTTCGGCCATGGCGGCTCGGCCAACCAGTTCAAACCCATCGCCGCAGGCGACGCCGAGGTCGCCGGTCTGGATGGCGGCGACGGAGTAGACGTTGGCGAGATCGAAGATGCGGATGAGGCCCGGCCGTCCCGCGCGGGCTTCAGTGCCGGTCTCCGGATCGATCAACCGCACCCTGGTCCACGGCGGGAAATGAAGGGTCGGAGAAGCATCCTTGGGCTCGTTGGAGCAGGCGTTCCGGACATAGGCTTGGGAACTCAGCTCGCTCATGCCGTATTCGCAGACAATGCGGTCAGCGGGGATTCCGAGATGTTTTGTGATGAGCGCGTGCAGATCTTCCTTCGGCATTTCCCGCGAGCGTCCCTTGTAGCCTCCGGTTTCCAGAACACGCGATCCTTCCGCGAGCCGGCAACGCATGTTGTCCGCTGCGAAATGATCCAAGAGGTGGACGAAGGAAAAAGCGGTTCCCAGCAACGTGACCGGCCGGTTCGCGCACATCGATTTCCGGATGGCGAAAAGGGTCGCGTCCAGGTCGAGCTGCCATGCGCCGTCGGTTCCGACGCGGCCCGTGAAGACCGAGTCGCGCGAAGCCAGTTCGCGGCGTGCCGTCTCGAACATGTGGACGAGCGACGAATGCGGCACGGCCTGTGAGGGCGGTGTGAGGATGATGAAAGCGGGCTTGTCCAGCGGACCGGCGCGTTCATCTTCGATCAATCGGTTCCAATCGCCGAGCACGTGCTGCTGGAACCAGCCGAGGAGGGATGTTTCGTAGAGCGCCAGAGAGTCGGCGCTGTGGAAATGGCGGCTGGGTTTGTCCGCGGTGGTTCCGCTGGAATGAAAGACGGATGTGCGTTCCTCCGTCGCGAGGCTGGTGAGCTCCAGTTCCTTGAAGGCGCTAGTCGGGATTGCCGGAACTTCCCGCCAGTCGTTTACCGAGCCGGACACCGCTCCGCGGCCCTCGCAGAAGCGGCGATATGGAGCGACGTGCTGGAACTGAAGGTCGAAGAGTCCGAGGGCGAAGGCGTTGAACTCGGCTTCCGGCATGATTGAACCCGGCCTAGATCCGAGTTCGGCGATGCGGGGCTTCAGCCGTGAGGCCAAGCCGGAAATGAGAGTTCCTGCGTTCATGCGGTTTTGCTGCGACACCGGCTGGTTGTCCGCGACAGCCGGGGCGGCAGTGTGTAGCGGAATACGGCAGGCAGGGCAAGCGGCGGGACGAACCCCTCATCAAGACGCCTCGGTCTGGGGCAAACCATCGACGCCATTACTACTTCGTGCCGGAGCGCTGATCGTTCAACTCCCAGTTGAAGTCGGCGTAGTCGTATTTGACCGGATCTTCCGGTGTGGACGCATCGATCATGGCCGCCGTTGCGCTGGAGGCGTGGGGCCGGATGGCCTTGATGAGGTCCGGCTCGCGGTTGGTGAAATCCGAGGCATACCACATGAACACGGGAGACAACCAGAGGACCTTCCGCTTGGTATCAGCCCGGTTCCTGATGGGATCACTGAGGAACAGCCTCGCCTGATCCGCATACTGAACGTCCAATTTGTCCGGCAGGTAGGGTTCGCTACGAAGGGGAGGGGATCCCTTCGCACCCTGGCAGATGGCGTAGTGGACGCGCGGGTCTTCGATGCCGCGCCGAAGCGGGCCCTGGACGATGGCTTCGAGCGAAGTGGCCCGCCCCATGATCCGTATGAAAGGCAATTGCCACGGGCTTATGACACCATGGCCCAGACGGCGCACGCTGGTGGTGGGATAGTTGGTCGCCACGAGCACCAGGACATGGGCGTTGTAGACATTGATGAGGAAGGCGCTTTGTTTGGCCCGCGTCCAGAGGGCGAACTCGTTTTCCGTCACCTTGGAGAACTCTCCGAGCACGGACTGAAGCGGATCGGGATTCAGCGAAAGCGCACGGTAGTTCACGGCGCCGTTCGTGACGTGGCTGGTCAGGATGGCGGCGTAGGCCGAGTAGGAATGGTCGAAGCCGGCGGCCGTGGCAGGGATCGGCGCGAGCAGAATTACCACCAGGCTGAGGATCAGGGCTTTCATCGTCTCATCGGCACCGGCTTGTCCGCTTGGTGGAATGCATCGCTGGGATGTAAACTAGCTGGTCCGTCGACTTAGCCAAGCGCGACGGTTCAGCGGGTTTCTCCCAGCAAGAGGACTCTCTTGAACTGAGGCTCGGTCAATGGGCTCACGGACAGGCGGCTTTGTTTCACCAGGGGCATGTCCTTCAACACCGCATCGGCTTTGAGGGCGTCCAAGGTGACGAACTTCTTCAGCGGCTTGACCGGGGCCAGATCGACGACCGACCAGTCGCCTTCGTCGGCCGTGGGATCGGGGTAGTGCTCCTTCACGACCTGGGCGATGCCGACGATCTCCTTGCCGATGTTGCTGTGGTAGTAGAGCACGAGGTCGCCCTTCTTCATGGCGCGGAGATTGTTCCTGGCCTGGAAATTCCGGACGCCGGTCCATGCCGTTCTGCCATCGGCGACGAACTTCGACCACGCGTAGGCGTCCGGTTCCTGCTTCACCAGCCAGTGATTCATACCGGAAATAAGCACAAAATCTTCCTGCGACCAAGGCCGAGTTGCGCTGGGAACTTGTCAGTTGGGAATCGTGCGGCAATGTCCCGGTCCGCCGACATGAGCCTTGCCGAAAACTTTGAATCCATCCGCGCCAAGATTTCTTCGGCCTGTTCAGGTGCCGGGAGAAATCCGGCCGATGTGGCCCTCATGGCCGTTTCCAAGAACCAGCCGACTGCCGCCGTGGAAGAAGTGGCGCGGTTGGGAGTCAGGCTCTTCGGCGAGAACCGAGTGCAGGAGGCCAAGGGCAAGATCCCCCAGTGTTCCGGTAGCCTCATCTGGCACATGATCGGACATCTCCAGTCGAACAAATGCCGCGATGCCGTGGCCTTGTTCGACATGATCCAGGGCGTGGATAGCCTTGGTTTGGCCGAGGAACTCGACAAGGCGGCGGAGAAACAGTCCAAGACGATCAAGCTCCTGCTTGAGGTCAATGTGGCCGGCGAGGCCAGCAAGTTCGGCTACAAGCCCGAGGCGGTTCTCGCGGATTTGGACGCCATCCTCCGGCTGCCTCGGGTGGAGCTTCATGGGTTGATGACCATCGCGCCCTATTCGCCTCTGCCTGAGCGGGCCCGTCCGTTCTTTCGGATGCTGCGGGAGCTGCGGGACCGTTGCCAGGAACGCATCGGCGGGCCGCTGCCAGTGCTCAGCATGGGCATGAGCGGTGATTTCGAAGTGGCGATCGAGGAAGGCTCGACGCTCGTGCGCATCGGCACCGCGCTCTTCGGGGACCGGCCCGACAGGGGAGCCGGGACGGACAATTTTGGGGTGTGAAGGGGTGGTTGATCGCCGGAGCACTTCGGGATACGTTCCGATCATGGCGTTGCACGTCGACCAGTTTGAACCCGAGATGCGGGAAGCCCTCCACGTTTTTGACAAGTATGTCGTCTGCCTCGAGAAGGCGCCCGTCGACTGCGAGAAAATAGTCGAGCGCCTCATGAGAAAAGCGATCGACGCGTTCGAGAACCGCGCCCCCAATCTCCGTCACGGCATCGCCCTCGACACCCAGATCACCATCATCCTGAGCCAGTCCGAAGCGGACAGGCCTCTCTGCGGGATCTACTTCAACCTGCATTCCCCCTACCGCAAGGCCACGGAGCCCAGGCAGGCGGAAGTCTCGAAGTAGGCGGTTCCCGCTCCTCCTAGTTCTCCCGGACCTCGTCGCCGATTTGGGCGTCTCCTGCAACCATGTCGGCCGCAGTAATCGTGTCTCGTTCGGGACCGGTGACCTTGACCTCTCCCACCTTGCGACCCTCCCGATAGACTCCGAGCCGTTGCTCGTTTTTCGGGAGGATCGACGACGGATAGGTGATGACCACGAAGCGGGAGACCGGGTTGAAGCTGGAGATCCTACCAATCGGCCGGGTCACCGGGCGGATCACCGGCTCCTCCTTCACCGCGATCTCCGTGGCCGTTCCCTTGGAGGCGGCTGGTTTGATTTTGGAACAGCCTGCGAAAAGCACCAAGACCGCGAGAAGGGAGGGAACGAACAGCTTCATGGCGGGCATCATTGGAATCCAGGGCCGCGAGTCAACGCGCCCCTCAGCGCTTGCTCCGGCTGGACTGGGTTTTCTGGAACTCGTCGATCTTGCGCGCACAACGGTCCCGGACCTGGTCCCAGTCGGCCCAGTCGTCCTGCCATTCGGCCGTCGAGAACTTCGCCCGCGCCTTGGACCGGCCGTCGGCGAGCGCCTTGATCTGGGCCTGCGCCGTCTTGATGTCGCGCGTCTCCGTCGCGATCTCCAGGAGACCCACCTGGTTTGCCGGAAAGTCGGGGACCAGCTTGGCGGCTTCTTCGAGGTGGACCCGGGCTTTCTTGTGGTTGCCGATGCTCGTGGGCCAGCCGGGTGTCTGGAGGTAGAGCTGCCCGAGATTCCGGTCCGGTCCGGCGAAGTCCTGAAGCTTGTCATGTTCCCGCGCGGCGAGGAATTCCTTCCCCATTTCCCGGACCAGCCTCAGCGCGCCCAGGGTCTTGGTGCGTGCGAGTTGGCCCAGGTTCATCGCCAGCCAGTAGTGCGCCTGACCCGACTTCGGTTCCCGCCCCAGCAGCGTCCTCAGCGTGGCGATGGCTTCCTCGGCGAGGGCGCTCCGCTGTGAGTCGTTTTTGGCGAACTCCGCCTGGTCGAACGTCGCGTGGCCGAACCGGATCACGGCGAGGGAATTGGTCGGATCGGCGGACCACGCCTTGCGCGCCTCCGCATAAAGGCGGGCGTGCGCCTCCTGGGCCGACTCGGCCCGTAGTCCGAGAACCCCGAGGCAAAGCAGTGCCGCGAAGACAAGGTGTCGCACGATTGCCGGAAGGGGTTTCATGTCATGGGCTGTCCTTAAGACAGCTCCGGAAGGCCAATGGCGCAACCGGAGGCTGCCCGGCGATCAGGCAATGAACTCATAGTCCTCGGCTTCGGTCGCCGTCGGTCCCGCTTCGGCCATCAACGGCAGATCCGGGTTGCGGAAGTCGATCCCGGCGAATCCCGTGTAGTGTCGGAATACGTCCGTGTTCTGCACGAAGCCCCGGAACTTCTCGGCCCCGGGGCCCGTCGCGAGGATTGGGACGTAGTCGGACGTGTGGCCGGTCGAGTTCCAGCCGATGCCCACGTAGTTGGCCATCAGCTGCCCCAGCTGGTAGGCGTCGTTGTTCGCGAGATCGTAGAGCGCGTCGCCCTTGCCGCTGAAAAACTGGTGCAGCTTCTTGCAGCGTTTGATCGAAGGCCGGTAGCCGCTGGACTCGTAAACGATGTCGGAAATGATGGAGGGGTCCACAAGCTTGCCGGTCTTCGTGCTCTCGCCCTTGTAGCCCTCGGGGTCGAACTCCACCAGGCCCTTGATCTGCTGGGCGATTTCGTCGAGCGATTTCGTGACCTTGGGGATGTTTTGGAAGAGCGGGACGCTGAGGTTGTATTCCTTGCCGACTGCGTTGAGGCCGGGATTGCCCGTGGCGTGGTCGGTGGTGATGACAAGCAGCGTGTCCGGATGCCGCTTCTGGAAGGCGAGGCAGACATCGAGCGCCTCGTCGAAGGCGATCTGGTCGCGGAACGCGGCCGGGGCGTCGTTGGTGTGTGCGCCCTGGTCCACGCGGCCACCTTCCACCTGGAGGATGAAATGCGGTTCACGCTCCAGCTTCCGCAGCGCGGCGTCGGTCATCTCCGCCAGCGTGGGGACCTCGGCCAACGCCTTCGGCATGTTCACATGGTCGACGGTGAAGGGCAGGTGGCTCTTGGCGAAGGTGCCCAGCCACGGCTTGTCCAACGGCGCGGCGGCGAGGTCGGCCCTGGTCTGCATCAAGGCGTAGCCGGCCTGGGCGAAGTCGCCGAGGAGATCGCGTTTGTCCTTCCGTCTGGCCTTGTCGAAGTAGTTGCGTCCGCCGCCGAGCAGCAGGTCGATCCTCCGGTCGAAGTATTGTTTGGCGATGTCGTCCGAACTGCCCCGACTCGTGACGTTCACCGAGAAACCGGCGGGCGTCGCGTGCGTAATCTCCGTCGTCGTCACCAGCCCGCGCTTCCAGCCGGCATCGGCGAAAAGCTCGTAGATGGTCTTCAGGCTACGGCCGTCCGGCAGGACGTTGACCGCGCCGTTGACCACGCGCGAACCGGAGCCCCAGGCGGAGGCGGACGCGGCGGAATCGGTCACGATGGAGTTGAGGGCACGCACGTTCATCAACGAGCTGACGACCTCGCGCCGGTTGTAGAGATCGATCCACGTGAGCCCCTTCCTGCGCATGTGCTGCGACAGGTGATCCGCGCAGGTGAGCGTGGCCATGCTCATGCCGTCCGCCACGAGGTGGATGATGTGCCGGGGCTTCTCGCCCGGGGTGGCCGTGACAACGCCCGCCGCGCGCACGAAAGACGGGGCGGAAACCGCCGATGCGGCGATGAGGCCCGAGCGGCGGAAGAATGAACGGCGGTTCAACGACACAATGGCAGGCTAGGATTCGTCCCGCTCGATTCAATCCTCGATTTGCTACACGGCGGTGTCGCGCATCGTGGGCACGTCCGGGGATTACGCCGCCGCTCGCACGAAGATTCTCCATTCCAGAGCGAGACGCGGCTTGCCAGCGGCGGCGGCCGGGTGCACCACCGAAGACGAAGCCGCG
>JAYTUE010000030.1:0-11360 GCA_043744715.1 Verrucomicrobiota bacterium | reverse complement strand
ACCATTTTCCAGGTGTCTTTTTTCCATGAGTCAACGACCCCTTTTCCCCCAACTCAGCCCATCCCCTTGGGTGTCATTTAATTTGAGTCAACGCGTCGGCCTCCAGCGTCTTGACCCTGGGCTTGCCGCCAATACGCGCCCTCGCATAGAACATCCCAGATGGCGCGTATCGCCATGACAGTGCATCCGTAGCTCAGTTGGATAGAGCATCCGCCTTCTAAGCGGATGGTCGGTGGTTCGATCCCACCCGGATGCACCACTTTCTTCTTCGCTCTCTTCCCGCTGGGTTCTTTTCCGGCGACCACTTGCATCGGGGACTGTGGCTGGCAGCTTCGCAGCCATGTTGTCCTTGAAAATGCTGGGGTCATTGGCCGCCGCTCATCGCGAGGATTTGGCGGCGAAGGTGGCCGAGTTCTCGATCGGGGACGTCCAGTTCGCTTCGAATAGCCGGCCGTCGATCATGGGCGTCATCAACCTCTCGGCGGACTCATGGTATCGCGAGAGCGTCTGTCTCAGCGCCGATGCGGCCATCAGCCGAGGGCGGGTGCTGGTCGCGCAGGGTGCGCAGGTGATCGACATCGGGGCGGAATCCTCGCTCGCCCACGCCGAACGCGTGGATGTTTCCGGCCAGAGCAGTCGTTTGCTGCCGGTGGTGCGCGAACTCTCCCGTTCTGGCGTGGTGGTTTCGGTCGAGACATACCGTCCGGAGGTCACACGGGCGTGTTTCGAGGCCGGTGCCAGGATTCTCAACCTCACCGGAACGGCGCGGTCGGACGAGATGTTCCGCATGGTCGCGGATCACGATGGCGGCGTGATCATCTGCTATGTCCAGGGCGCGAATGTCCGGGAAGTCACGGACTTCGATTTCACGTCCGACTCGACGGCTATGATGAAGGACTTCTTCGCCCATCAGATCGAGGTGGCGCACCGCAACGGCGTGAAGAAAATCTTTATCGATCCGGGTCTCGGCTTCTACTACCGCAACCTCCAGGACAGCGCCGTGCGCGTGCGCCACCAGATGAATGTGTTTCTGAACACCTTCCGGTTGAGGACGCTTGGATTTCCCACCTGCCATGCCTTGCCCCACGCGTTCGAGTTCTTCGGTGACGAAGTGCGTTCGGCAGAACCGTTCTTCTGCCTTCTGGCGGCACTTGGCGGAACAGACCTGTTCCGGACGCACGAAGTGCCGCGCATCAAGGCGGTGCTGGATACTTTGGCCGTCTTTTGAGGACGTGATGACGGCGGCGGCCAACTTCGATTCGTTGACTGCCCTTCGGTCCTTTCCGATAGTTCGGGCATGAACTCCGACATCGGACCCCTTCTCGGCGCGTGGGATTTCCATCCAGGCGAAGTGATCGTCCGCCGAGTGAAGGGCAAGGACGGCATGGAGAAGATCCAGCTCCGGGTCGACCTCGGCATATTGCAGATGAACGCCGAAGGCCGGCCCGACGGGAAACTCCCCATGGGCCATCCCACCTGGCTGGAGTATTACCAGCAGAAGGCGTCGCAGGTGACGGATGAACCCTTCCAGTTGAAGCCCGAAGACTTCGCGAAGTTCCAGCAGGAGCTCATCCAGTTCCATCACCGCTACATCTGCCTTTTCCACCTCGAGGATTTCCCCGCGGTGCTGCGCGACACGATGAGGAACCTCGCGGTGATGCAGTTCGTCCGGCAGCATTGCGACAACGGCGACCTCATCTGGACGCTGGAACAGTTCAAGCCTCAGCTTCTCATGATGCGCGGGCGCGCGTTGGAGTCCGAACGCCTGGCCTCGGACGACTGGCCCGGTGCCATCACCGATCTCGAGGAGGAGAGCGAAAACATCCGCACCACCTACGCCGAGAACAACCGGCCGGAGCTGTTGGAGAACAGCGCCGAATTGAAGTCGCTGGACGCGCGGCTTGTCTTTCTTCGAAGCAAAAAGCCTCTGACCGAAAGGCAGAAACTGGAAACGGCCCTCGCCGACGCGGTGCAGTGCGAGGACTACGAGGAGGCGGCCCGGGTGCGGGACGCCATCAAGAACCTGAAGACCTGACCGGAGATTTTACATGACCACCAACGAAAGACTGTCGGCCGAGATCAAGGCGGCGATGATCGCCAAGGACAGCGTGCGGCTGGGGACGCTTCGGCTCCTGAAGTCCACTGTTGGCTACCTGGTGATCGAGAAGAAGATCGAGAATCTCGACGAGGCGGATTTTCTCGCCGTGGTCCAACGTGAGGCCAAGAAGCGGAAGGATTCCATCATCCAGTATGAGCAGGGCGGGCGGCCCGAACTGGCCGCCGCTGAAAAGGCGGAGCTGGGCGTTCTGGAGACGTTTCTCCCGAAAGCGCTTTCCCCGGCTGAACTGGAATCGTTGGTTCGCGCTGCAATTCTTGAAACAGGTGCGACGAGCAAGGCCCAGATGGGATTGGTCATGAAGGCGGCCCAAGCCAAGGCCGCAGGGCGTGCTGATGGCCGGTCGATCAGCACGCTGGTGAATTCCCTCCTGCCAGCCTGATCGCCCCGGGGGTTACTTCTTCGGGAACCAGACGTAGAGGAAGAGGTAGACCAAAACGCCGGTGATCGAGACATACATCCAGACGGGCCACGTCCAGCGGGCGATGGCCTTGTGGGCTTCGAAGCGTTCCTTGAAGGCCCGGCTCATGGTCATCAGCACCATCGGCACGATCGCGATGGCGAGGATGATGTGGCTGATCAGCATCGTGTAGTAGACCGTCCGGATCGCACCTTCTCCTCCAAACGGCGTATGCACACCGCGCACGAGGATCTTGTGCGCGACGTAGCAGATGAGGAAGACCACCGAGGTGATGAACGCCGAAATCATGCAGACCTTGTGGGCCTGCCTGTTGCCCGTCTTGATGAAGAAGAAGCCGAGCGCCAGCAGGATGGTCGCGATGCCGTTGAGCGTCGCGTTGATCGGGGGAAGGATGGAGGCGTCCATGGTCAGTGTTCCTTGAGGAGTCTCCGGATCGCCTGGCGGATCGCAACGCGTTTTTCCGGCAACGATCCATCATACCACCCCCGGATGCGGCCGCTGCGGTCAACGAGGGCGAAATAGGGCCCATGCAGAAACAGGTCGTCCGGTTCGAGCCGGTTGGTCAGGGGGTTGTCGGTCATCAGGAACTTGAGGCCGTTGACCCCGAATTCCTGGACGTCCGATTTGTTGCCGGTGACGAAGCTCCAGCGCTGGTGGTCGGCCCCATACTTGTCGCCGTAACGCTTCAGGACGGAGGGCGTGTCGCGTTCCGTATCGGCGGTCAGGGAAAGGAGTCGGAAGTCCTTCTCGCCGGCGAACTCCTGCTGAAGTTCGCTGAAGTGCCGCGTCAGCTTGGGGCAGAGGGAAGGGCAGGTGGTGAACACCGTGTTGGCCAGCCAGACGTGTCCCTTGAGAGATTCTAGGCTGATCGGCTGGTTGAGCTGATTGGTCAGGTGGAACGTTGGGACGACGGCCACGACCGGCAGATCGGGCCCGCGGCCGGCCCGTTCCCGGATAAAGGCGATGGCGATGGCGATGGTCGCCGCAAACAGGATCGCCCATGTGATGCGCTCGTGTGACTTCTGGTTCATCTGCAAGGTCGGACAACCAAACCGTGGAACAAAAAACCCGAGGGCGGCCTCGGGTTTGAGGAATTCAGGATGGGGAAAAAGACTCAGTCAAAGGAGCCGGCGCCGGCGCCGCCCTTGGATTTCTCGGAGAACCATTTGTCATATTCGGCCTGGCTCTTGACCGTGATGCTCGCGCGCATGCCGCCGTGGCCGTTGCCGCAGAGCTGCGCGCAGGTGACGAGGTAGGTTCCCTCCTTCGCGGGAGTGAACGTCATCGGGATGCTCAGTCCCGGCATTGCGTCCTGCTGGGCGCGCATCGAATGGACGGCGAATCCGTGGATCACATCCATCGAGCTGATGTGGAAGATCACCGGCTTGTTGTTCGGGATCACGATGTCGTTGTAGACCACGAAGTCGTCCTTGCCCAGCGGATCGGATTTGTCCAAGCCAAGCTTGTCGGTCGCGAGGAACTTGATGTCGCTCCTGCCGAATTGTCCGTCGAGGCCGGGATAGCGGGCGTTCCATCCGAATTGCTGGCCGACGATCCGCAGCGTCGTGGCCTCGCTCTCTTTGGGGAAATCCGCCGTGGCCTTCGCCCAAAGGGGGATCGCGAATCCGATGAGCAGCACCGCTTCGATCAGGGCGATCACGCCTTCGAGGTAGGTCGAGATGTGGCTCTTCACGCCGACATAGTCCGCTTTCGGGTTGGCCCCGGCGCGGAACTTCACCATGCAGTAGAGGAAGTAGATGAGCCAACCCACGAACAACGCCGCCATGAGGACGTGGACGTAGATGAGGAGTTGGTCGATGCCGGCTCCTTGATGGGAGGCGTTGGGCGGCGTTCCTGGAAAATCGATCTTGGCCATGCTTAGTCTTTGTCGGTCGGGGAATCTTCAGTGAAATCAATGGGGCCTTCGTCATTGAAGGCGTCTTCGGCCGCGTGGGCCGCGGAACGTTTAGCGACGTAGACGAAGAAGCTGACCACGCCTGCGAGGACCGAACCGATGACGGCGAGGAGGGCGAGGATGCCCATGTTCATGCCTTCGGCCAACCGAGAATCGGTCCTGCCGAAACAGGTGGCACACGCCGACGAGTCGAACGTGCCGGCCACCAGAACCGCGCCAACCCCCACAAGGATCAAAGAGGAGCGTTTCATAGGTAGCTAATGTTCTTCAGCTTCTTGAAAACGATGCGTCCGTAGACGACTAGGACGATGGCGCAAGCGGCGGAACTCACACCCAGAATCAGGTCAGCCGTCTGGTTGGTCTCGGAATGGTTCCGGAGGAACCAAAACGCGAGTCCGGCCGTCAACAACGTGGCGGCAGTGACGAAGACAATATGGAGGGCCTTGAGCGACATGAGCGTTCCTCAGTGGGCCGGGGCTGCCGCCGGTCCATTCTTTGCGGGCACCGATGTGGTGTGCTGCCGCTGGCCGCCACCGATCAGGCTTTCGGGAGCCATGGTCCAGATGCAGAGGGCCACCAGGACCGTGAAGAAGAACCCGGTCACCACAAGGATCGCATGGACCATCCGTTTCTCCGAGATCAGGTGCATGAACCACCCGGCGACAAGGGACGCCTTGATGCTGGCGATGATGAGGCCGATCGTGATGTTGATCCACGCGGCCCCGAAATCCACGTAGGAGATGGCCACGGTGACGATCGTTCCAAGGATCAGCATCGCGAAGATGAGCAGGTAGACCTTGACGTGGGCCTTGATGTGTTCTGCTTCGTGGTCGTGGCCGGCGTGAGGTCCGACGTGTGCGTGTTCAGACATAGGATGCGTGTCGTTCAGAGGAGATACAGGACCGGGAAGAGGAAGATCCAGACGAGGTCGACGAAGTGCCAGAAGAGGCCGCAGACCTCGACGCGGTTGGTGAAGCGCTCGGGGTCGGTCTTCCACATGCGCGCACCGGGGAGCCAGAGGTAGCCGATCACGAGCGCGCCGCCGATGACGTGAAGCGCGTGCAGACCGGTCATCGTGAAGTAGATCGCGAAGTAGGTGCTCTGCTGCGGGCCCCAGAAGGTCAGGCGCTGGACGTCGGCCATCTTGATCTTGACCGGCTTGTGGTCGTCATGCGCGGCGGCGGCTTCCCCGGCGGCATGGGCGTGGCCATGACTTGGAGACGGGTCTTTGACGAACTCAATTTCGGCGACGTTCTTGGCGCGGAGCTTCTTGTCGGTGGTGAAATACTGCTTGGGCTCCAGATGTCCCGTCATCGCCGTGCCGTCGTTCAAGACGACGTGGTAATGGGAGAACTTCGCCGCGTATTCGAAGGACTTGATGGCGCAGAACCCCATCGCGCAGACGATGGTGATGCCCTGGAACATGAAGAACTTCTTGAAATCCTTCAGCTTCAGCGAAACCCAGGCCATGACGACTGTGACCGAGGATACGATCAGGACGAGCGTGTTGATCGCTCCCATGGGGACGTTCAGCAGACCGTCGGAATGGTGCGGCCAAGAAGCGAGGGCGGGCCAGACAAGCTTAGGGTCCGCTCCCACCCGCAGCAGGATGTAGGAGGAGAAGAGCGCGCCGAAGAGCATGACTTCGGAGGCGAGGAACAGCCAGATGCCGACCTTGGCATTGTAGAGGCCCGTATCGGGTCTTGGCTTTGTTGTGTAAGGGATTTCCATGGCTTACTTGGCAGGGGTGGTCTTTGTGGCGCTCTTGCGGGCAGGCAGCTCGTTCTGGGGCGTGAAGTCGTCCTTCGCGCCGGGGACGCTGTATTCGTAGGGCCCACGATAGACATTTGGGACGACATCGAAGTTCCCGTGCCCCGGAGGAGTCGGCGTCTGCCACTCAAGCGTCGTGGCCTTCCACGGATTGTCTGAATTGGTCTTCTGTCCCTTCCTTATGCTGATGAAAAGATTCAGGATGAAAGGGATCTGCGCGACGGCAAGAAGGACGGCGGCCCAGCTGATGTGCTTGTTCAGATTGATGACGAAATCGCTGAGACCGTCGGCCACGCCCTGGTTGAGCGGGTTTGAGAGCGCGTAGGTCGCGCCACCGTCGGACATGCGGCGGTGCATGCCGGCGAGGCCCTGGATGAACATGGGGAAGAAGACCGCGTTCATGAAGATCAGCGACAGCCAGAAGTGGACCTTGCCCCAGAACTCGTTCATGTAGCGGCCGGTCATCTTCGGGAACCAATGATAAACGCCGGCGAAGAATCCAAAGATGATGCCTGGCGCAACGACGTAGTGGAAGTGGGCGATGACGTAGTAGGTGTCGTGCAGCTGGATGTCGCTCGCGTTGAATCCAAGCGGCAGGCCGGTGAGTCCGCCGATGCCGAACATCACGAGGAACGCCAGAGAGAATAGCATCGGGACGTTGAAGCGAATCGACCCTCCCCAAAGCGAGATGAACAAACACGTCAGCAGGATGACCGACGGGATCGAGATCATCATCGTCGTCGTCTGGAAGAAGGTGCTGATCTTCGTTCCCATGCCCGTCAGATACATGTGGTGGGCCCACACGATGAAGGAGAGGAAGCCGATGGCCAGAACGCCATAAACCATCGAGCGGTAGCCCCAGAGAGGTTTGCGAGTGTTGTTGGCGATCACTTCCGCGACGATGCCGATTGCCGGAAGGAGGAGGATGTAGACCTCAGGGTGGCCGAGGAACCAGAAGAGATGCTGCCACAGCAACGGGCTGCCGCCGCCGCTGATGTTCAGCGGCTGGCCCGATACGACCATGCCGGAGGGAAGGAAGAAGCTGGAGCCTGTCAGGTTGTCAAAGAGCTGCATCACGGCTGCTGCTTCAAGAGGAGGGAACGCGAGGATCAGGAGGAAGGCAGTCACGAACTCGGCCCAGACGAAGAACGGGAGCCGCATCCAGTTCATGCCTTTGGCACGCAGCTGAATGATCGTGGTGACGAAGTTGATCGAGCCGAGCAGCGAGGCCGAGATGTTGAAGACCATGCCGATGAGCCACATCGTCTGGCCATTGATGGCGTGCGTCAGATCATTGACGCTCGCGAGAGGGGAATAGGAGGTCCAACCGGACTTGGCCGCACCGGCCGGCATGACGAAGCTGGCGAGCATCAGCAGGCCGCCGAGCAGGTAGCTCTGGTAGCTGACCATGTTCAGCCGCGGGAACGCCATGTCCGGCGCGCCGATCTGAAGCGGGACGATGTAGTTGCCGAAGGCACCGACACCGATGGGCACGATGGCCAAGAAAACCATGATCGTTCCGTGCATCGCGCCGAACGAGTTGTAGAGGTCGGGCAGCATCACCCCGGGAACACCCGCAGCATCATTGCCGACCCAGAGATCACCGAGGACGGCTTGGAGAAGTCCGCCGACGATCGGCAGGGCTTTGCCGGGATAGGCCATCTGCCAGCGCATGGCCAGCATCAGGAACAGGCCGATCAGCATGAAGCAAAAGGCCGTCAGCCCGTATTGCAGGCCGATGACCTTGTGGTCGGTGGAGAACACGTATTTACGCCAAAAGCTGGGCTCATGGTGGTCGTGTCCACCGTGGTCGGTGTGCGCTCCGTGCGCCGTAGTCTGCTGTGCCATAGGGTCGGTTTCGGGAATTGGTAAAACGCCGTTTCGAATTAAATGGAGCCATTCAGGCTACAAGTTCAAGTGCTCAGTCGCTTGTTCGTTCAAAAATGAGGGAGCATTATCAGAAGGGATTCAGGACTTATCCAAAACCATCAGGGCGAGAAGCAGTGGAAGGTAGATGATCGAGGCAAAAAAAAGGCGGCGGGCGGAGGTGGCCGAAAGCGCCCGTGAAAACTTCCAGGCCATCACCAGCATCCCAATCCCCGCGATCAGCGCGCCGAAAAGATAGACCGGGCCAACGAGGCCAAGGATGAACGGCGCGAGGCTGACGGGGATGAGCAAGAGCGAATGGCTGACGGCCTGGCTGCCTGTGCGGGCGCCGTCTGGATCCACCACGGGGAGCATGACGTAGCCCGCCTGTGCGTAGTCCTCGCGGTAGAGCCAAGCAATCGCGAGGAAGTGGGGCAGTTGCCAGAAAAACAGGATGGCGAAGAGGGACCAACCACCCAGCGTGATGTCGTTTGTGGCGGCGGCCCAGCCCATCAGCGGCGGTAAAGCGCCGGGAATGGCTCCGATGATGGTGTTTAGGGTGGTGATGCGCTTGAGCGGGGTGTAGATGAAAAGGTAGCTGAGAAGCGTGGCGGCCCCGAGAAGTGCGGTCAGCGAGTTCACCCCGAACTGCAGCAGGCCGAGCCCGATCAAGGAGGTCAGTGCGCCCACCAGAAGAACGTGCCCGGGAGACAGCTCCTTGGCCGGAAGCGGGCGGCTCGCGGTCCGACGCATCCGGGTGTCGTGGTCGCGTTCCAGATACTGG
Organism: Verrucomicrobiota bacterium; assembly: GCA_043744715.1. Taxonomy (GTDB): domain Bacteria; phylum Verrucomicrobiota; class Verrucomicrobiia; order Limisphaerales; family CANJSG01; genus CANJSG01. The sequence goes on along the minus strand of JAYTUE010000030.1, from coordinate 2,488 downwards.
TTCAAGGCGGCTGCTCCGGAGGCCACCATGGCGGTTCCAACCAGGGTCAATGTCAGGAGCAGGGGTTCAATCGGGCCGACGGTTCCCACGAAAAAGCCGACGACGGTTGTCAGCACCACGAGAAAGGTTAGCCGGGCCTTGAAGAGATCGGAGTAGACCGCCACCAGGCTCCGCTGGGTGCTGGTGGTGGATTCGATCGGTTCTGCGATGGCTTTCATGTCACGCGGTTCGACCGGCCATGTCGGCCGACGATCGCGAAAGCTTCGGGGATGGCGACGCTGGAAGCAACCTAAACGCGGCCGCGCTGAAGAGGACTCCGGTCATCAACGCCAGCGCTCCCACCGCCATGTGGGCGGTCGCCACATCGGCTGCCTTCCCGGTCCAGATTGTCGCCGCGCCCAGTGTCACTTGGACGAGGATCAACCCCAGCCACGTGTTCGAGAAGCGTCGCAATGGGGAGCCTGGCAGGTGGGCCTTTCGCGTCCTCCACCAGCAAAGGAAAACCAGTGCGGCGATCGAGTAGGCGGTGATCCGATGGATTATCTGGAGGACAACCTGGCCGGCGGTTATGTCGCTGTAGGACATCATCGACACACGCGCTTGGTTGTATCCTGCGATGGCCCCGGCCGACGTGTCCGGCCAGACCCTTCCGTAAGCCAAAGGGAAGTCAGTGATCGCCAGCCCCGCATGCTGATGCCTCATGGCCGCACCGATGATCAGTTGGACGAAGATGAGGATGGTCAAGGCCGGCGCCCAAAGCCGGAGGGAAGAATTTTCCGTAGATTCGGCCGAGACGCTGCCCCATGACTGCCAACGGCGCGAGGCCATCAGCGCGATGACACATACGAGCGAGAAGAAAAGCTGGGCGACAGCCGCATGGATCACACCGAACTCGGCACCCCAACCATGCTTGTCGAAGACAACGCGGAAACCGCCGAGAACTCCTTGGAGGACCACTCCAAAGAACGCGACCAAGCCCAGCTTGCGGAGCAGCTCGGGCACGCTTGAAAACCAAAGCGAGACGGCCAGGCTCATGGTCAACAGGCCGACGAAAGCGCCCTTCAGGCGATGGGAATGCTCCCAGAAGACCCCCCCTTGGCTCCACTTGTCCCAAGGCAGGAGAAACATGTTGTAGCCATAGCTGTTCGGCCAGTCGGGGACGGACATGCCCACGCCTTTGCTCGTCACCATTCCGCCGATGCACACCAGGAACAACGTCGCGACCACCGTCGTCATCGCGAGGATCCGAATGTGCAGAGGAGCTGGATTTTGCATCGAGGAAGGCCGGTTGACCGCTGAAAAAAAGCCGCCGGGACAAATCCCGGCGGCTCATGAAATATCTGAGCCTCTTAAGGGGCTTTGTATTCGATCTCGAAGCTTTCCTTCGCCCCAGTGTCGCCGACCGTGATTTCCTTCAAGATGCCTTCGTTCACTCCGTGGCTCTTGGGATGATAGACGACGACCTGGTATTTGCCGGCGGGGACATTCTTCACGGAGAAGTTGCCGTCGGCATCGGTGGTGGCGAAGAACGAGTTCTCGAATACGCCCACCCACGCGGTCATCCACGGGTGGACATCGCACCGGAACTGGATGATCTCGGGGTTGCCGAAGGTCATATCATTGACCTGGCCTTTGGTAGGCATGCCGAAGTTCTTGCCCGTGTTTTTCTTGGCGCGGGTCGAATTCACGTTGTGCAGAACGGGGTCGCTGTTCTTCACCGAGAAAGTCTGGCCGGCGAGAACGCCTAAGGTGTAAGGCTGATACTCGCAGTGAACCTGATCCAAGATTGGCTTGTCGGCCGAAGGGGCGAACTTCTTGCCGTCCACTCCGGATCCGGACTTCAGATAGACGAACACCCCGGCGAGGCCGCTGTCCTTGCCGACCACGAACTGCCGGCTCTTGATCACATAGGCTTCCGGGTTTCCGCACATGTTCTCTTTCATGGGCTGTTGCCCCGGAAGTGGCGGGGTCCCTTTGAGGGTAACTTTTCCGGTTAGATCAGCGGCGAGAAGGGTGGGGGCAGCTGAAAGCAGAGCCAAGCTGAGGACTGTTGAGATCTTGTTCATAGAATCAATCTTGTCTGGTCAAATTAACTATCACCAAAGCCGTCGCAAGTTCTTTGTGAAATGTTTCACAAGCCTGCATTAATACTTGGACGCCGCCTCCCATTGGCTATTCGGTTTGATCCATAGCGGATGAAGGATAGATGTTTGTGACTTGTGAAAGTGGATGAATGACGCGATTGCATCGCTCCGTATGTTGGTCTATCCAATAAGCGCATGAAATTTGCCCCCAGTTCATTCCTCCTGTCCGGCTCCCTTCTCTTTTTCACAGCCGTGGCGAACGCTGATTGGCCTCACGTCCGTGGCCCGCAGTCGGACGGCACCGTGGCCAACACTGTGGTCACACCGTGGGGATCCCAGGGACCGAAGCAGCTCTGGAAGGTTCCGACGCCGGATGGATTCAGCTCGTTTTCCGTGAAGGATGG
>JAYTUE010000029.1:0-2909 GCA_043744715.1 Verrucomicrobiota bacterium | reverse complement strand
GGCGCCGTGTGAGGGCACACGGCCTACAACAAACCGAAGGTTTGCCGTCTTCCCTGTAGGCCCGGTCCCCTGACCGGGCGGTTTTTCAGACAGGCTCTAAAGCAAGGTGCTTGGAGCTGGGCTTCTTCGCGTTCCTTCGTGTTCTCCGTGGAGAAATACCTTCTGGCCGGGCACGGCCGCCCGGCATACGGAGCGAGCCGATTACGCGGCAGCGGCCGCCGGCGGATTGGCGATGGCTTCGCGTTTGGCGGCGATGGCGTCGAGGATCTTCTGGGCGAGATCGGGCTTGTCGACGAGGGCCTGGCGCGCGGCTTCCTTGCCCTGGCCGATGAGCTCGCCGCTGAACTGGATCCAGGCACCTTTCTTGTCGACGACGCCGAGGGTCAATCCGACATCGATGATGCTGCCCTCCTTGTTCACGCCGTGGTTGTAGATGATCTCGAACTCGGCCTCGGCGAAGGGCGGCGCGACCTTGTTCTTCACGATCTTCACCTTGGTGATGTTGCCCACGACCGTGCCGGTGGCGTCCTTGATCTGGTCGCGGCGGCGGATGTCGATACGGACGGAGGCGTAGAACTTGAGGGCCTTGCCGCCCGGCGTGGTCTCGGGGCTGCCGAACATGACGCCGACCTTTTCGCGGAGCTGGTTGGTGAAGATGCACGTCGTCTTGGACTTGCTCAGGAGAGCGGTGAGCTTTCGCAGGGCCTGCGACATGAGCCGCGCCTGCATGCCCATGGTGGCCATGCCCATCTCGCCCTCGAGTTCGGCCTTGGGCACGAGCGCGGCGACGGAGTCGATCACGATGACGTCGAGCGCGCCGGAGCGGGCCAGGGTTTCGCAGATGGTCAGGGCCTCCTCGCCGCTGTCGGGCTGGGAGACGAGCAGGTTGTCGAGGTCCACGCCGAGCTTCTTGGCGTAGCCGGGATCAAGGGCGTGCTCCGCGTCGATGAAGGCCGCCGCGCCGCCGGCTTTCTGGGCGTTGGCGATGATATGGAGCATCAGGGTCGTCTTGCCGGAGGACTCCGGCCCGTAGATCTCGACGATGCGGCCACGGGGCACGCCGCCGACGCCGAGGGCGATGTCGATCGCCAGCGCGCCCGTGGGGATGACCTCGATCTTGTTCCTCAGCGACGCCGCGCCGAGACGCATGATCGCGCCGTCGCCGAAGGCCTTGGTGATGGAGCTGATGGCTGCTTCGAGGTCGCGCTGCTTCTGCGGGGTGAGCTGTGAGGGTTCGACGGCGACGGCCTTCTCGGTGGCTTTTTCGACGTTCTTCTCGGAAGTTTTTGCAGGCATGGTGTTGGGTCTGATGGCGGGTGAAAGCGGTTGCTGGGAGTGGCTCTTAAAGGAGCGGCCGATGCCAGTCAATTCAAGCAGCGGGCCGCATGTGTCCGCAACGTGCCGGGACGGGAAGGACAACGGCTGTCTGTTTGGATGGAAAGCCATCCGACCGCGTTTGTGCTTCCGGTTCCCCCATTGGCTGATCGAAGGGTGTGTCTTCAATCCGGTCCGAAGGGCTGGCGAGGTAGGGCGATGGCTCCGGCCGAGCGCCTTGTGGCTTGCGAAGGCCAAGGAAGAAATTCCGGGGAGACCATCGGCGGGCGCGGCCGTCCCGCGCGGCCGCCGTAGCTGGCCTTGTTCGGAGAAGGCCGAGAGGCGGCTTGGCCGGAGCCTGCGCCCTACCGCCCGTGACTTCGTCCCATTCCGCAGCCGTGCATCCATCTTTCCTTGTTTGAAGACAGGCGTCCCGTTTTTACGTTGGCCATGATCACGGCGCGTCGCCGTTCCTTCGCACTCATCGTCAATCTCTCCGTCATGACGCCGGTGGCTACTGCCACCACCTCCAAAATTGGACATTTATGCAAAGCGTTGAGACAGAAGAAAATAAGCCGTGACATCAACTCACCGCCTTGGTTTATTCCGCGTCCTTTCAGGGGAAAAGCTATGTATACGGTTCTGGAAAAAGACGGGAAGTAGTATCGCGTAACTCAGACATGAACTCCACCGTTCACCCCCCGTTCATGCCTCCCGCAAGCCGCGCCGGCGGGCCGCGTTCAGCCGGCGCGGGGCCGACCGGCGTTCGTCGCATCAGGCACGCAGGGTGGCTGCTCGTGCTGGGCCTACTGCTCTCGGCCTCGGGCGTGCAGGCTCAGTGGCTCACCCAGTCCTTCACCCTCAAGCCCGGCTGGAACGCCATCTTCACCCATGTGGACGCATCGTATCTGGCGCTGGATACGCTGTTGCCGGATGCCAATGGTCCGGTGGCCGAAATCTGGCTGTGGAAGCCCACGTTCTCCACGGCCCAGTTTGTTGACAGTCCCTATGCCAACGCCATGGCCAACAGCCAATGGGCGGTGTGGACCAGCGCGCGGGGGGACACGGACACCCTGACGGCGCTGGTGGGCAACGGGGCCTATCTCGTCAACAACCGCTCCGGCAGCGACTTCGTCTGGACGGTGAAGGGCCGGCCCGTGCCGCCCGCCTATCAGTGGACCACCACGGGGCTGAACTTCCTCGGCTTCCCCACCCCGGTCGGCTCGGCCCCGAACTTCGCGACCTACCTGGCCCCGGCCCCCGGTTTGGATCTGGCGAAGACCCTGCAAAACTCCGCCTACATTTTTCGCTATCCCGGCGGCAACCTGGGGGCCACGAATCCCGCCGCCGTCGTCTCCTTCACCGCTTCCACCACCCCGGTGAAGCGCGGTGAATCCTTCTGGGTGAAGGGCAGCACCAACTACTACAACCGGTATTACGGGCCGGTGGAAGTGCAGCTCCAAAGCACGGCGGGCATCCAGTATCAGGATACCTTGGGCACCTACAGCCTCCGGCTCAGGAACCTCACCACGATCAGCCGGACGGTGGCGTTCAACCTGCTCGCTTCCGAGACGCCGCCGAACGGCCAGCCGACG
>JAYTUE010000028.1:0-2912 GCA_043744715.1 Verrucomicrobiota bacterium | reverse complement strand
AACGCCTGCGGGAACTGCTGGCAGATCCAGGGTGCCTCGCTTCCTACCGTGTCGCGGCGCCGGGCCATCTGGCCAAACACACCCGAGTCGCCGTGGCCGACGCGTATCTCCGGGAGCTCGACGCCATCCGCCCCTCCGCCCGGTAGGTCGGCGTGCCACGTTCCCCTCGAAGTGACAGGCACGCCTTGAACAATTCCCCGCCGGACCCACGCTGGCCCGCGACGGTTCGAATCCGATGCTCCTGATCTCACATCCCACGGGAAACACGTTTGTCCGCGCCCTGCTGGAGGCGGCGGACCAATCGAAGCGGCTCGGCCTGTTCGCGACCGCGCTCGGTTTTTCGGGAACGCCCGCCTGGTTCGGTCTCCTGCCGGCCTCGCTGCGGAGCGAGCTGCTCCGCCGTTGCTACGCCGCTTCGCAGGACAAGATGGCCACCTGGCCCCTGCGCGAAACGGCCCGTCTGGCTTCGCGGAAACTCGGCTGGCAGGGGTTGTCCCGCCACGAGACCGGGTGGGCCTCCGTGGATTCGGTCTACCGCCATCTTGACGCGGGGGTTGCAGCCAAGTTGCCCCGCTGGATGCGCCAGCACGCGCTGACCGCGGCCTACGCCTACGAGGACGGGGCCTTCGCCACGCTCACGGAGGCAAAACGGCTCGGCCTCACCGCGGCCTACGACCTTCCCATCGCCTACTGGCAGACCGTCCGGACGCTTCTCGAAGAAGAGGCCGCGCGGCTTCCCGAATGGGAGCCGACCCTCGGCAGCACCCGGGATTCGCCTGAAAAAATGGAAAGGAAGACGGCGGAGCTCATGACGGCCGACCTCGTGGTCTGTCCGAGCCGCTTCGTCCTCGATTCCATTCCGGAGACGCTGCGCGCCGGACGCCGCTGCATCGTCGCGGAGTTCGGTTCCCCAACCGGTTCCACGACGGAGAAGGCACCGCCGAAGAACCGGCGGATCCGCTTCCTCTTCGCCGGCTCGATGGGGCAGCGCAAGGGGTTGGCGGACGTCTTCGCGGCGTTCCGCCTGTTGAAACGCTCCGACATCGAGCTGGTCGTGCTGGGATCGCTTCTCATGCCCCTGGAATTCTACCGCAGGCACGGCGGGGACTTCACCTACGAGCCGCCCCGTCCCCATTCCGAAGTCCTGGAGCTGATGGACTCGTGCGATGTCCTCCTCCTTCCGTCCATCGCCGAAGGCCGCGCCCTGGTCCAGCAGGAGGCCATGAGCCGGGGCCTGCCCATCATCGTGACGCGCAATGCGGGCGGCGAAGATCTTGTGGAGGAGGGCCGGACCGGGTTCCTTGTGCCCATGCGCTCACCGGAAACGCTCGCGGAAAGGATCAACCGGGTGGCGGATCATGCCGATCAGCTGCCGGACATGGCCCGCGAAGCCCGCCGCAAGGCGGCGGAGTTTTCCTGGGCCGGTTATGCCGCCAAGATCATGGCCGCCGTGGATTCGGAAAACTCGACCCAAGTTCGATGACGCAGGTTCAGACAAGACCAATGGGTGGAACAGCCCCACCCGGAGCGGGAGTCCGCGGGCCGGCCGTTTCGTCCAACGAAACAGCCGGTGCCCAACCCGGTTCCGCCGTTGTGCCGGGCACGATGCTCCGGATGACCAAGGGCCTGATCTGGCTCTACCTGCTCCTCTGGCTGTTCGAGGGCACCCTGAGGAAGTGGTATCTCGTTTCCCTCTCCGACGTGCTTCTGGTCATCCGTGATCCCGTCGTCATCCTGATCTACCTGACCGCAGCCTCATGTCGCGGTTTCCGCATCAATTTCTTCAACGGGGCCGTGCTGGTCCTGGGCATCGCGTCCTTCGTGGCCGGAATCCTCGTGCTGGGGAATCCGCTCGTGGTCGGCTTCGGGTTTCGCGCCAACTTCCTCCACCTCCCGCTCGTTTTTGTCATGGGCGCCGTGCTCAACGGCGATGATCTGCGAAAGATGGGCAAATTCCTCCTGGTCCTGTCCCTTCCCATGGCCCTCATCATGGCGAAGCAATACCAGTCGAGCATGGATGATTGGTGGAATCTTGGGGCCGGTGGTGGACGTCAGATCGTTTCCGTGGGCGGCAAGATCAGGGCCGCGGGCACCTTCAGTTTCATCTCGGGTCCGGTCGCCTTCTACGGTTTGGTCTGCGCTTTTTTCATCGGCTTCATCGCCTACAAATCCTGGTTGCGCTGGTGGTTTGCCCTGCCGGCTTTGGCCGCCATCATCCTTGCCGCCGCCGTCGCGGGCAGCCGATCCCTGCTCCTCTCCCTGATCATCGTGGGGGCTTCCTACGGCGTGGGGGCGCTCTTCTTCCCGTCCGCCCTCAAGAAGTTCGGCAAGTGGATCGCGGCGGGCGTGGTTGTTTTCCTCATTGTCAGCGTGTTCGACGTTTACAAGGAGGGTTTGGCCACCACGACGGAGCGTTTCAACGATGCGACGGAATCCGAAGGAGGCCTGCTGGGCTCACTGTCCCGTCTGTTCGCCCCGATGTTCATCTCGATCGGAACCCTCGCCGAGCTGGAGCCTTTGGGGCTGGGACTGGGGCTTGGCACCAACGCCGGTGCCGCGATGGTGGGTGAACGGGGGAAGTTCCTCCTCGCTGAAAACGAGTGGCCCCGGGTGCTTCTCGAATCCGGCCCGTTTCTGGGTTCCTCCTATCTCCTGTTGCGTTTGGGTTTCGTCCTCTGGGCCATAAGCAAGGGATTCAAGGCCGCCCGCGCCGGGAACCTTTTTCCGATGGCCTTCCTTGGAGCCGCGGGCCTGGGCTTCCTTACCGGTCAATTCGGCCAGCCCACCAGCTTGGGCGCGGCGGTCCTCGGCATGGGCTTTTTTGTCGCCTCGCTTTCGATGCAGAAACCCCGGGAAGATCTTTCATCGACGGGGACCGGCGACGGGCAGACTGACGGGACCGGCCCCGACGA
>JAYTUE010000027.1:0-38350 GCA_043744715.1 Verrucomicrobiota bacterium | reverse complement strand
AATGGCGAAGCGGTGACGTGAAGCGTAAAACGTGATTTAACCCGGCATCCCTTCACGTTTCACGTTTCCCACCTTTTCTCCTTTTTAATTTTTAATTTTTCCTTTTTAATTGGCGGATGATTACGCGTTACTCGCGCCCCGAAATGCGGGCCATCTGGACCGACGAAAACAAACTCAAGATCTGGCTCCAGATCGAACTCCTCGCCAGCGAGGCTCTCGTCAAGCAAGGCATCGTGCCCGCCAAAGATTTCGCGAAGATGAAAGCCGGCGCGGACAAATGTTTCGCCGACACCAAGGCGCTCACCGAACGCGCGAAGGAATTGGAGAAAGTTCTCAACCACGACGTCATCGGCTTCACCACCGCCGTCGCCGAGCAGATCAATCACGACGCCAGCCGCTGGTTGCACTTCGGCCTCACGAGCAGCGACATCGGCGACACCGCGTTCGCCGTGCAGATGACGCAGAGCGCGGACATCTTGATCGCCGACGTGAAAGCCTTGCTGCCGGTCATCGCCCGGCGCGCGAAGGAGCACAAGTTCACGCCCTGCATCGGTCGCAGCCACGGCATCCACGGCGAACCGACCACCTTCGGCCTCAAGCTCGCGCTCATGCACGACGAGTTTGGCCGCGCCCTCGAACGTCTCCAACGCGCCCGCAACATTGCCGCCATCGGAAAATTGAGCGGCGCAGTCGGCACGAACGCGCATCTCGCGCCGAGCGTTGAAGCCTTCGTGTGCAAACAACTCGGCTTGAAGCCCGCGCCCATCGCCACGCAGGTCGTGCAGCGCGACATTCACGCCGAGTTCATGCAAGCGCTGGCGCTTGTCGCCGCGAGCATCGAACGTTGGGCGGTGGAGTTCCGCCACTTGCAACGCACCGAAGTGCTCGAAGCCGAAGAGCCGTTCACCAAAGGCCAGAAAGGTTCGAGCGCCATGCCGCACAAGCGCAATCCCATCACCTGGGAACGACTCACCGGCCTCGCGCGCGTGATTCGCGGCAACGCCATTGCTGCTCTGGAAAACGTCGCCCTCTGGCACGAGCGCGACATCAGCCACAGCAGCGTCGAGCGCATCATCTTCCCCGATTCCTGCACGTTGCTCGACTACATGTTCGGCCTGCTCACCCGCCTGATGGACGGACTGCTCGTCTATCCGGAGAACATGAAGAAGAACCTCGGGCTCTCGCTCGGCATGTGGAACAGCCAGACCGTCCTGCTCGCCCTCATCCGCAAGGGCCTGACCCGCGAGGACGCCTACACGCTCGTCCAGCGCGCCGCGATGAAGACCTGGGAAGTGAAGCACGCCGGCCGCGACGACGCCGACTTCCTCGAAGTCCTCAAGTCCGACGCCGACGTCGCGAAGCACTTCAAGAAGGGCGAACTGGAGAAGCTCTGCTCGCTCGACTTCCACCTGAAGGAAGTGAAGAACCGTTTCAAGCGGCTGGGGCTGTGATACAAGGGGATTTTCGATTGAAAAGCACAGTGGCTGTGCAAGCGTATCGAGCATGAATAAGTTCCTAGCAGCGTTCTTGTTACTTGTTTGGACGGGAGCCACTGGGGTGACGGTCTACGGCCAGGTCTCGGTCGTGTTCTCCAATTCCTTCAACGGTTCCTTGCCTTCGGAAATTCAGCCTGGGGCCGCCGCCCTGACTGGAGTCCAAGGCTTCGCGGGACTGGGTGCACAGGGCAACCAGTTCGGCGGGTCGTTTCTGCGGAGTCCGACTGGTGCCAAGGTAACTCTCACGCTGAGCAACCTCCCGCCCCACAGGACCCTTTCCATCTCCATGCTTTTCGCGGCGATCGACTCGCTCGACGGCACCGGCAATTTCCCCGCCGGTGATTTCTTCACCTTAACGGTCGATACGAACATTGTCTTTCGTGAATCTTTCGCGAATGCAACGCCCAACCAGATTCAAAGCTATGTGGCGCCGTCCGGCGCTGGGCTCGCCCGTCATGCGGATCTCGGATTCTCCGGGCCCGGGGGTTATTACACAGACAGCGCCTACGACTTTGGTGCGGATGCGCGATTCAAGGGCCTCACGCATACGGGGGCCGTCGCCACACTCAGCTTCGAAGTAGAAGGTCCAGGTATTCAGTCGCTGGACGACGAATCATGGGCCATGGACAACCTCGTCGTAGTGATCGAAAACCTTCCAGAGCCTGTCATTCAATCAATCGCTCCCGCCGGAACGAACACCTTGATTACATGGTCGACGGTGAGCAACGCCGTCTACGGACTCCAAACCAAGACGAATCTGGCGGATGCAATTTGGACCGATCTCCCTCCACTGATTACGGCCACCAACTCGACTGCAACCAAGCAGACGCCCCAGACTTCTACGAACGGATTCTATCGGGTCCGGCTTCTTATCCCGTAGTGGCAACATCTGCCGCGCAGCCCTGATCTACGTCCCAAGCGCAGCGGAGGACGAACTTTGCTTCCTTGATCGCAAAGCGGGGTTTTGACATTACGGTCGTAGATTTCAAAGTCGTCCCAACCATGAAGGAGTCGAAGCCAACCCAACTGGTCCCGCTGGAGCGGGTCGAAAAGCTGATCCATCTCGTCCGGGGTGAAAAGGTGATGCTGGATGCGGACTTGGCGGAACTTTACGGGGTGAGCACCGGGGCCTTGAATCGTGCGGTCAAACGCAACACCAGCCGATTCCCGGAGGATTTCATGTTTCAATTGGCCGATGACGAGGCCGCAATCTTGAAGTGCCAAATTGGCATTTCAAGTTCCGCACACGGCGGTCGTCGGCGGTCGCTCCCATACGCCTTCACCGAGCAGGGCGTGGCCATGCTCTCCAGCGTGCTGCGGAGCGAGAGGGCCGTGCAGGTGAACGTCGCCATCATGCGGGCCTTCGTGGGCCTGCGCCGGATGCTGGCCGACAACCGCGCCCTCGCGACGAAGCTGGCCGAGATGGACCGCAAGCTCGAAGGCCACGACCAGGCCATCCGCTCGCTCTTCGACGCCATCCGCGAACTCATGGAACCGCCGCCAAAGCCAAAACGGGAGATCGGTTTCCACACCGGCAAACCAACCAAGCTCAAATGAACACCGCTACCAACCAGCCCTTCAAGAAAGGCGAACTGGAGAAGCTCTGCTCTCTTGATTTCCACCTGAAGGAAGTGAAGAACCGCTTCAAGAGGCTGGGGCTGTGATACAAGGGGATTTTCGATTGAAAAGCACAGTGGCTTTGCAAGGGTATCGAGCATGAATACGTTCCTAGTGTGGTGAGCGATTAGTTCGCCGCCAATTTCCCGCCATGTGCCTACACCGCTTGGTCGCCGCTCTCTTCGGTGCGGATGCGGATGGCGTTCTCCACGGGGCTGACGAACACCTTGCCGTCGCCGATCTTGCCGGTCTTGGCCGCCTTCACGATGGCGTCGACCGCGTTCTTCACGTCGCTGTCGGCCACGACGATCTCGAGCTTCAGCTTGGGCAGGAAGTCGATGGTGTATTCGCTGCCGCGGTAGATCTCGGTGTGGCCCTTCTGCCGGCCGAAGCCCTTGACCTCGCTGACGGTCATTCCCTCGATGCCGACGGCGGTGAGGGCGTCCTTCACTTCGTCGAGTTTGAAGGGCTTGATGATGGCTTCGACTTTTTTCATGCGGGATGCGGTTGATTGCGACAGTAGTTGGCGTCGGGGTCGTGTAAACAGGGAAAAGTCCTGCGGCCCATGCACTGCGGCGGGGTGGCCCCGGGAAAATCGGGGTTGTGGAGCGGCGGCCGCAGGAATATACCGGGAAGAGCCCCAGAAAATTCAACCCCACCAAACCTATGTTCTTCGGCGTCGACTACCATCCGGAGCATTGGGTCTATCCCTATGCTGGAACCCCAGAGGACCGTGAAGCCCGCTGGAAACAGGACGTGGAGCTCATGGTCGCGGCCGGCGTGAACGCCGTGCGCATGGGCGAGTTCGTCTGGGGCCTCGTCGAACCCGAGGAAGGGAAGTTCGACTTCGCTTGGATGAAGCGTGCGATGGACCTGATGCACGCCAACGGAATCCGGGTCGTCCTCGCCACGCCCACCGCCGCTCCGCCGCTTTGGTTGGCCAAGAAGCATCCCGAGATCCTGCCGGTGAACGAGAAGGGCCAGACGCTCCATGCCGGCACGCGCCACGCCTACTGCCTGAACAGCGAGGCCTACTGGACCTACACCAAGAAGATCGTCCGCGCCGTCGCCGAGAATCTGGGCCACCACCCGTCGCTGCTCGCCTGGCAGATCGACAACGGCATCGGCGGCCATCTGACCGAATTCTCCTTCAACCACGACACGGAGAAGGACTGGCACGCGTGGCTGAAGGCGAAGTATGCGACGGTGGAACGCCTCAACGACTGCCTCGGTCTCCGCTTCTGGGGTCAGACGGTGGGGAACTTCGACGAGATGCCGATGCCGCGCATGGCGCCGACGGTCCACAACCCGGCGTTGCTGCTCGATTGGTATCGGTTCTCCAGCGACACGATCATCGCCTACATGCGCTGCCAGGCGGACCTCCTGCACGAGCTGACCCCGGGGGTTCCCGTGACCACGAATTTCCGCGCCCTGACCCGCCACTTCGACCATTTCGACCTGGCCGACGTGCTCGACTTCGTGGCGGCGGATTCCAACGTCACGATCAAGTCGCGCTCCGCCGAGAACGCCTGCGAGGTGGACATCATCCGTTCGTTGAAGAAGACGAACATCACGCTGCCGAGCGGCGAGAACGACGGGTTCTGGGCGATCGAGCAGAAGGCGGGGCAGGTCAACTGGCAGGAGGTCAATTCACTGGTCCGGCCCGGCGTCATCCGCCTGTTCGCCTACCAGGTCCTTTCGCGCGGGGCCAACGGCCTGTTCTACTTCTTCTGGCGGCAACCGAGGATCGGTTCGGAGCAGTTCTACGGTGGCGTGCTCACGCACGACGGGCGCGGGGACAACCGCGTCTACCACGAGGTGAAACAGATCGGCGAGGAGATGAAGCTGCTGGCCCCGGTGCTCAAGGGCACCAAGGTCGTGGCCGACGTCGCGATCCTCTACACGCACGACAACGAGTGGTCGCACAAGTTGCCCATGCAGCCCAACCAGCACTTCCGGCTGCGCGACCAGATCCACGCCTTCCACACCGCGCTCCACGACAAGAACATCGCCGTCGACTTCGCACGTCCGCTGGAGGATCTCTCCGGCTACAAGATCGTTTTCGCCCCGGCCCTCCAGCTTCTGTCGGGAGCCGAGGCCGACGCGCTGCGGCTCTACGTGCAGAACGGCGGCACGCTCGTCGCGACCTGCAACACGGGGCTCTTCGACGAGAACCGGACGGTGCCCGACAGCGGCATCCCGAAGGATCTCACCGACGTGTTCGGCATGGAGGTGGAGGAGTTCGATCCGCTTCCCCCCAATGAAGAAAACCACATCAGCTTCAAGGGCGGCTTCCAGGTTTCCGCGCTGCATCCAGTGAAGCTCTGGTGCGACGTGATCAAGCCGCTCGGTGCCCAGGTCCTCGGCGTGTTCACGAAGGATTTCTACGCCAGCAAGCCGGCGATGACGATGAACCAGTATGGCGACGGGCGGGCCATCTACATCGGGTTCACGAGCCACCAGCCCTTCTACGGCGACCTCGTGGTCTGGCTGCGCCAGCTGTGCAACCTCTTCCCCCTGCTGAAGGTGCCCGACACCGTGGAAGTCAGCCTGCGCCAGAGCAAGGACACGAAGGTGTTCTTCCTTTTGAACCACCAGAATTCGCCCGTCCGCATCCAGTTCTACAAGCCGATGCACGACTTCCTGACGGGAAGGACCTTCACCGGCACCTACGACATCCCGCCCCATGGCGTGCTCGTGCTCGACGAGCATCCAAGGCACGCGGTGGCCCACGCCTCCGAAACGAACGGGATCGGCGCCCCGCCGAGGATCACTTCCGCCGAGGGTGCGCCCGCGATGTAGGCGAGGCTAGGCCGCCTTGCGGGCGGCGGCTTGGCGCTTGGCTTCCTTGTCGATCTTGAAGAGCTGCTTGCGCTGCGCCACCCGGTCGACGATGGCGATGATCAGGCGTTGGAAGTCGCGCTGCTCGATCTCCAAGAACCAGGCGAAGGCGACCTGGACGAGGAGAAGCATCCAGAGCCAGGGCTGTTCCTTGGCCACGAAGCCGATCACGAGAAGCTCGAAGGCCAGCGCGGAGAAGAAGGCGACCTTGGCTAGGAGCGACCACCTGGTCTGGAGGCGGACGCGGAAAAGCTGGCGACCGCCGGAGTGGGGTTCCGACACGCTGGTGAGCTGGAGATAGGCCCAACGGCTGCCGTAGATCTCGATGTCGTAGTCGCTCCAGCCGGCGTCGGCCTTGTTCTGCCATCCCTGCTCGTCGAGACGCGCGAGGATGCCCTGGAGAAACTCGACGCGGTCCAGCCAGTGCTCGGCCCAATACTCGATCGCATGGAGCGGCTCGCCCTTGTCCTTCAGTTCGAGCGCCGCGAGCGCCTCCGTCGGTGCGGGAGGCGTCTGCTTCAGGATCAGCCGGCCCTTGTAGCGCGCGTAGCCCCGGTAGATCGGCTGGAGGAAGAAGAGCAGCGCGATCAGGGGATGCGACCACCAGCGGCTCTTGTTCCTCGGCAGGTCGGCCTGAAAGCCGGCTACGATGCAGGTCGTGACGGAGACGAGCGCGGAGACGATTCCAAGGGGAAGCAGGTCGCGGAAAGGAACCGAGAGGACGAGCAGCGGCAGCGTGACGAGCACATGGTATTCGAGGCTCGTCGCCATCATAAGGGCCATGGCCGGCAGCGGGGTGTAGAGGGTCTGGAAGAACCCGCTGCCCCACACGCCGTGGTAGATGATGGGCTTGCGCGTCTCCACGCCGAACTTCGACGCGGTGTAGATGCGGCCGTGCCAGATGCTGCCGCCGACGCTGTTGAAATACTCGGGATGCTTGCGCACGAGCAGCGCCTCGGCCTCGCCGTAGCCCTGCTGCTGTTTCAGGTAGGCCGGCACGGTGGATCGCCGGGAGTGCCAGACGAAGCCGGCGGAGCTGAAGCCGATGCGGTAGCCGCGCTGCATCAGCCGCCAGCAGACGTCCACGTCGTCGCCGGCCTTGCGGTAGATGGGGTCGAAGCCCTCGATCTCCAGCAACGCCCAGCGGTAGAACGCCATGTTGCACCCGGGAATGTGTTCGGCCAGCCGGTCGGTCAGCATGACGTGCGCGGGTCCGCCGGGCGACGTCATGACGCAGGCCGCGGTGGGCGAGTCCTCCGGCGGTAGGAAGTTGTGTCCGCCGATGCCTGTGAACTTGGAGTTCAACAAATCGCCGATCAGGTAATAGAGCCAGTCCTCGTCCGCGCGGCAGTCGGAGTCGGTGAAGGCGACGATCTCGCCCGTCGCGGCGTGGATGCCGGTGTTGCGCGCGACGGAGAGGCCGAGGTTGGCCTGCTTGATGTTCCGGATTTTTGGATAGTTGGCCGCGATGTTCTGCGTGGTGTCGGTGGAACCATCGTCGACGAGGATGACCTCGTAGTCGGGATAGTTGAGCCGGCCGAGGGAATCGAGGCAGGCCTTGAGCGTCTTCGCCCCGTTGTAGCTCGCGACGACGACGGACACCTTCGGGCTAGAGGGCAGGGGGAAGTAGGGCGCTTCGGTGAACTTCCTTTTGACGACCTCGAAGGACTCCTTCTTTTCGCGGGACGCCGTCACCACGCCGAACTGCCAGTCGTTGATCTGGATGCCGTCCTTGAACCAGTCGTCCGTGAACGCGTAGACGACCGCGCCGGCCATTCCGGACCGGAACGCGGTCTCGATCTGCCAGGCGAGCGTCTCGCTTTTGTGGACCTCCCCCTCGCGCAGGGAATCCATCCCGAACTCGCCGAGCATGACCGGCTTCGAGTCCGCGATCATCTGCAGGCGGGCTAGGTAATTTTCGAAGGGCCGCGGCTGGTGCAGGTAGACGTTGAAGGTGAGGAAGTCGAGGTTCCGCGGCCGGAGGAATTCCGTCGGAGGGTAGTTGCCCATCGTGCAGAGGCAGTCGGGATCGATCTCCTTGGCGGCGTCGATCAGCGCGTCGAGGAACTCCTCCACCTGGGACGCTCCGCTCCATCGGGCGATGTCCGAGGGGATCTCGTTCACGACGCTGAAGGCGAAGACCGAGGCATGGCCTCCGCATTGGCGGACCGCATCGCGGACGGCCTTGAAGGCCTCCTCCCGATGTTCCTCCCTGTCGAGAAAGCACAGTCGGGTCGGCCAGGGGATGTCGACCAGAAGCTTGAGGTCGAACTCCTGGGCCATGTCCAGAAACCACCGGGGCGGGGCGTAGTAGACGCGCAGGACGTTGGCCCCGAGCTCCCGGACCAGCTCGAAGTCCGCGCGCGTCCGGTCGGGCGAGGCGAAGAAGTGTCCCGTCGCGTCGGGCTTGAAGGGACCGTAGGTAACGCCCTTGGCGTGGAACTTCCGCGGGCCGAGACGGAAGAATTTCCCGTCCACCGTGACCCGGTGCCGGGAAGGGTTTTCGTCGCTCATGGCAAAATGTTGAGGGCCTGAAAGCCGGGGGCCAAAGCCTGCCGTCGGGCGGACCGTGGGCCCTGGGACCGGAAATTCCAGGGGTTCAGTGCGCCGCCGGCTTCTTGGTGAAGAAGTGGGCGGAGTGGCCGTAGTAGACCTCGGCCGCCTCCATGATCGTCTCCGAGAGCGTCGGATGCGGATGCACGGTGAGCGCGATGTCCTTGGCGTTGGCGCCCATCTCAAGGGCGACCGCGCCTTCGGCGATGAGCTCGCCGGCACCATGGCCGACGATGCCGACGCCGAGCAGCTTGTCGGTGCCCGGCTCGATGATGAGCTTCGTGAGGCCGTCGGTGCGGTCGAAGGTCATCGCGCGGCCGGAAGCGGCCCACGGGAATTTCGCGACCTTGACCTCGATGCCCCTGGCCTTGGCTTCCGTCTCGGTGAGGCCGACCCAGGCGACTTCGGGATCGGTGAAGACGACGGCGGGGATGAAGCAGTTCTTGGACGCGAGCGCTTCACCGACGATCGATTCGACGGCCACGCGCGCCTCTTTGGAAGCCTTGTGCGCCAGCATGATTCCGCCCGCGATGTCGCCGACGGCGAGGATGTTCGCGTCCGCCGTTTCCATCCGGTCGTTGACCTTGATGAAGCCTTTCTCGTCCAGCTCGACCTTGGTGTTCTCCAGGCCGACGTCGGCGCTGTTCGGCGTGCGGCCGACGGAGACGAGGACGCGGTCGAAGAGCTCGTCGTAGGTCTTGCCGTTGAATTCCGAGACGACCTGGATCTGCTTCCCCTTGGTGGCCATCTTGCCGACCTTGGCCTTGAAGCGGAGCTCCTTGAAATTCTTCGTCGCGAGCGTGAGCACGGGACGGACGAGGTCCGGATCGGCGCCCATCAGGATGCCGTCGAGCGCCTCGATCACGGTCACCTTGGAGCCGAGGTTCGAATAGACGGTGCCGAGCTCCATGCCGATGTAGCCGCCGCCGATGACGAGCAGGTTCTCCGGGATCTCCTCCACGTTCAGCGCCTCGGTCGAGGTCATGACGCGGGGATTGCCGAGGTCGAACGCCTTGGGCAGCGCGGGCCGGGAGCCGATGGCGATGATGGCCTTCTCGAACTGGACACGCTGCTGTCCTTCGCTGGTTTCGACCCGGAGGGTGGACGAGCTTTCGAAGTAGCCCTTGCCGGTGATGACGGTCACGCCGCGCATCTTGGCCAGCGCGGCGATCCCGCCGCTATTCTTGGCGACGACGGAATCCTTCCACGCCCGCATCTTGGCGAGATCGACGACGGGCGGCTGGAAGGTGATGCCGAGCACGGCGGCGTGTTTCGACTCGGTGATTAGTTCCGTGGCGTGGAGCAGGGCCTTGGAAGGGATGCAGCCGCGGTTCAGGCAGACGCCGCCGAGCTTGTCGGCTTCGACGAGGATGACCTTTTTGCCGAGGTCCGCGGCGTAGAATGCGGCGGCGTATCCGCCGGGGCCTGCGCCCAGAACGACGACTTCAGTTTTGATCGGGTCCATTTGCTAGAATCAGAGGTTTTCCAAAAGCGTTTCCAGATCGAGGCCCGCCTGTCTGAGCACATCACGCATTGTCCCCACTTTGATGGGGCGATGGTTCGGCACGATGACGGTCTTCGGTCCGCTCTTCATTTTGATGTGCGACCCCGACTGGCTCACGGAAACGAATCCGAGGCGCTTCAGTGCTCGAACGACCTGCGGTGCGTCGAGATCACGGGGGAATTTCATTGTCAGGCCAAGCTCACCACCGGGTCTTCCACGAAATGCAGGCGCACCGACAGCGGGCGCTCGGGCCTGTCTTCGAAATACAGGGACACGGCCTCTTTGATCATCGCGTGCAACTCGGGGATCGAATCGCCCTGCGTGGAGATTCCGCCTCCCGCCGGATCGTCCCACCAGGCATTGAGACCACCGGATTCTTCATCGTGACGGATGTTGATGGTGATTTCTTGCATAGGTTGAAAGGTATCAGAGCGCGACGGCCTTGTCGTCGAGCGCCGCGAACGCCGCGATCAGGTCCTGGGTGAACCGCACGGCGTCGCCGCCGTCGATGGCTCGGTGGTCGTAGCTCAGCGCGATGGGCATCATCAGGCGCGACTCGATCTTGCCGGCCTTCGGATCGGTCACGACCGCCTGGTAGCTGCCCTTGCCCACGCCGAGGATGGCGACTTCGGGCTTGTTGATGATCGGGGTGTAGTGGCCGCCGCCGATCGCGCCCTGGTTCGAGATGGTGAAGGTGCCGCCGCTCAGGTCGGCCGAAGTGATCTTGCGGTCGCGGGTGCGGAGCGCGAGGTCGTTGATCTCCTTGGAGAGCGTGAGGAGGTCCTTCTTATCCGCGTCCTTGATGACGGGGACGAACAGGCCCTGGTCGGTGTCCACCGCGAGGCCGATGTTGATGTATTCCTTGAGGATGAATTCTTCGTTCGCCTCGTCCACGGAGGAATTGAAGATCGGATACTTCTTCAGGGTGTTCGTGAGCGCCTTGATGACGAAGCAGGTCAGCGTGAGCTTGCCGCCCTTGGCCTCGTAGGCGGCGGCGTGGCGTTTGCGCAGCTCCATCAGGCCGGTGATGTCGACGCTCTCGAACTGGGTGACGTGCGGGATGGTCGAGGCGTTTTCCGCCATGCGCTGGGCGATGACCTTGCGCAGGCTGGTCATCGGCTTCTTCAGGATCGGGCCGAACTGCTTGAAGTCGGGCAGCGGCGTCACCTTCTTGGCCGGAGAGGCGGTTTCGGCAGCGGCCTTCGGCGCTAAAGCCTGGGCGGCGAGACCGCGCAGGCGCTGGACGTAACCCTTGAAATCTTCCGTGGTCACACGGCCGCCGTGACCGGTTCCGGCGAGCGCTCGGAGATCGATTCCCAGCGAGTCGGCCAGCCATCGCACGGAGGGCGAGGCAGGCGGAAGCGGGGTGGATTCGTCGAAGGGCTCGTCGATGCCCTCGACATCGCCGGCTTCCTCGACCGGCGCGGGGGCGGCCTTCCTGGCGGGAGCGGTGGCTTTCGGAGCGGAAGGTGCCTTGGCGGCCGTTTTGGCTGCGGGTGCGGCGGCGTCAGCGGCCCCGCCTTCGACCTGGGCGATCACCTGGCCGACGGAGACTTTCTGGCCTTCGGCGACGGTGATCTTGGTGATCTTGCCGCCGGCGGGCGCCGGGATGGGCGACACGGCCTTGCCGGTCTCCAGTTCGAGGATGTTCTGGCCTTTGGTAATGGTGTCGCCCTCTTTGACGAGGATGGCCACTACTGTGCCGGAATCCGCTCCTTCACCGAGCGTTGGAAGCTTCAAATCCATAGATCTTTTCTGCCGGAGAACGCCCGGCAACAGAGCGGGAACGTGGTCAATCAACGTCCGGTTGGAAAGAAAAGACTTCGTTCACATCCGCCCATGCACTGCATCAGTTGGGCGAACGTCGCCTTCCGGCTTCCTTCCCGGAGTGTGCTAGCCTAAACCTTCCGGCTCATGAGCAATTCTCCGGCTCCCAAGTCGGCCAAATGGCCTTTTCTCCTCGGTGACCTCCTCCTCGTCGCCGCCGCGACCACCATCGTGCTGCAGGGCCGTCCCCTCGGCCCGTGGCAGGCGATCGCCGTCGTGGCCGCCGTCGCCCTCGGCGCGTGGATCCTCATCCAGCCTTTCCTCAAGGACCAGGACATCGCAGGCCAGTTGGAGGAGCTGCACCGGCTGGGCGACACGGTGAAGCAGATCAACAAGATCGAGGATGCCGCCGACCGCATCGGCCGCGCCTCGACCAATTGGCACGGCGTCCAGACCGAAGCCGGCAAGACGCTTGAAGCCGTCCAGGCCATCTCCGACCGGATGACATCCGAGGCCCAGCAGTTCGCCCAGTTCATCCAGCGCCAGAACGACACCGAGAAGGCCACGCTCCGTCTGGAGACCGACAAGCTCCGCCGGTCGGAAGGCGAATGGCTCCAAGTCAGCATGCGGATGCTGGACCATGTCTTCGCCCTGTTCGCCGCCGCCCAACGGGCGGGCCAGCAGAACGTCATCGCGCAGATCGGACAATTCCAGGGCATGTGCCTCGACGCCACGCGCCGGGTGGGGCTGGTGCCCTTCGCCGGTCAGACGGGGGAACCCTTCAATGAACAGGCCCATCGCACGGCGGACGGCAATCCTCCGGCCCCGGACTCGGTGGTGATGGAAACACTGGCGGCCGGGTTTTCTTTTCAAGGGCAGTTGATCCGTCCTGCCGTCGTGGCTGTGGGAACTCCGGAACAATTGGCCGCCGCCACCGCCCCGGCGCCCGGGGTGGCCGATGAGCCCGCCGTCTCCGCCGCCGTCAGCCATGACGTTGAAGAGCTGGTCGAGGCGGCCCCTGCGACACCGGAACCGACGGTGACCTTGTCCGAAGACGACCGGATGGAACCCGATCCTGAACCTGTTGCCTCCGCACCGGACGGCGCGCCCAAACCCGCAGGTGGTCAGTCGACTTTGTTCTGATCTTCCGCGACGGGACGATCCCGCGCTCCTTCTGCCAGGTTCTTGGGGTGGGCGTCTTCGTCCCATTCCCGTCGAGCGTGTCTAAAGGCGGGAATTCGTTGGTGGGGCGATTCGCAGGGCTGAAAACCGTCTGTCCTCCCGCGCTGGTTGATCCCAGGACGGTTGGCCCGTTCTCGGGCAAGTCACCCGTCTTCGCTCCCCTCTCTTTCTCTCATTCGCGAATCATTCGCATCCCAGGCCCCGTCCTGCCGCCATGGCACCTCCGTTGCTAAATGGGTTCCAGAGACACGGCCGGATCGCCGGCCCAAACCATCAACGGACGGAGAAATACAACATGTCAGCCACGCAGGACCTCGGACCCGGAATGATCGACTCGCACGCCATGGGCGCATTGCACGGCACCCCCGCCCTCGCCGACGCGGTCAAGGTTCCGCACGGACCCTTTCGCTTCAACATCCGGCTTTCCATCGGAGTGACCTACGAGGTGTTCACCAGCACGGATCTGGAATCCTGGTCGCCGATCGCGACGGGCGTTTCCACCGACGAGCACGTCGAGTTCTCGGACGCCGAGGCCTTCCAGCACAGGGCCCGTTTCTACCGCGTCATGGCCAAGGGTGAATCCTCCCGCAACGTCGTCGGTTTTGCGTCCACCGTGATCCCGCCGGGATTCGGCATGGTGTCGAACCCCTTCCACAACGAGGACAACAGCGTCGCCGCCATCCTACCGCGTGTTCCCGAGGGCGCCACGCTCTGCAAGTTCGACATCCGCACCGCGCGCCTGACGAACAACGCCTTCAAGAACGGCCGTTGGACCATCGGCAGCGAGAAGCTCATGCCGGGCGAGGCCGCGATCTTCTTCAACCCCGGTCACCAGCCCCAGCACCTCGATTTCTCGGGAACCGTCATGCAGGGCGAACTGACCAACTCGATCGGCAGCGGTTTCTCGCTGCGGGGTTCCATGCTGCCCAAGGCCGGCAAGATCTCCGTCGATCTCGGGCTGCCGCTCGCGGAAGGCGACGTCATCCACGTCTTCGACCGCAAACAGCAGCGCTACCAGGTCTACAAGTTCCCCATGAAGAACTGGCACGCCGTCCAGCCCAGCCTCGACCTCTGCGAAGGCTTCTGGTGCGGGAAAATTGCGTCCGGACCGTGGAAACAAACCTTTGAGGCGAAGCCGCTGGCCCACGGAATGCGGCCCGGTGATCGACGGCTGGTCGGTTGAACAATTTGGGTGGCATGGTCGGCAAACCGCCGGCGGCGTCCAACGTCTGGGCCCGCCGGTTCTGCTTTTGCTCTTGGCGCGACTCCGGTGCTTCCTAGTATGCGCGGCTGTCGCATGAGACGTCTCGCTTCCATCTTCATCCTGATCGCGTCCTTCACCGGTGCCTCCGCAGTTCGCGGGGCCGAACTGCTCAACGGCATCAGTGTGATCGTCAACGGCGACGTCATCACGCTCCAGGACGTCGAGGGATCAATCGCCGGTTCCGCCCGTCTGCTGGCGAGCCAATACTCGGGCCAGCCGCAGGTCTTCCAGCAGAAGCTAGGCGAACTCCGCTCCGCCCGCGTGCAGGAACTGGTGGAGAATCAGCTGATCCTCGCGGAGTTCAAGGAGCTTGGTTACAACTTCCCCGACAGCATCATCGACGATGTCCTCCGCGACCGCATCCGCGAACGGTTCGGCGACCGCGTCCGCTTCACCCAGACCCTGCGGGCCCAGGGCACGACCTTTGAACAGTATCGGAAGGAGACCAGGGAGCAGATGATCATCGAGCAGCTCCGCTACAAGAACATCAACCCGAACAAGCTCGTCGTCTCCCCGGCCCGCATGGAGGCCTATTACAAGGAGAACCTGAAGACCTATCAGTTGGGCGACCAGGTGAAGCTCCGGCTCATCACGATCAACCAGCCGCCCGGCGCGACGAAGGGAACGGCCGCGAAGATCGCCGGCGAGGTCCTAGTCAAGATCAAGGAGGGAGCCCCATTCACCGAGATGGCCTCGGTCTACTCGGATGGTTCGGCCCGTTCCTCCGGCGGCGACCGTGGCTGGGTCGAGCGTTCCTTTCTGAAGAAGGAGTTGTCCGATGTGGCCTTCAGCCTGAAGCCCGGCCAGATCAGCGGCGTCGTCGAACAGCCCGAGGGCGCCTACATCATGCTCGTCGAGGAGGTCCGCATCTCCTACACGCGCCCGCTGGACGAGGTCCGTGACGAGATCGAACGCGACCTCCGCGGCCGTGAACGCGCCCGCCTCATGAAGAACTGGGTCGACAAGCTCAAGGCCAAGAACTTCGTCCGCTACTTCTGAGCCGGTCTTCGGCAGGGCCGCTTCTCCGCCCCGTGAATCAACGGCCGCACAGCCGTGCCATCCCAACTGACCAATCTACGAGCTGGCGCTCGTATACCGTCGCAGCGAGATCCGCCAGACGGCTTCCGACACCGCCATGGCCACGACGGCCATCGTCACCAGCAGCAACGGCTCCCATGGTGAATGCAGCTTGGCGATGAGCACCTTCACCGGGACGTTCGCCACCAGGATCATCGGCAGGACGAAGGTGAAAACGTTCTTGAACCATCCGGCACGGAAGGCCGAGTCCGGCAGGCGCGAGATGTTGAAGAGGTTGTAGTAGCCCCAGACGATGCCCTGGGCCTTCACCGTCCAGAAGCTCGCCGTCGCCAGGAGGAACATCAGCGCGTAGTGGATGAAGATGGCCGTCACGCCCAGCAGCGCAGCGCCCGCCATCTGGCCAAAAGTCGGCGACAATCCGAGCCGCATCCCCGCGTAGACCATCACCCCCACGGCCGACGCCGCATTGACGAAAGCTCCGAGGTCCACCTGCCGCAGCGAGACGAGGAAACGCGTGTTGATCGGCATCAGCATCATGAAGTCCATCTTTCCGGTGCGGACCAGCTCGGAGAGGTTGGAGCAGTTGACGAGGAAGAACGCCTGGAACACCTGCTGGATGCAGTGGCCCGCGCCGATGAGCATGACGACCTGCCACTTGGTCCAGTCGCCGATGCGGTCAGTGTGGAGGTAGAGCACGCCGACGAATCCCAGCTGGAGCACGAACCACAGGCCCTCGACGACGATCCAGAGGAGGAAGTTCGTCTTGAAGCCCATCTCGCGGATGATCGAGTTCCGCCACAGCGCGAGGTAGACGCTGATGTAGCGGCGCAGGATGGAAGGGCGTGGGCTCATGCGAAATGATCTTCAACCGCAGACAACGCGGAAGAAGCAGAAGCGCGGGCTCGTTCCACCACCTGTGCGCAGGTCGGCAACCTTCCGTATCGCCGACTGCCAGTCGGCGCTGCGCCGTAGGCCGGGCGTCCGCGCCCGGCCAGTGGGTGTTCCCCATCGAAGGCCACAAGACACTCACGGCCAACCCCTCTTCCGCCTTCTCTGCGTATTCTGCGGTTCATCAGGTCACCCTCCCACCGCTGAGTATTTTTTGATCCCGCGGCTCCAGGCGAACCGCGCGATGCCGTAGAACGCCACCGTCCAGAACGCCTGGATGATCAACCCCCGTGTCAACGCATCACCGGTCGTCTGGCCGAGGTAGATGCTGACGGGAAAGAAAAGCTGATAAGGGAAGGGCGTCAGCTCCAGCACTCGTTGGACGAGCGGCGGCAGGATGTTCAGCGGGAAGAGGTGTCCGCCCGCGATGTATTCGAAGGCGAAGACGATGAAGATGAAGGTGCTCACCTCCAGCACCCAGAAGGCGAGCAGCGCCATGGTGTAGGACATGAGGAATTGGAGCAGCGCCGTCATCACCATCGACAACGCGAACCACCCGAGCGTCGCCGCATCCGAGGGAACGACGAAGTAGGAGCGCAGCGCCCAGATGAACAGTCCCACCGGCACGAGCGCCACGAGCATGTAGATGAGCCGTCCGCTGAGAAACAGGCAGAAGCGGTAGGCGAGGTAGTCGATGGGCTTGAGCAGGAATTGGCTGATGTTGCCGTCCTTGATGTCGGCGGCGATCTGCCAGTCGTCCTCGTTCACCGCCGTCAACGCGTCCACCACCGTCACGAGCAGGTAGTAGGAAGTCATCGCCGCCAACGTGTAGCCGGCCACCTCACCCCCGGGGCCCTTGTCCTCGTAGATGCGGCGCCACAGGTAGATCGTGCCCATCAGCGGGACGAGGCCGAAAAGACTGCGGAACAGGAAATTCACCCGGTAGGAGAGGGTGTTCTGCATTCCGATGAGGATGACGTGCCAGTATTTCGCCAAGCGCGTGCAGGCTAGTGGCTAAGCAAAGCGGGTGCAAAGACGGAGAGGGGCGGACGGAAATCCGAAGAGCGAAGGCAAAAGGCCGAAAGAAGTCCAAATGAGAAAGCCCGATGGCCCGATGGCCCGCCGGCCCCACGCCGAGCCATGGCCGTAGCGTCGGGCTCCGTTGGTGGCTTCGACCTTCTTTCGGTCTTTGGCTTTCGGCCTTCGTCATTCCCCCTAACCCTGTCCCGCGTAGTAGGAGTCGACCTTGGCCGCCACGTCGCGGTAGCCGATGGCCTGCTCGTAGATGTTCTTGAAGTGCTCGATGGCTTCGTCGGGCTTGTTCATCTTCTCCAGCGCGGATCCGAGATGGTAGAGCAGCTCCTTCTTCTCCTCATCCCAGATGGGCTTTTCCTTGAGCGCGTTCTGGAAGGTGCGCGCGGCCAGATCCCACATCTTCCGCGCGGCGAAGCACTGGCCGAGCATGTTGATGGCGGCGATGCGGCGCTGGGGATTGTTCTGCGCGCGCTGGAGCTCCTGGATGGCTTCGGCGAAGCGGCCGGCCTTGAAGTAGAGGCTGCCGAGCTCGAAGCGGATCTGGAGATCGGAGGGGAACCGGTCGGCGCGTCCCTTGCATTCGGCGAGCGTCTGGGAGTCGCGTTGCGCTTCGAGCTGGGCCTTGAGTTCGGCGAAGTCCGGCGCGGCCGCATCGAGCTGGCTGAGCGCGTGCTCCAGGCGCTTGGCCTCGATGTCGGCGATGGCCTTCTCGATCGTGGGATCGGAGTTGCCCTCGGCGACGATGACGCTGCGGAGATAGTCGACGGCGCGGTCGAACTCCCGTTTTTGCGCGTGGAGTTCCGCAATGGCGCGGAGGGTTCTCCGGTTGTTCGGCTCGTTGCGGAGCTGGACCTCGTATTCGGCGATCAGCCGGTCGACGGTGGGATCGTCCTTCGTGGAGCGGTTGGCCTGTTCGAGGTGCAGCGCCTCTTCCTTGTCCTTGATGAGGTCGCGGTAGCTGCTGTTGCCGGATTCGACGGCGCCATAGCCCTTCTCCACGAGCATCCGCCGCGCGGCGAGGTTCTTGAGCGTCTGGGCGAGCCCGGTGTCGTCCGGGCGTTTCGACAGGAGGTTCCGATAGAGCTGCTCGGCCTTGTCCAGCTGGTCCTGCTGGAAGTAGAGGCCGGCGAGATTGCGCGCGATACTGGCGTCGCCGGGTTCCGCCGCGATGGCGATCTCGAGGGCCATCACGGCCGTGCGGGTCAGGCCGAGGGCGATGGCGCCTTCGGCGAGGAGCTTCTGGGCGGAGATGTTGTTCGGGTCGGAGTTGAGAATGCTTTCCGCAGCGGCGAGGGCTTCCTTGGGATTGTTGCGGAGGGCGAGCCGGCCCTTGGCGAGGAGCGGCGCGTTGCCGGCGCCTCCGACGAGCTTGCGGAAGAGGCCGGCCTTTTCCTGCGGCTTCTGCATCTGGGTGGCGCGGAGAAGCTGGCGGGCCTCGAAAAACCCCGGTTCCAGTTCGAGCACGCCGTTCAGGATCTGGATGGCGTAGTCGAAGTTGTTCCTCTGGTAGGCCAGTGTGGCCTTCTCGAACTGTTCCCGGACATTGCGTGGAACCTCGTTGGTTGACTTCTCCGGCATGGGGGAACCGTAGAGGGCGTCTTTGCGGATTCCAAGGAGACGGTGCGGCGAAGAAGATGGAACTTCCTGCTTTTGTGCTTAACTCGTCCCGCCGAATTGGGTAGCTAGACGGCTATGGATTCCCCCGACAACGGCCCGGGCTTCAAGATTTTGGGCGTCGACGACCAGATTTACGGTCCGGTTGACCTGCCAAGCCTGGTGAATTGGGTGAAAGACGAACGCATCGCCGCCGAGACCTGGATCTACCGGGCGGATGGCGACAAGTGGGAGAAGGCCGGCCGGCTCCCCGAGTTGGCCATGTTCTTCCGCGCGAAGACAGGAACCCTCGGAAACACCGGCCTGACCCCGGGCCAGCTCCGCCGGGTCAAGGCGCTCGCCGAGTTCTCCGACGAACAACTCGAGCAGTTTGCCGCTTTCATGGAGGTCATGGTCGCGCGTCAGTGGACCAACGTGGTCACTCAGGGCGACGAGGGTGACGCCATGTATCTCGTGCTCGAAGGCGAAGTGCGCGTCCGCATCGGCCAGACGGGCAACGAGAAGATCCTCGCGACGTTGGGCGTCGGCGACGCCTTCGGCGAGATGTCGCTTTTCGACAATGGCAAGCGCTCTGCCGACGTGGTGGCCAACACCGATTCGGTCCTGCTCAAGATGTCCGCCGAAGCCTTCGAACGCCTGGTGCGAGGCGCGCCCGATCTCGCGGCTCCGTTCATGTTCGCCCTCGCCCGCACCTTGGCGTCGCGCGTTCGTTCGTTGGACAAGAAGGTGGAGAATCCCTACGCGACAGGGTTCAACTGAGCGGTGTTCCTCCTCCGGCGGCTTTCTAGGAGTTGTTCAGGACACCAGCGGCTCATGGTTCGTCGTCGTGCGGTGTGAGAAGCCGGCTGAGTGAAGGGAGCCGGCCCCCACGGATCCGTTCAGTCGCCGAACAGCTTCTTCAGGTCGTCCCGCGCCTTCTGCTCCCGGGCATCCTTCCCGGCTCCCTTGAACTCGCGACGGACGAATTCGAACCACTCGCAGAAATTGGCGCTTCCCTTGTCGAAGACCGGCTCCGCCCGGCGATCACGGCACTGGTGCGCGCTGCTCCGGTCGTATTGGGTGCAGTTCAGGCACACATGCAGGTCGGCGTTGCAGCGCTCGCAGGCTTCCGAACGGCCGGCCGTTCCTTCCAGCGCATAGACGGTGCCGCACTTGTGGCAATGACGGGTCAACGTGCTCATCGTTCCGCGCAGCGTGGCGGCTTCCATGCGCCGAATCCAGTCCGGGCTGATCCTGACGCACCCGGCCGGTGGAGGCCGACTCGGAGTTCAGGTGTGAAGCCGAATGGGCCGACACTCTTGGCGTGGACGGTTCAATTCACGGCCGCCTGCAGTTCGACGACCGCATCGCCGCCGGAGTCGCGGACGTCGGTTGGGTTGGAATCGGGATCACGCTGGCGTGGGTGTTTTGGCGGTTCTGGTCCGATCACAAGACCGGCGCGTGACGGCAACGGCCCGGGCCGGGATCGCGTTTCCTCTGTCCGCCCGGGGCGTTCTGTGGTTTCTAGGCCGCGCCATGACGCTTACCGAGATCCTGTCGAACGAAGAGCTGCGGCGGCACGAGTTTCCCGTGGTGAAGGATTCCACCTTCCTTTCGCACGCCTCCGTCTGCCCGCTGCCGCGCCGCGTGGCCGAGGCCGTCCAGTCCTACGCGACGGCCTGCACGCACGGCGACCAGGAGGAGCAGATTCCCGGCGGGCTCGTCCGTGAAACCCGCGACCTCGCGGCGAAGCTCCTCGGGGCGCAGTCGGATGAAATCGCCCTCGTCGGATCGACGTCGCTGGGCCTGAGCTTCGTCGCCGGCGGCCTGAATTTCCGGAAGAGCGAGAACATCATCGTCTACCACGACGACTTCCCGACGAACGTCTACCCGTGGATGGCGCTGGCCGAGCGCGGCGTGCAGGTCCGGTTCCTCAACGTCAAACAGCTCGGACGCATCCGGCCGATAGACGTCCTCGGGCAGGTCGATGAAAGCACACGGCTGGTGGCGTTGACCTCGTGCCATTTCATCTCGGGCTGGCGGATAGAATTGAACGCCATCGGCCGCCTCCTGGGTGAGCGCCGGATCCTCTTCGCGGTGGACGGCATCCAGACCCTCGGGGCGTTCCCCACGCCGGCCGGGCATGTCGATTTTCTCGCGGCCGACGCCCACAAGTGGCTTCTCGGCCCCCTCGCCGCCGGCATCCTCTACGTGCGGAAGGACCGCCAGGAAATGCTCAAGCCCCTCGTGCATGGCTGGGCGAATCTCGAATGCCCGGACTACGTCGCGCAGACGGGTCTGAAGTTCCGCCCCGGCGCAAGGCGCTATGAGGCCGGTTCCGCGAACATCCTCGGCATCGCCGGACTTCACGCGGGATTGAAGCTCATCGACGAGATCGGCATCGACGCCATCGCGGGGGAACTACTCCGGAAGAGGAAGCTGCTGGTCGATGGTCTCATGGCCAAGGGCTGGGGTGTCCTCATGCCCGATGCGCCGGAGGCCAATGCGTCCGGCATCGTTTCCTTCTGGGGCGACGAGGGCGAAACCAAGGCCCTCTGGGCCAGGCTGGGCGCGGCGAAGATCTCCACGTCACTGCGATCCACACGTGACGGAAAGAAGTTCATCCGGGTCTCACCCCACTTCTACAACACCGACGCTGAACTGCACCGGCTGCTGGAATTGGCCTGAGCCGGACCCATGCAGCAGAAGGTAGGGCGGGCTTCCAGCCTGCCCCGTGCTGACAAGGGTTCTCGGATCGTCCGGCACCCTGATCCGCCCGCACTGATTGATTTCAGGCCGGCAGCGCCATGGGCAGGCAAGATGCGCTGCCCTACCTTGCCGGGGCCGCTTCGCGGCTCGTCCTTCAACTGCATGATCCCGGCTGAGAGCCTGCCCGCGCAACTCACCCTTCGGCGTGGAGTTTGGGGCTTCCTCCAGCTTTCCCAACCCAGTCTTCGGGATTCGCGCCGCGCCGCGCTGGCTCATGCCTTGACATGCCCCGCGCGTTTGCCCCACCAAAGGGCAGCCTAATCTTGGCCAACCTCGAACTACCCCATGCCTGCCGCCCGTTTTGACATCGCCAAGGCCGATTTTTCCAGCGTTGCCGCCGCGACCGCCAGCCTTCGCAAGATGAACCTTGCCGACAAGCAGGCCGGCCCCGTTCTCATGGCCGCCTTCGAGCAGTCCCGCGACCATGCGATCCGCCTGACGAAGGCGATCCTCGGTTCGGACAACGCCGATTCGCTCGGCAAGGCGCTCGTGGCATTCGCAGGGGCGATGGCCGTCAAGGAAGGCGATCTCCGTCGCGTCGTCGCGCAGTCCTTCCGCGAGCAGAACCGCGAACTGGTGATGGTCCAGCGCATCTCCGAGCTTTCCCCCGAACACGCCAAGGCCTTCGTCGCCGACGTCATCGCGTCGGGCGGCACGATCCAGCCTTTCGTCCAATGGCTTGAGCTCGCCGGCCGGACGCTCCGTGAACGCACCCGCACCGGTCCCGCCAAACGCTCCCGTGGCCGGGCCAAATCCGCCGCCACCACGCGCCGTGCGCGGGGGATGCTCGGCGATGTCTTGAATGCTTTCAGCGAAGCCGGCGACAAGCTGGTCGGCATGGTCAAGACCGTGGCCGACGCCATGGTCGACGGCTCGAAGCTTTTGGGCGAGGCGATCAAGGACGTGGCCACCAAAGCCGTGGTCGAGATTACCGATTTCGTGGAAGCGCTTCTGCAGGCGGGGCGTTCCCTCCCTTCCATCCTCGGCGAGGCGGCCAAGCAGGGCGCGGTCACGCTGAAGAAGTTCGTCCAGGCTTCCCTCGAAGCGGGCCGCCCGCTCTCCGAAGTGATCGAGTGGACCCTCAAGCAGGCCGCACCCACCGCCAAAAGCGTGCTGCAGGCCTTGATCGAACTCGGCCGCCGCCTCTCTGAGATCATCGGCGAGGCCGCGAAACGCAGCGCGGTCGCGGTGAAGAACGTCTCCCGTCTTCTCAGCGAGATCGGCCAGACGGCCGGAGCCGTCCTCGGCGCGGCCGCCACCCAGTCGGTCGCGATGCTGCAGAACGTCCTCCAGGGAATCATCGAGGCCAACCGTTCGCTGCGGGACATCCTCGCGGCGTCGGCCAACATGACCTCGGACCTTGCGCGCAAGACCGTCCAAGCCCTCCTCAGTCTCGGCCGCAAGGTTTCTGAAATCCTCGCGGCCATCGCCGAAGAGGCGCCGTCCGTCGCCCGTGAAGTAGTGGCCGCGCTGCTGGCAGTGGGGCGCAAGGCGGTGGAAGTCCTCCAGTTTGCCGGAACGCAGCCCCGTGAATTCTGCCGCAACCTCGTGGCCGGCCTCATGCGCGCCGGCAGCACGGCGGAACAGCTTCTGATCGACGGCTGGCGCGGGGCCAGGACCGGATACGTCGCCCTCATGCGCGCCCTGCTCGATCTCGGCGAGAAGGTGGGTGCGATCCTGGCCGCCGTGGCGGCCCATCTGGCGGACGCCGCCCGGACCACAGTCGAGGGCCTCCTCAAGATCGGGATGCGCCTGACCGACCTCCTCGCGGGGATCATGTCGGAGGTGGCCGAAGCCTCGCGGCGTGGATTCGTCGAAGCGCTTCTGGCGGCCGGCAAGGCGCCGCTGGACATTCTCAAGGCGGGAGCCGAGGCGGGTTTCTCCACGCTGATGCTGACCGTGGCCGTGCTCTTCGAGATCTGGGGTGGTTCCCGTGGATTGACCGAACGTGAGCGGGCGGAGGCCGAAAAGGTCTTCGGCGCTTCCATCGACCTCGCCCGTGTGAAGATCGTCGCCGGGAATGTTCCCGCCGAGATCGGCAGTTTCCTGAATGGCCAGACGCCCTTCACGACGATGCACCTGCTCAACGTGGCGAAGAAAGACGGCCAGCGCTCCGATGAAAAATGGCTCCGTGTCTTCATCCACGGGCTGGCCCACGTCTGGCAGGGCGTGACCGCCGGACCTGTCAGCATGATCCAGTCGCTGGAACAGCAGATGGAGGCCGTCCTTGGCGGCGGGGAGCGGGGAGCGGCCTACGCCTACTCCGTCGAGAATCTCGTCCGGCATGGAGGGAACCTGTCGAAGTTCAACCGGGAACAGCAGGCGGCCATCATCGAGGATTTCTGGGTCGTGACCTGCTCGAAACTTCCGAAGAACGGCCTTCCGACTGCGGAACAACTCGCGCCCTATGCGGCGAAAGTCTTCAAGGCTGCCCGCGCCCGCAGCAACCGCACCGTCGCCTCCGATGACGGCCATTCGATGGCGGCCCGTCGGCCCGGTTCGGGCAAGAAATCCCCCTCCATCGGCGAGTCCATCGCCGCCGCCGCCCGCATTCGTGGAGCCAGGTGACCACGCGGGCGGAACCCCTGGTTGAGTCCATTCCGACCACGATCCTTCAGCGGTTTTCCGGCCTTTTGTGCTCACGCCTAGTGCTTGATGAATAGCGGCATGGTCCGGCTTCTGAAGTCCGGCGAAGGGTTCCCCAGTTGACCGGCCATCACCCCCGCTCGTAAGCTGTCGCCTCAGTTTTGCGGAGGAGCGCATTCCGCCTTCTCCCGGAAAGTTTTTTATGGCCGAAGGCTACTGCGTAAAGTGCAAGTCCAAGAAAGAGATCGTGGACGGCGTCGAAGAAACGATGAAAAACGGGCGGAAGGCCATCAAGGGCCGCTGCCCCAGCTGTGGCACGGTCATGTTCAAGATTCTCGGCGGCAAGATCGCCGCGGCCGCCGTTGATCCGGCACCGGCCAAGCCCGCGCCCGCCGCCTGACGGATCCCGGACCATGGCCGACCAGCTCGCCTACGTCATCATCGCGCCGCACTCGCCAGCGATTCCCCCGAGAACACCGAACGCGAGATCGCAATCATCAAGCCTGGCGCGAACCGGTTGAAGGCCTTGGTTGGTTTCTAGCGCGCGCTTTCCCATCTGAGTTGGAATATCTCCAAGGTAGGGCGATTGCCCGCGTGGCTACGGCTCCGGTGGAGCTGCCTCTGCGTTTCCTGAAGACCATCCGTCAGGGTGGCAACGAAAACGGCTTCCACAAACTTCTCCCGAGGAATCCTTTCGTCGGCTGACAGTTACAAGGCGGCTTGGCCGGAGCCTGCGCCTTACCGCTTTAGCATCGTCCAACACCGCAGACGCTTCAGTCCACGTTTCAATTTGAAGACACACCCAAAATCTCCGAACGCGTCTCCGGCTCCCTGGAGCTAGTCCGCGTTCTTTGCCCTTCGAGCTTCGTCATTCGGTTACCGCGGCGCGGTCATTGCGGCAGCCAGATGCGGTTGGTGGTGTCGCCGGTGTTCATGACCGCTTCGCGGAGTTTGCCGCTTGTGAGTTGCTGCGCGCTGCCATCCATGAAGGCCATGTTGCCGCCGCGATCATGGACACTGGAGGCCCAGCGAAGATCCTTCACCTCATTGGTGGTGGAACCGAGGCGCTGTGTGCCAGTCAGAACATTCGTTCCGGGAGACTGGTCTGAACGTTTCGGATCGCGGGTGAGATTCCGGTCCCCGAGCAAGAGACGCCGTGGTGAAGCTTCGTCGGGGCCGGCGGCGTAGAAGTAACTGAGGGCGAGATTGCGCTTCGATGGGTGGGCGAAGCTGCCGGAATAGGTGGGGGAGTTGGTGTCGGTGAGGAAGTCGGTCGCCGGGAACCTATCGGTGTCGGTAGGGCAGACCAGGATGCGGGGGCTTGAGAGATCGTTCTGGGCGAGCTGGAACAGTTTCCAGAGGTCGGTGCTGGATGGGATGTTGGTGGAGGCGTCCGGATAACGGCTGTCGTTGTCATTCGCGAACAGGCGCAGGCCCATGCTCACCTGCTTGATGATATTGACGCATGAAACCCGTGAGGATCGGGCTTTCGATTTGAGCAAGGCCGGCACCAGCATGGCAACCAACAGGCCGACGACGAAGACGACCAACAAAAGCTCCCACTTCGTCCATGCGGCCTCCGTTGTCGGCCATTGGTTGGTCTTCATCCTCATCGCGTGACTCTTTCTTTCCGGTCGACGGGTTGTCCAGTCCAGCACCAGTTCAGTTCGGCAGCCAGATGCGGTTGGTGGTGTCGCTGGAGTTCATGACCGCTTGGCGGAGTTTGCCGCTGGTGAGCTGCTGGGCGCTGCCGTCCATGAAGGCGATGTTCCCACCACGGTCGTGGATGTCGTTGTTCCAGCGGAGATGCTTCACATCGGCATCGGTCGAACCGAGGCGTTGTTCACCCGTCAGATAATTGCGGCCTGGCTCGCTATCCGTCTTGTCGGAATCGCGAGCCAGGTTCCGGTCGCCGACCAGCATGCTGGTCGGCCGCGCCTCCTTGGCGTCGAGGGCTAGGAAATAGCTGAGCGCGTTGTTGCGCTTGGAGGGATTGGGGAAGCTTTCGGCACTAGAGCCAGTTCGGGACAAGAAGTCCGCGGCTGGCTGACGGGCTGAATCCGCCGGACAGATCAGCACTCTCGGGCTGGAAATGTCATCCTTGGCGAGTTGGAAGAGTTTCCAGAGGTTTGTCGGATCTTGGCTCCAGCCTCCGGGGATCGATGTAACGTCGATGTTCGTGGAACCCGTGTTGAAACTCTCAAAAGGAGATTTCCCACCATTGTCGTTTGCGAAGAGTAGCAACCCCATGCTGATTTGCTTAAGGTTACCGAGGCAGGCGATGCGCCGCGCTGGAGTCGTAGGAGGAATCAATGCTGGCAGCAGCAGGGCTGCCACAACGAACACGATGCCGACGACGACCAACACCTCGATGATCGTCATCCCGGCCCTAACCCGGTCCTTCTTGTTACTGGTTTTCATGCTTCGCGTTCCTTCGCGTCCTTGGCGGATCAACCCGGTCCATCCGCCTGCGCCTAAATGCATCGCAAGTCCGGTGCCGCGCCGGTTCAGGCCGTTTCCCTCGTGTCTCAAGCCGTTTACCGCGCGAGATTCGCGCGATCTGCGTGAAGACCACGCATCGAACCTTCTTCGGCGAACCCTCTCTCCCCGAGAGGAACGAACGGGGAGAGAGCGGGAGAGATGGGCAATCTGGAAAGCAAACCTCCTCTCCCCAGCCCTCTCCTCCGACTCTGTCCGGAGGAGAGGGAGTCCAGACGACCGATGAGTCCGTGGGCGGGTCTTGGCATGAGCGTTTCCGGAAAAGCAAAAGGGGACGGCCCTTGCGGACCGTCCCCTTGGAATGGGAGCGCGCCGGTTACTTCTTGGGCGCGGTGATCATCGGGAAGTCGTCGGTGCGGAAGGGCGAGGCGGGCAGGCCGTTCTTGTTCCAGAGGTTCACGAACGGGAAGTCGCTCCAGCCGTAGCGGACGGCGACGGGATTCGGCACCAGCGGGCTGGAGACGACGACCTTGGTCTTGGCGATCAGGCCGCCAAGCTTGGCATCGGCCCAGACCCATTTGCGGTCTTCGCCGCAGATGGCGAAGCCCATGCCGCGGCCGCCACGGAATTCAAGCCCGCGGCCGACACTGGCGAAGGTCAGCTCGATCTTTCCGGGTTTGACCGTCATGTCCCGGTAGACGGGACCGGAGGAGGTGATGGCTTCCTTGTAGGCGATCTTGCGCGCAGCGAGCGCGAGGCGGGCGCCGACGGGTTCCTTGACGGTGGGATGGATGTCGTCCTTGTGGCCGACGTCGGTGATGACGGCGAGACCGACGTTGGGGAGCGCGGTTGTGGAGAGGCTCTGCGCTTCGCGGAGTTCGGCCCAGTTGCTCTCGACGGGAGTGGCGGTGATCTCGGCCAAGGAGCGGCGACGGCTGGCGTCATAGGGTGCGAGCTGGACGCCTAGGAAGGTGAAGTCGCCCTGGCCGAAGTCGGCGCGCCAGTTGCGGATCATGTCGGTGTAGAGCGAACGATACTGCTCGGCGCGGCCGGCATTGGACTCGCCCTGATACCAGATGGCTCCGGCGATGCCGTAGGGGATGAGCGGGGCGATCATGCCGTTGTAGAGTTCGGTGGGACGCCAGCCGGCATTGGGGCGCTGCTTGGTGAAGGGTTTGCCTTCGGCTTTCGCGGCGGCGGCTTCCTTCTCCCATGTGGCCAACGCCTGCTGGAACCGCTCACCTTGCGGCGCGTAGGTATCCATGATTTCGGCCTTGTAACGCGGGTTGGAGGTGAGGACTTCCTCGCGCATCCAGACCTCGGCAGGGGAGCCGCCCCAGGACGTGTGGATCAGGCCGACGGCCACGCCGCGGGCTTTCTGCAGATCGCGTCCGAAGTAGTAGCCGACGGCAGAGAAGCTCTGGACGGTCTCGGGAGTGCACATCTGCCAGGAGGATTTCACGTCGGTGACCGGGGCCTCCGCCTTCAGCTTGGGCACGGTGAAGAGGCGGATCATGGAATTGGCGGCGTGGGTGATGTCCTTCTGGGGCTGGTAGGAACGGGACAACGGCCATTCCATGTTCGACTGACCGGAGCAGATCCACACTTCGCCGACCATGACGTCGGAGTAGGAGATGGTGTTGCGGCCGCGGAACTCGAGCCTGTAGGGGCCGCCCGCCTTGCGCGCGGGAAGCGTCGCCTGCCAGCGGCCGGTGGAGCCGGGGGTGACGGTGGTCTTCACGCCGTTGAACTCGACGGTGACGCTCTCGTCCTTGTCGGCCCAGCCCCAGAACTGGAGCGGCTTGCCCTGCTGGAGCACCATGTGCTCGGTGAAGAGGGCGGGAAGTTTTATGTCCGCCTGCGCGGTCAGCGCCGCAGCGGCAAGGATACAGGTGAGGGGGATGCGCATGGGTGACATGCGGGAGAGACGACCTTAAGCGTCCCTGATCGTCAAGAATCCCGCCCAGGGAAAACTTCCGCCCCCGTCATCGGCGTTTCGAAGCGGTTCCTGATTTGTCCTCGGCGCCGGGCTCCAGTCCGCAGACCTCCCGCCATTGATTCCGGCGGTCCTGCAGGCCGATGGAAGCGAGGTAGTCGGTGTCCAGCCCCTTGCTGCGGGCCGCGCCTTCCGGATTGTCCGAGGCAATGGCGTTGGCCGCGTGGACGGCGGTCAGGACGCTGAACTTGCGGTCGCCGCTCAGGCCGGGGGCGTGGTGCCAGCCGACGGACTGGATGAGTTCAAGGGGCAGTCCCCACAACCCCATGAGCACGCCGCCGAGCTCCGCGTGCGTGGCCCCGAAGGCCTGCTGTTCGGCGACGCTGATCGGAATCCGTTCGCTGCGGGATACGCCGAGGACCTTGAGGTATTCCTCCGGAAGATTGCCCGCGAGCATCAGCTTGCCGACGTCGTGGAGCAGGCCTGCGGTGAAGGCGGCGGCGGCGATTCGCGCATCCCGGACCTCCGACTTCGCGATCGACTGCGCGTAGGCGCCGGTCTTCATCGAATGGTTCCAGAGCTGGTCGAGTCCGAGGGCCGCGATGATCTTGGGATCGAACTGGGAGAAGACACGGGCGACGAGGATCAGCCCCTTCACACGGTCGGCGCCCAGAAACATCACGGCATCCGCCGCGCTGACGATCTGCTGGTGGAGGCCGAAGAAAGAGGAGTTGACCAACTGGAGCATCTTCGCCGTGACGACGGGGTCCTCCGCGACGAGCTCCGCCACCTTGGCCAAACTGGCCTCGGGTGAATTCAGCTCATCCACGACGCGGGTGTAGACATTGGGGAGAGCGGGCAGCTTCTTCATCTTTCCGATGAGGGCCTTCAGGTCCGGCGTCTCCATCCAAGTGCGCATCAAAACGCAGCGGTCGAGGATGCCCTCCCAGGTCTCAGGGTCCGGATCAAGGGGCACATGGTGGGTGAACTGGTCCTTGCCGAGCGCCTCCACCAGCGATCGTTCGGAGGAGCGGACGAGCCGGAACGCCCCAGGCCGGAACACGGTGATCTCCTTGAGGAAATCAACTTCCGCGCCCGTCTCCGAACTGACGGGCACGATGACGCCGTCGCAGTTGTCGGAATGGGCCAGGCGGCGCACCTCGTCGCCCGACGAGGTGAAGTGCAGGTCGAACTTCGCCGAAAGCGGACGGAGCGTGGCGCGCAGGAGATCCACCTCCGACACGGTCCTCGACCAGACGATGATCCTGGGCCTGGGGACGCGCGTCAGGGCCTCGGCCGCAAGCGACTGGAGCTTCGGGCACGACTCGGAAGATTCGGCTTCGGGCCGCAATTCCCCCGATGGTTCCCCCCCGGCGGTCTTCGTCCCGCTTTTGTCACGCTTCCAAAGATTCCAGAACATACCTATCAGGTTGTCGTCACGACCGCGCTCAGGCTTCAGGGGAATTACGCCGGAGGTGGAATAGTTTCCGGCCGCCATGATCCGGCCGCCGTGGGATGACGGGCCGATCCGGAAAAATATCCTGCCCCAATCGGCCGGGGTTTCCTTAGTCTCTTCCGGCCCGGATTTGGATTTTGGACCGGGCCAGACTGATGACCATTGCGACGCCAGCAACTCGTTCCGCCATCGTGACCGTGGCCATGGGCCGGTCCACGGAACATCTCGACTACACCTTCACCAGCTTCGCGGCGCACAACCCGGGAATCCCGCTCCACGCGTTCATCCTCGGGAAGGAACTGCCGAAACGGCGGCTGCCGGGAATCGAATACCACCTCGTCGCGCCGGTGCCGGATTTCTCCCATCCGTTGCGCGAAGTGTATTTCCGGCGGCACGGACTGATCGACCAACTGGACGTCGACAACGTTCTCGTCGTGGACAGTCTCGACGTGCTCTGCCTGCGACCGCTGCCCGCGTTCGACTCCATCCTGCGCGACTTCGCCATGGCCGCCTGCGTCGAGAACGTCGGCAGCCGCTACATTCTCGGCCAGGGCTACACGAGCAACTTCCTCAACGGCGGCGTGACCTTCTGGAATCTGGCCCGCAGCCGGGAAATCCGCGCC
Source organism: Verrucomicrobiota bacterium (assembly GCA_043744715.1). GTDB lineage: Bacteria > Verrucomicrobiota > Verrucomicrobiia > Limisphaerales > CANJSG01 > CANJSG01. Next base: position 7,763 of record JAYTUE010000027.1, on the reverse strand, counting down.
GAGATCCTCGCACGCGGGCGGAGGCATTTCCGGACCGTCGCGGACGACCAGTGGGTCATCAACGAAGTCGTGCAGACGAAGTATTTCGACCAGCTCCGCATACTTCCCTGCCAGTTCAACTTCCGCCCCGACTTCAAGATCCGCCGCCGCAACTGGCCCTCGGTCGACACGCTCGACGGGGTGTATCTCTTCCACAACGCCACATCCATGGACCTCGCGAAGGCCCTTCACTCCACGCAGGCCAAGGCGTCATTGCCGGATCTTCCCGACGACGGCGGCCCGCTCACGGAGAGGCAGCAGTTCTGGCGTCGCATCCGCACACGGCTCTCGAAACACATCGTCGGTTGAAGTGGCCGTAGGCCGCGCGTCCTCGCCCGGCCAGAAGGTGCTCCTGCACGATGGGCGCGACGCAACACCCACTCGCCGGGCAGGGATGCCCGGCCTACCAGACAAAAGCGCCTCCATCTACGCCAACAGCTTCTCGACCACTTCTCCGTGGACGTCGGTGAGGCGGAAGTCGCGGCCCTGGAAGCGGTAGGTCAGCTTCTCGTGGTTGAAGCCCAGCAGGTGCAGGATCGTGGCGTGCAGGTCGTGGACGTGGACGCGGTCTTTGGTGACTTGGAAGCCGAACTCGTCCGTCTCGCCCATGGTCAGGCCGGGTTTTACGCCGCCGCCGGCCAGCCACATGGTGAAGGCCTGAGGATGATGATCACGACCGAGCTTGCGGCCGAGTTCCGCGCTGGCTTCGACCATGGGCGTGCGGCCGAATTCGCCGCCCCAGATGACGAGCGTGTCATCGAGCAGGCCGCGTTGCTTCAGGTCTTGGATGAGCGCGGCGTTCGCCTTGTCGGTCAGGCCGCACTGGGTTTTCACGCCGCCCTTCACGTCGCTGTGATGGTCCCAGGCCTCGTGGAAGAGCTGGACGAAGCGCACGCCTCGTTCGATGAGCCGCCGCGCTAGGAGGCAGTTGTTCGCGTAGGACGCCTTGCCCGGCTCGGCGCCATACATCGCGAGCGTCTCCTTGGATTCTTTGGAAATATCGACGAGGTCGGGCGCGCTCGTCTGCATGCGGTAGGCCATCTCGTAGGAGTTGATGCGCGTGGCGATCTCGGGGTCGCCCACGAGGCCGAGACGGTGTTCGTTCAACTCCTTGATCGCGTCGAGCGTGCGGCGCTGGAGACGCCCGCTGATGCCGGCGGGATTCGACAGATGCAGAACCGGGTCCACGCCTTTGCGGAACGGCACGCCCTGGAAAACCGTCGGGAGAAATCCGCAGCCAAAGTTGCCCGAGCCGCCGCTGAGTCCGCCCGCCGAATTCAGCACGACGTAGGCAGGGAGATCCTGCGATTCGCTGCCGAGCCCGTAGGTGACCCACGCGCCCATGCTCGGCCGGCCGAACTGCTGCGAGCCGGTGTTCATGAAGATCTGGCCGGGGGCGTGGTTGAAGGCGTCGGTGGCCACCGACTTCACGATGGCGATGTCGTCCACGACCTTCGCGAGATGCGGGATGGCGTCGGAGACCTCGGCGCCGCTCTTGCCGTGCTTGGCGAACTTGAACTCCGAGGCGTAGAGCGCGGCGTCAGGCTTGATGAAGGCGTATTGCTGGCCCTTCACGATCTCGGGCGGGATGGGTTTGCCGTTCCACTTCTCCAGCGCGGGTTTGTAGTCGAACATGTCGAGCTGGCTCGGTGCGCCGGCCTGGAAGAGGTAGATGACACGTTTGGCCTTGGGCGCGAAGTGCGGCTGCTTCGGCGCGAGCGGATTGGCCACGGCGGCTCCGGCCCGCCCGCCGAGCAACGATCCAAGCGCAATGGAGCCAAGCCCGAGCGCGCAATCGCGGAAGAACCAACGGCGTGACAGGAAGCGGCTGCGTTCAGCGGCGAATTCTTGGAGGAGGTTCATCGGTTCATTCCTTCGTGATCGTTTCGTCGAGGTTCAGCAGGGCGCGGCTGACGGCCGACCACGCGGCGAGATCCACCGTGTTGGCGCCGGCGGGAAGCGGCACCGGGTTCTTCGGATCGGCAAAGGCGACGGCGGCGGCGTCCTTGCCGGAGGCGGCGAACTCGGCGCGGGCATCGGTCAGTAGGCTGCGAAGGGCTTTCAGTTCCTTGGCGTCAGGCTGGCGCGCGGTGCAGATGCGGAAGGCGAAGGCCAATCGGGCATCGTCATTCTTGCCGCCTTCGGCCAGGGCGCGGTAGCCGAGCCAACGCGCGGCCTGGTTGAAGGTCGGTTCGTTCAACGTGACCAACGCCTGCAACGGCGTGTTGGAGCGCATCCGGCGGACGCAGCTTTGCTCTGCCGTCGGCGCGTCGAAGGTGACGAGCGCGGGATACGGCACGGAGCGTTTCCAGAAGGTATACATCGCGCGGCGGTAACGGTCGTCGCCTTCGCTCACGTTCCATGGGATGGGGCCGTAGCTGAGGGACATGACGCCCTCGGGCAACAACGGAAAGACGCTCGGCCCGCCGATCTTCGGACTGAGCAGGCCGCTGGCGCGCAGGGCGATGTCCTGGATGGTCTCGGCCTCGACGCGGAGGCGCGGGCTGCGGGCGAGGAGGCGGTTGTAGGCGTCCTTCTCCAGCAAGGCGGGCGTGACGCGGGAGGATTGGCGGTAGGTGGCGGAGGAAACAATGAGGCGGTGAAGTCCCTTCAGACTCCAACCACGTTGGACGAATTCGCCGGCGAGCCAGTCGAGCAGCTCGGGATGGGACGGGGCTTCGCTGCGGACGCCGAAGTCCTCGGGCGTGGTCACGAGGCCTTGCCCGAAATACTGCTGCCAGACGCGGTTGACGATGACGCGCGCGGTCAGCGGGTTCTCCGGCGCGACGAGCCACTTGGCGAGGCCGAGACGGTTGCGCGGGAGATCGGCAGGGAACGGCGGGAGAACCTTCGGCGTATCGGCGGAAACGCTGTCGCCCAGCCGTTGCCAGTCGCCTCGGCGGAAGATCTTCGTCGTCCTGGGCGTCGGCCGCTGCGAGAGGGCCAGCGTCGAGTTCTCGGCGGCGGGCCAGTCTTTCCAAAGCGCTTCCCAAGCGGCGGCGCCCTGGGCGAGCGAGGGTTCCTTGAAAAGGAAAGTGCGAAAAATTTCCGGTGGCGAGAAATCTGCCCCGCGCTTTGCTTCAAATCGCTGCCGTTCGCTCAAGAGGTCCACCGACAACGGACCCGTCTCGGTCGTGAGGCTGAAGCGCACATGGCCGATGAGAAAGTTCGAGACCTTGCCACCGGAGACGTTGAGGCCGCCGGGAGGTTTGCAGTTGAGCGTGATCTGGAGGCGCGTGCCGCCCTCGAAACCAAACGGCTTGTCCGCCTCGAAGACGGCACGGCGTTCCTGGTTGCGACGGCCGGGGCTGGTCGCGGAAGCCCATCCGCCGTTCGTCGTCACGCCGTCGATCATCTTGGACGCGGGCGACTCGGGCGATTCCCAGTCGGCCACGGCGCGGCGGAAGACGATCTGGTTGGTGACGGCGGCGGTGTTGGTCACGCCAGGAACGTCCGCCCGGATGTCGCGGAGCGGCGTGGCTTCGACGGTGAATTCGTTGACCATGAAGTCGCCCTTGCCGTCGATGCCGGGTCCGTTGAACGGCAGGTTGGCGTTGTTCAGCGCTTCGAGCCGGAGGCCGGTGATGTTCGTCGTCTGCGTGTCGACCCAGACGCGGAGGACGCCGGTGTTGTAGACATCGCCGCCTCCGAGAAGGGACAGGTCTTCCTGCTTCTCGAACTTCATCGGCGTGGAATGCCACTCCTTCGCATCGAGCGGCTGCCAAGTGACCGAAGGCTGGTTTTTCACCCACGCTCGGAACTTTGAAATTACCACAGGATCGGCCAGCAGCGCGTCTTCGTGGACGCGGACCTTGGCGAGGATCGCGGAACGCTTCGCCATCTGCGCCTCCGTCGGGACTTCGAGGCTGGGTTCGTCGTCCTGGTCCAGAAAGGCGTAGAACTCGTAATACTCCTTCTGGGAGATGGGATCGTATTTGTGGTTGTGGCACTGGGCGCAGGCGATCGTCAGGCCGAGCCACGTCCGGCCCACGGCATCGACGCGGTCGATGAGGGTCTCGACGCGGAACTTCTCCGGCTCGATGCCGCCTTCCATGTTGATCATGGAGTTTCTGAGGAACCCAGTCGCCTTTCCCAGTTCGAGATTCGCTGCGCCGGACGGCGTCGCGCCGCCTTTAGCAAGGATGTCGCCGGCGAGCTGCTCAACGGTGAACTGGTCGAAGGGTTTGTCGGCGTTGAGCGCGTGGATGACCCAGTCGCGGTAGGGCCAGATGGAGCGCGTGCGGTCCTTCTCGAAGCCGTTGGAGTCGGCGTAGCGCGCGGCGTCGAGCCACCAGCGTCCCCACTTCTCGCCGTAGTGCGGCGAGGCCAGCAGACGATCCACGAGCCTGGCGTAGGCGTCGCGGGAACGGTCCGCGAGGAACGCGTCGATCTCCGCCGGCGTCGGCGGCAGACCGATGAGGTCGAGCGAAAGACGGCGCACGAGTGCGGCCTTGTCCGCTTCGTCGGAGAGCTTCAGTCCTTCTTGCTCGAGCCGTTGCAGGACGAAACTGTCGATGACGCTCCTTACCTGTCGTCGGTTCCTGACCGAGGGCGTCTTGGGATGGGCGATCGGTTGGAAGGCCCAATGCGGCTTCTCGGAATCTTGAATTCCCAATTTTGAATTCCGTGTATCCGGCCAGACCGCGCCTTGGGCGAGCCAGTCTGCCATGAGGGCGACTTCGGCAGGGGTGAGCTTCTCCCCCTTCTTCGGCATCTGCTCCAAGTCGGGGTGTTTGCCCGTGACGACCTGGATCAGGAGGCTGGCGGCCGGTTTTCCGATGACGAAGGCGGGGCCATGATCGCCGCCCTTGAGCGCGGCGGCCCGCGAATCGAGGCGGAGTCCCGACTCCTGCTTTTTCGGCCCGTGGCAATCGATGCAGCGCCCCGCGATCAGGGGTTGGATGTCGCGGGTGAAATCCACCGTGGCCGCCAGGGCGGCGTGCTCCCCGCCCCAGATGGAAGCGGCGAGCACGACGTGGCCGGAAATTCGTCCTAGCGTTGAAAACATGGTGTCAGATGGTGCGGCTTCGAGTTAGGATCCGACTCATCTAACCGCGCCGGGATTCAATGACCAGATCGCTGTTTTTGTCCCCGTTCCGGCAACCAGTAAATTCTCCGCCTATGAAATGCTTTATCGTCCTCCTGGGCCTTCTGGCGATCCCGCTCCTGGCTGCGGATATTCCCGCGGTGGCGTCGTCGGACTTGTTGCTTGGTTCCCCGCCCGCCGCTCCGACGGCGGAGTTTGTCTCCCGGCTGCCGAAGTCGAAGCCGAGGCTGATGGACCTCACGGGCAACTACGCCGTGGTCGCCACCAACCGCGAGGAGTCGCGCAACCTCTTCAACACCGTCTATGCCGCGTCGGTCGGCGTGGCGAGCGGCTGGAACGGAAACGTCTCGAACTGTGTCGCGGGCACGACCAGCGCCGCGCTGAAAGAAGCCGTGCTCCGGCGGCTCAACTACTACCGCGCGATGGCGGGGCTTCCTTCGTCCACGACCTTGGACGCGACTTTCAGCGCCAAGTCGCAGGAGGCGGCGCTGATGATGAGCGCGAACAACGCCCTCAGCCATTTCCCGCCGAACACATGGTCCTGCTATACCGCCAACGGCTACGAGGCCGCAGGCAACGCCAACATCGCCATCGGTAGCGCCGGGCCGACCGCCGTTGACGGATTCATCCGTGACCAGGGCGCGAACAACGCGGCCGTCGGCCACCGCCGCTGGTTCCTCTATCCGCAGACGCAGATCTTCGGGACCGGGGACATCCAGGCCTCCGGAACCAACTTGTCCGCGAACGCGATCTGGGTCTTCGACGGCAACTACGGCGGTCCCCGGCCTGCTGTGCGCGACGGCTTCGTGGCCTGGCCGCCGCCGGGGTTTGTGCCGAGCCCGGTCACGTTCAACCGCTGGTCCTTCTCCTTTCCGGGCGCGGACTTCGCCGGCACGACGGTCGCGGTGACTTCCAACGGCGTTGCCATTTCGGCCCCCATCGAAGCGGTGACGCCCGGTGCGGGCGAGGAGACGATCGTGTTCCGCCCGGGATCGCTCAGCGGCAACGCGACCACGTCGTATCCGCTGCCCGCAGCGGACACGGTTTACCAGGTCACCCTGAACAACGTCTTAATCGGGGGGAACAGCAGCAACTTCACCTACCTGGTGACGGTGTTCGATCCGGCGATGAGGGCGGCCGATTCGGTCGACCCGCTGATCAGCGGACCCGGTGGCGTTGCCGTGGGAACGTCCGGCGCGTTCACCTTCGTCCCAGTGGCAAAGGCCTCGGGTTATCAGACGATCCTTTCCCTGCGAACCAATCTGGCGGGCTCGGAAGGCGCAGAGAACGGCCTCAGCGGAGTTATCTCCAATACCTCGGGCGGCTATCCGCTGATCGTCTCCGATCTGAAAGCCTCGGGGACAAGGGCCTTTCACCTCGCCCATCCCTCGGCCACGGACCAGAACTTCCAGATCAACCGGATGGTGCTCGTTCGGACGGGAGGACAGCTCCAGTTCCAAAGCCGCCTTGGCTGGGCGTCGGCCAACCAGGTAGCCAGGGTGCAAGTCTCGCAGAACGGCGCTTCTTGGCAGGATCTGTATTCGCAGGCGGGAACAGGGGGCTCGGGCGAAGGGAGCTTCACCCTCCGCACGGTATCTTTGGCTAGCCTTACAAACCGCTCGATCCAGGTCCGTTTCAATTACGCGATGTCGATCGGCAGCTTTTTCCCCCAGACAGATTCCGATGTGGGATGGCTGGTCGATGACATTGTCTTTACCAACTGCGACGAACTGACCGCACCGCAGACCAACATGCTGGCCGTGACGACCAACGCGACCATCGCCTTCACCCAGGCCGGATCGTTCGCGTTGCAAATTCGGCCGATCGTCTATGGCGCCTTCGGCCTCGACACAGGCCCCGCGAAGCTCGTCACGGCCGCCGCCTCGTCGAAGATCGTCAGCCTGATCGGCCCTTCCGGAAACAACACGCTCCTGCTCCTGCGCAAGCCGGACGGATCAGCCTTTTCGGCGGGCGACGTGTCGCTGTTTGAAGTCCAGTCCGCAACCAATCCGGCGGCGCCCGTGTGGAATCCGTTGGGGGTTACGCCCGTCCTTTCCAACGGCTACCTCCGTGTGATCGACACGGCGGCTCCGGTTCCTCCGGCGAAGTTCTACCGGGTGCTCTCGAAGTAGCCGGAGGGTTTGGTGCCAGAATTACCAATTGACGCTGTCGATCTCCCCTCAGCTACATTGCCGGTCGCTCGACATTCCGTTCGAGCCTGAACTGGTTTCCGATACTTGAACTGAATTATGGCTATCAAAGTTGCGATCAATGGTTTCGGCCGAATCGGCCGTCTGGTTTTCCGCGCTCTCGTCGAGCAGGGCCTTGTTGGCAAAGAAATCGAAGTCGTCGCGGTCGGCGACATCGTGCCCGCCGACAATCTGGCCTACCTCGTCAAATACGACTCCACCCAGGGCCGCTTCAACGGCACCGTGTCGTCCAAGAAATCCTCCCCCGACAAGGCCGAGGACGACGTGCTCGTGGTCAACGGCAAGGACATCCACGTCGTCAGCGCCAAGACCCCGGCCGAGCTGCCTTGGGCCAAGTTCGGCGTGGACATCGTGATCGAGTCCACCGGCCTCTTCACCGAAGCCGAGAAGGCCAAGGGCCACATCACCGCCGGCGCCAAGAAGGTCATCATCTCCGCCCCGGCCAAGGGCGAGGACATCACCATCGT